>JBJXEH010000043.1:0-33701 GCA_046153995.1 Micropepsaceae bacterium
CTCAAACGCGCCAGGCGTCGATGATGTGGTGCGGCCAGCGGCCCGGCGCCAGCAACACCAGGTCGAATCGATGCGGTAGTTTGTTTAATTTTGGCTTTCGAGCGCGAAACTGTGCGGCGGCGGATTCAACATGTTGGCGCTTTAGTGCGCCGACTGACTCGGCTGCGGCTTCAACCGTGGCGCGGGCGCGAACTTCGACGAAGACGAGCGTACGGTCCGTCCAGAAAGGGCTGAGCGCCACGATGTCGAGTTCGCCGCCCTTGGCCAGAAACTGGCGGCTCAAAATTCTGTAACCTTTGGCGGCGAGGTAGGCGGTGGCGATCCATTCGCTTGCGGTGCCGCGGGCGCGGGCCTTTTCGCGCTCGACGCTCACGCGTCTTGTTTCTTCAGTTCGAGCGCGCGGGCGTAGACCTCGCGGCGGGGGAGGCCGAGCGCGGCTGCGACGATGGCAGCGGCGTCTTTCACCGGGTGGCGTTTCAGCGCTTCGGCGAGTTGCTGGTCTAGTTTGTCGATGGCGACTGCTCCGGCATTCGCGGTGGGTGGAGCGACAACGATCACGATTTCGCCTTTGACGTCGCCATGCTGTGCGTAGTGCGCTGCGAGGTCGGTGAGCGGCGCGCGGCGGATTTCTTCGTGCAGCTTTGTGAGTTCGCGCGCGACGGCAGCGGGGCGATCACCCAACAGCGCGGCGAGGTCGGCGAGGCTTTCGGCGAGGCGGCTTGGGCCTTCAAAGAAGACCAACGTTGCGGGCACGGTTTCGACTTCGCGGATGGCGCGGCGGCGTTCTGGGCCGTGCGATGGCAGGAAGCCTGCGAACAGAAACTTATCGCCGGCGAGGCCGGAGGCTGTCAGCGCGGCGAGTGCTGCGGAGGCGCCCGGAATCGGAAACACCGGATGGCCTTGGGCCGTCACCGACTCGACGAGGCGCTGGCCAGGGTCTGAGATCAGCGGCGTGCCCGCGTCGCTGACCAGGGCGACAGCGTGGCCTTTTTCCAACTCACGAATGATTTCAATTTCGGCACGATCGGCGTTGTGCTCGCGATAGGAGTGGAGCGGCCGGTTGAGCGCGTGCAGTGCGAGCAACTTGGCCGTGACGCGCGTATCCTCGGCGAAGACGGCGTCTGCGTTTTTCAGCACATGAAGCGCGCGTAATGTGATGTCGCTTGCATTGCCGATCGGGGTCGCGACCAGGTAGAGCCCTGGGGATAAGGCCTGGTCCGATTGCCTTCGCTGGCCTCCGCCGCTAGTCTTCCCACCCATATTTTCCGCCGTTTTGAAGGATGCCCATCCGTGACATCGCGTTTGTTCGAGTCCGCCCCGGCCCGCCGCGTCCGCGCATTGTGGACGATTGCCGTGCTGATGACGATGGGGGTCGCCCTTAGCGGCTGCGAAGGCCTTGGCATGTTCGGGGGAGACAAGCCGCGGACGGTGACAACGGACGTGCCGCGGCCGACCGCGGTGGTGCCCACCCCGTCGGAACCGCCGCCTGTACCGGTCGCAGGCCAGGTTCGGATCGCCATTCTGCTGCCGCTCAAGCATTCGTCCAAGGAAACGCGGGCGGTCGCGCAGGCGATGCTGGATGCCGCGCAGATGGCGATGTTCGACATGGGCGCACGCTCCATGGTGCTGATGCCGCGCGATACGGGGCCGACGCCCGAGACTGCTGCGGCTGCTGCGAACGATGTGATCGCGAAAGGCGCCGAGGTTATCTTGGGGCCACTGCTTGCCAACGACGTGCGGGCGGTCGCGCCTATCGCGCGGGCGAAGAACATTCCCGTCGTCGCGTTTTCGACCGACCGTACGGTCGCGGGCGACGGCGTGTTCCTGCTCTCGTTCCTGCCGGAGCAGGAGGTGAGCCGGGTGATTTCGTATGCGGTCTCGAAGGGGCGCGGAAAGTTCGTCGCGCTCGTGCCGCAAACACCTTACGGCCAGCGCGTGGAAGAAGCGTTCCGCAATACCGTCACGCAGAGCGGGCGCGAAGTTGTGGCGGTGCAAACCTATCCCGCCAACCCGCAGTCTCTGGAACCCGCGGTGAAGGCGATCGCGAAGCTCGGCTTCGACACGATCTTCTTGCCCGAAGGCGGGACGATGCTGCGCAGCCTGGGGCCGATCCTCGCGGTCAACAAGGTCGAGTCGCGCAAGGTGAAGTTCATCGGCACCGGCTTGTGGGACGATCCCGCGGTCGCAAGCGAGCCGTCGCTGCACGGCGGCTGGTTCGCGGTGCCGCCGCAAGAGCAGCGCGTGAATTTCATCACGCGCTATCAGCAGCTGTACGGGTCGAAGCCGCCGCGGATTGCGTCACTTTCCTATGACGCCATCGCGTTGTCGGCGACGCTTGCCAGCGGCGCGCCGGGGCGGCGCTATACGCGCGCGAATATCGCGGACCCGAACGGGTTTTCCGGTATCGACGGCATCTTCCGCTTCCGCACCGACGGCATGACGGAGCGCGGGCTTGCGGTGATGGAAGTGACGTCGGCCGGGCAAACGGTGATTAGCCCCGCGTCGAGCACGTTCCAGTCTCAGGGCTTCTAGGCGACGAGTTCTTTCAGTATTGCGTTCAGCACCAGGCGGCCTTTCGGCGTGGTGCTGAGGCGGCCATTTGCATGCGTGATGAAACCTTGCGTTTCGAGCGCTGCAACGCGGGTTTGCGGGATTGCTTGGCCGAGCAAGCTTTCGATGTGCGTGCGTTCGATGCCTTCGCTGAGGCGTAATCCCATGAGAAGCGCTTCCGTGCCCTGTTCGTGCGCGGTCACCGGCTCCCAACGTTCGAGGCCATGGCCACTCTCTGTGACAGCTGAGAGCCACGCTTCGGGCTGGCGTTCGGTCGCCGTCGCGATTTTCGTGCCGCCGATCGTGAGGCGGCCATGCGCGCCGGGACCGACGCCGATGTAGTCGCCGTATCGCCAATAGATCAGGTTGTGGCGCGACTCTTCGCCCGGCTTGGCGTGGTTCGAAACTTCGTAGGCGGGCAGGCCCGCCGCGTTCATCCGCGCTTGCGTCAGTTCGTAGAGCGAGGCTGCGGTGTCCGTGTCAAGTTCGCGCATCGAGCCGCGCGTGAGAGCCGCGTGGAACGGCGTGCCTTCTTCGAACGTCAGTTGGTAGAGCGAATAGTGCGTGCAGCCTTGTGCCAGCGCGCGGGTGAGTTCGGCGTCCCACGCCTCCAGCGTTTGGCGGGGACGGGCGTAGATCAGGTCGAACGAGGCGCGCGGGAATGTTGCTTGGGCTAGAGCGACGGCGCGTAGTGCTTCGTCGACGGTGTGCAGGCGGCCGAGCGCGCGGAGGTCTTCGTCGTTCAGAGCCTGCACCCCTAGGGACACGCGGTTGACGCCGGCTGCGCGGTAGTCGCGGAAGCGGGTTGCGTCGACGCTGGTTGGGTTTGCTTCCAGCGTGATTTCGATTTCAGGCACGAAGCCGAACAAGCGTTCGGCGGTGTGCAATACCTTGGCGACAGTCGCGCCAGGCATTAGCGACGGCGTGCCACCGCCGAAGAAGATCGAGACGAGCGGGCGGCGCGTATCGAGGCGGGCTGCGATGGTTTCAAGTTCGCGGGTGAGCGCGTTTGTCCACGCGTCGCCGTCTATCTTGGCGCGGACGTGGCTGTTGAAGTCGCAGTAGGGACACTTCGAGAGGCAGAACGGCCAGTGCACGTAGAGGCCGAGGTCAGCCAAGGCACGCCTCGACGAACTTCGCGAAGGCGCGGGCGCGGTGGGACATCGCGTGCTTTTGTGCGGGGCGCATTTCGCCGAACGTGATGCTGTGACCTTCGGGCACGAACATTGGGTCATAGCCGAAACCTAGCGTGCCGCGGGGCGGCCAGACGAGCGTGCCGGTGATGCGGCCTTCGAACGCTTCGGCGTGGCCGTCTGGCCAGGCGATGGCCAGCGCGCAGACGAAGTGGGCGTTGCGATCCTTGGCGCTACTTTCGCGCAAGCGATCGTGCACCAGTTGCATGGCGTCGCGGAAGTCTTTGCGGGGGCCAGCCCAGCGCGCCGAGTAGACGCCCGGCTCGCCGTTCAACGCGTTGACGCAGAGACCGCTGTCGTCGGAGAGCGCCGGTAGGCCGGATGCGTTTGCTGCCGCGTGCGCTTTGATCAGGGCGTTGCCGATGAAGGTCGGTTCGGTTTCGTCCGGTTCGGCGAGGCTCAACGCGGATGCAGGCACAGCTTCGATCGCGAACGGTGCGATGAGGTCCGCGATCTCGCGCACTTTGCCGGGATTGTGGCTGGCGACGACGAGGCGCTTTTCGGTGAGGCGGCGCGGCATGGTCTAGCGTGCGATCGCTTCGCGTTGCAGGTGGACCAGATCGGCGATGCCTTTGCGCGCGAGTGCCATCAGTTCGAGGAAGGCCGCTTCGGTGAACGGTTCACCTTCGGCCGTGCCTTGGATTTCGACGAGTGCTCCAGCACCCGTCATGACGAAGTTTGCATCCGTGCCGGCATTCGAGTCTTCGTCGTAGTCGAGGTCGAGGACGGAGGCGCCGTTGTGGATGCCGCAGGAGATGGCGGCGACGTGGTCTTTGAGCGGGATCGCTTTGATGAGGCCGTCGCGCTTCATCATCTGGAAGCACTTGTGGAGCGCCACGAACGCGCCGGTGATCGCCGCCGTACGTGTGCCGCCGTCGGCCTGGATGACGTCGCAGTCGATCATGATTTGGCGTTCGCCAAAGCCCTTTTGGTCTGTCACGGCGCGAAGTGCGCGGCCGATGAGGCGTTGGATTTCGAGCGTCCGGCCGGACTGCTTGCCTTGAGCGGCCTCGCGGCGCATGCGTTCGCCGGTCGCGCGGGGCAGCATCCCATACTCAGCCGTGACCCAACCCTTGCCGGAGCCTTTGAGGAACGGCGGGACGCTGTTTTCAAGCGACGCCGTGCACAGCACGTGCGTGCGGCCGAACTTCACCATGCAGGAGCCCTCCGCATGGGCGGAAACGCCAGGTTCTAGAGTGACTTCGCGCAACTGGTCCGCGCGGCGGCCGGAGGGTCGCATGGGAGGTTCCTTGCCTTGAAGTTTGGGGGCTTAGGCTTTACCTAGCCTGGCGCTTGCGGCGCTGCAACGGCCGCAGATTTCCCGGCTGAAACGAGGGTCATGAACGAACGGCCTAGCTCCAAAGTGCCCGCGCTTTCACAAGTGGGCGAACTGTCGGAACGTTCGCGCGACATCTTCCGGACGATTGTGGAGTCGTACCTGGAGACGGGCGAGCCGATCGGTTCGCGCACGCTGGCGCAGCGGGGAAGCCTTACCCTGTCACCTGCGTCGATCCGTAACGTGATGTCGGACTTGGAGCATGCGGGCTTGCTTGAGGCGCCGCACACGAGTGCCGGTCGCGTGCCGACGCAGCTGGGCTTGCGCATGTTCGTCGATGGCTTGCTGGAAGTCGGCAATTTGGCGCCGGAAGAGCGCAAGGGCATCGAGGGGCAGCTCGCCGCCAGCGGGCGCAAGCTCGACGACGTGTTGATGCAGGCGTCAGCGATGTTGTCGGGGTTGAGCCAGTGTGCCGGACTGGTCGTAACACCCAAACGCGATCCTACGCTGAAGCATGTCGAGTTCGTGTCTCTGGCACCCCAGCGGACGCTGGTCATCATGGTGGGCGAAGACGGTTCGGTCGAGAATCGCATCGTCGAAACGCCGCTCGGGCTAACGCCTTCAAATTTCATCGAGGCGGGCAACTATTTGAGCGCGCGTATGCGCGGGCGAACGCTCGAAGAAGCGCGCAGCGAAATCTTGGACGACATCACGGCACAGAAAGCGGAGCTTGATGGACTGGCCGCGAAGCTCGTCGCTGCAGGACTTGCCGAATGGGGCGGGTTGCAGAGCACGACGCCCTCGCTCATCGTACGCGGCCAAGCGCGGTTGCTGGAGGATGTCGGTGCAACCGGACAGCTTGAGCGCATCCGGCTGCTGTTCGACGACATCGACCGCAAGAACGACTTGATCCAATTGCTCGAGCTTGCGAAACAAGGGGACGGCGTGCGCATCTTCATCGGCGCCGAAAACAAGCTCTATTCGTTGTCGGGTTCGTCGGTGATCGCAGCGCCTTATTCGGATGAATCGCACCGCATCGTCGGCGTGATCGGCGTGATCGGACCCACGCGCGTCAATTATGCGCGCATCGTGCCGATGGTCGACTATACGGCGCGCGTGATCAGCCGGTTGATCAGTCAGCAGAAGTGAACGGAAGTTTCGATGAATAAGCCGCAAAACGGAAACGACTCGCAACAACCGGTCAACCCAGAGGTGGACCCGGCGAACGACGCGACGCTTGATCTTTCGAGCGGCGACATCGTACGCGAGGCCGCACAGATCGCAGGCCTGCAGCAAGAGGTCGCGGCGCTGAAAGACCGTTACCTGCGCGCGATGGCCGAGATTGAAAACGTCCGCAAGCGGGCCGAGCGCGAGAAAGCGGACGCCGCGCAGTTTGCGTTTGGGAAATTCGCACGCGATCTGCTGAGCGTCGTCGATAATTTTTCGCGGGCTTTCGAAGCCTTGAAGCCCGAAATGCGTGCCGCGATGCCAAAAGAAGTTGCGCCGGTGCTCACGGGTATCGAGGCGACGCAACGCGAGTTGATCTCAATTTTCGACAGGCACGGCATCAAAAAGATCGAGGCGCAGGGGCAGAAGTTCAATCCGAACCTGCATCAGGCCGTGGCCGAAGTGCCGAGCCGGGAACACCCGCCGGGAACGGTTCTTGCGGTCGCTCAGGACGGCTACATGATCGGCGGACGCTTGCTGCGCGAGGCGATCGTTGCCGTTTCAACGGCGCCGACCGCCGATACGCCGGACACCGATCCCACGCCGAATTAGCCGCGTATCAGTTCCCGTTGCCGGCGTCGGGTGGGTCATCTTTGTCGTCGCGCACAAACCCGAACCACCCGTGTTCCTCGCCGTAGTGCCGGCGGCCGAGCCGTGCATCACGGCGTTCGACGTGCAAGGCGCCGGCGATCATCAAGTAGACCGCGCCAATGAACGCGGCGAGTATCCCGAGAGCGACCCATCCGTTACCGGAGATCGTGGGTGTGCGGGCGATAATGCCGGCTGCACTCGGCATCGAAGACAGTGCGGTTGAGGCTGCCGCAACGCTCAGATAGCGGACTGAACTTTGAAAGGTCATCGTTTTGTAGCCCTTGCCACGTTGAGCATATGGGGTTGCTCGATGGCGAATGTGTGGCCGGGCTAAAGATTTGATCTGGCTGAAACATTCGGCGCCAGGCTGCAATGCCTGACGCCGAATGGCAGATTTCCGCCCCTCAACTGTATTGTGCCGAGCGGCTGAAGGCGATGAAGTCCTGGTCCGCTTCGATCGAAGCTACCGCGCCGCAGCGATTGCGAAGGATTGCCTGCTCCCGCTTGTAGCGGTCCATTTCGGCGAACAGTTGCGGGCCTTCACGCGAAACGTAGACGACGACAACGGGGCTGGGTCCGTCGGTATCGGTCCGGCTTTTCGCCCAATAGGCGTTCCAGCGGCGGTCTAGTTCGTCACCCCATTTGTCTAGACGTTCGTTCGCTTCGTAGCAGTCCGCGAACGCGCGGCTCATGGTCAGGAGACGCTCCGTTACCGCGAGATATCTTTCGAAGCCGGGCGGGCCGTTTCCCATGGCGGCGGGTGTAAACCCCGCAGCCCAATCGGCTGCGTATAGATAGGGCTGCGCACCGCGTGCGCGAAACCGCCAAAGGTTGCCTACGCGTTCAGCGCCGCTGACTGGCGTGGCGGGGGTTAGCGCCAAACACTCACCGGTTTCGAACCCGTACCTAACGCTTGGGTCGGCGGCACCGAGGCGCCCGATAACCGCTGCGTTCTGCGGCGAGAAACAAGCATAAGTTGGACGCGCCGTGTTGGCTTGCGCGGCCGTCGATCCCAACAAGCATGCTACTGAGGCCAAGAACGCGGCCCAACCCACTGTCCGTGACATGGTCGGCCTCCTCGTCATTTTGACGCGTGGAGCATAACCCTGGCGGTCCGGGCTTGAAAATCACGATTTTTGGCTTGGGTCGGCAGTTGCGGGGCCGGGTGTGCCCCCCTATATCTGCCCTCGAACCCGCAGAAATTTGCGGGATAATCGACAGCGTTCCAACTGATTTGGGTGGGGATGGCAGTGGGCGCCTCAAGGCATGAGGGCCCCAGATCATCCGCCGAATATGAGAGGTTTTGAGAGCATGGGTAAAGTCATCGGGATCGACCTTGGCACCACGAATTCGTGCGTGGCCATCATGGAAGGCGCGCAGCCAAAGGTGATCGAAAACGCCGAGGGCGCGCGTACGACCCCCTCGATCGTCGCATTCACCAAGGACGGCGAGCGCTTGGTCGGCCAGGCCGCGAAACGCCAGGCGGTCACGAACCCCGAGTTCACCTATTTCGCGATCAAGCGTCTGATCGGGCGCAAGTTCGAAGATCCGATGACCCAAAAGGACATCGGCATGGTGCCCTACAAGATCATCAAAGCCGACAACGCCGACGCTTGGGTGTTGGGCCGCGACAACGAAAAGCTCTCGCCGAGCCAAGTGTCCGCCTACACACTGCAGAAGATGAAAGAGACGGCCGAGGCCTATCTCGGCGAGAAGGTGACACAGGCCGTCATCACGGTGCCTGCATACTTCAACGACGCGCAGCGCCAGGCGACGAAGGACTCCGGCCGGATCGCCGGTCTTGAAGTTCTTCGCATCATCAACGAGCCGACGGCGGCGGCGCTTGCTTACGGCCTCGACAAGAAGCAAGCAGGTACGATCGCGGTCTATGACCTTGGCGGCGGCACGTTCGACATCTCGATCCTGGAGATCGGCGACGGCGTCTTCGAGGTGAAGGCGACGAACGGCGATACGTTCCTTGGCGGTGAAGACTTCGACATGCGGCTCGTCGATTTCTTGGCGGACGAGTTCAAGAAGGAACAAGGCATCGACCTGCGCAAGGATCGGTTGGCTTTGCAGCGCCTAAAAGAGGCGGCGGAGAAGGCGAAGATCGAGTTGTCTTCGCAGCTGCAGACGGAAGTGAACCTGCCGTTCATCACGGCGGATGCTTCGGGTCCGAAGCATCTGACCACGAAACTGACGCGGGCGAAGCTCGAGTCGCTGGTCGACGACCTTGTGCAGCGGACGCTTGCGCCGTTGAAGGCTTGTATGAAGGACGCGGGCGTGACGCCTGCCGACATCAACGAGGTCGTGCTCGTCGGTGGTATGACGCGCATGCCGAAGGTGCAGCAGATCGTCAAAGATTTCTTCGGCAAGGAACCGCACAAGGGCGTGAACCCGGACGAGGTCGTGGCGATCGGTGCTGCCATTCAGGCGGGCGTGCTGAAGGGCGAGGTCAAGGACGTTCTGTTGCTCGACGTGACGCCGTTGTCGCTTGGCATTGAGACGTTGGGCGGCGTGTTTACACGGTTGATCGACCGCAACACGACGATCCCGACGAAGAAATCTCAGGTGTTCTCGACTGCCGAAGACGGGCAGACGGCAGTGACGATCCGCGTGTTCCAGGGCGAGCGCGAGATGGCCGCGGACAACAAGTTCCTCGGCCAGTTCGATCTCGTCGGCATTCCCCCTGCTCCGCGCGGCATGCCGCAGGTTGAGGTGACCTTCGATATCGACGCGAACGGCATCGTGAATGTCGCGGCGAAGGACAAGGCCACGAACAAAGAGCAGGCGATCCGCATTCAGGCTTCGGGCGGTCTTTCCGAAGCCGACATCCAGAAGATGATGCGCGAGGCGCAGGAACACGCGGGCGATGACAAGAAGCGCCGCGAGCTTGTCGAAGCGCGCAATCATGCGGATGCGGCCGTGCACCAGATCGAGAAGGCGGTAAAGGAACACGGCGATAAGGTCGGCCAGGCCGAACGCTCGGCGATCGAAGACGCGGCGACGGCAGTCAAAGATGCGGTTAAGGGTGAAGACTCCGAGTTGATCCGCGCGAAGACCGACGCGTTGCGCCAGGCGTCGCTGAAGCTTGGCGAGGCCATGTACAAGGGCATGAGCCCCGGCGGCGATGCGCCAGAAGGTGCGCCCGGTGGTGATACAGGCGGCGGCGCAACGGCTGGCGGCGACGGCAACGTGGTCGACGCCGACTTCGAAGAGGTGGATGAAGAGAAGAAAAAGAAGGGCGGCGCGCGCTAAACGCGCGCGGGCCGTGCGCGAGTTCCCTTCTTTGAGAGTGCCGGGCGGGACGAATGTCCAAGCGTGACTTCTACGAAATTCTGGGCGTTCAGCGGCGAGCCACCGCCGACGAACTGAAGGCTGCTTATCGCAAGAAGGCGAAAGAGCTGCACCCCGACCGTAATCCCGGCGACAAAGCGTCCGAGCAGAACTTCAAGGAACTGAACGAAGCCTACGACATCCTGAAAGACGATCAGAAGCGCGCGGCCTACGACCAGTACGGACACCAGGCGTTCGAAGGCCCCGGTGGCGGGCGCGGCGGCGGACCCGGTGGCGGGTTCGACTTCTCGACATCGTTCACGGACGTGTTCGACGACCTGTTCGGCGAGTTCATGGGCACGCGCCGCGGCGGCGGTGGCGGCGGGCAACGCGCCTCGCGTGGGTCGGACCTGCGCTATAACATGGAAATCTCGCTCGACGATGCGTATGCGGGTAAGACCGCGACGATCCGCATTCCGGGCTCCGTCGCTTGCGAATCCTGCAGCGGTTCCGGTGCCGAAGCGGGGTCGAAACCGCAAGCGTGTCCGACATGCTCGGGCGTCGGCAAGGTTCGTGCGCAGCAAGGCTTTTTCACGATCGAGCGGACGTGCCCGACGTGTCAGGGCCTGGGCCGCGTGGTCAAGAACCCGTGCAAGTCCTGCTCCGGCAGCGGCCGGGTGCAGCGCGAGCGGACACTCAACGTCAACATTCCGCAGGGCGTCGAGGACGGTACGCGCATCCGGCTTGCCGGCGAAGGCGAGGCGGGGCTACGCGGCGGGCCGAAGGGCGACCTCTACATTTTCCTTTCGATTGGGACGCACGCGTTGTTCAAGCGCGATAACGCGGACCTGCATTGCAGCGTGCCAGTGAGCTTTTCGACAGTGGCGCTCGGCGGAAATGTCGAGGTGCCGACGCTGGGCGGCGGACGCGTCCGCGTCGCCATTCCGGAAGGGACGCAGTCGGGCAAGGAGTTCCGTGTGCGCGGCAAGGGTATGCCGGGCTTGCGCGGCCAAGGCCCGCACGGTGATCTAATCGTCGAGGTGCTCGTCGAGACGCCGGTGAACCTCACGAAGAAGCAGCAGGATTTTCTGCGCGAATTCGAGAAGTCCGGTGGCGCGCAGAACTCGCCGAAGTCCACGAGTTTCTTTGCGAAGGTCAAAGAGTTCTTCGGCGAGCAGAAGGATTAAGCGACGGGAACGACCGCCGCGTTGCCTTCTTCGTCGCCGATGGCGAGGTGGGTGCCTTCGGGGGTGAACGCGAGCGCCGTTATCCTTGCCGCGTTCAGCATCACGAAATTCGTGCCGGGGTCGCCGATTTCTTCAAACCAGACGGCGCCGTCGGTCGTGCCTGCAGCCACGATGTCGGTTTCAGGGTGGGCGGCGACTGTTTGAATCATCGCTTCGCGCTGCGGGCCGATTTGCACGGGGTCGCGTTCCATCGGGCCGCCGCGGCCCGTGAACGGCCAACCGACGACGCGGTCGGCACCTGCGGTGAACAGCGAGCGGCCGCGCCGGTCCCAGGCCATCGATTTGATCTTCGAGGGGTAGCCGGACATGCGCATGTTCGCGCCGTCTTCGATGCGCCAGCCGTGCAGCGCGCTTTCCTGCATCGAGGTCACGAGGAAGCGGCCGTCGGGGCTCCACGTGACCGCGATGTGCGAGCCTTTCCATTCCAGCACTTTTGGCTGCTGATCCGCCGACTTCGTCCACCAGAGGGAGGCACCGTTGTAGTGCGCGACGGCAAGGCGGCGGCCTTTCGGGTCGAACGCGACGCCTGCCGCGGTCGTGGCGTGCGTGAATACAGTTGTCTTCTCGCCGTCCAGCAGATGGACGTTCTTGCCGGCGGTGCAGGCGATGAGGCCCGTTTCGGCGGTCGCCGCGATGTTTTCGATCCAGCGGCCTTTGATGTAGAGCAGTTCGCGTGGCGCTTCGCCCGCGACCGTGTGCACGAGGCGGCCGTCGTCACCGCCTGAGAGGAAGCCGCCTTCGGGGTGCGCGGTTAGCGCGAGCGTTGCGCCTTTGTGCGCTTCGACCGTCTGTGTTTCGGCATCGGCGGTCGTGAACGTGCGCAGGGTGCCGTCGCCCAATGCGAAGGCGCCCTGCCCTTCCGCGTCGAAGGCGCAGGCGACAACCGGCGCGTCGAAGCTCCATTGGTTTCCGGCGGTGATTTTGGGCTTCGGCATCAGGCGATGCAGGCTTTGAAGGCGCGGTCGAGTTCGGCTTCGTCGAGGTCGCGGCCGATGAAGACGATGCGGCTGAAGCGTTTGTCGCCCTCTTTCCACGGTTTGCCAAAGTCACCGTCCATCACCATGTGGACGGCCTGGAACACCAGGCGTTCTTCCTTGCCCTTGATGTCGAGGATGCCTTTGGCGCGCAGGATGTCCTGGCCGCGTTCGGCGAGCAGCGTTTGCAGCCACTTCGTGACTTTGTCGCCGTCGAGTTGTGATTTCGTGCTCAGCGAGACGCTGGCGATGTCACTCGAATGTTCGTGGTCGTCGTGTTCCGGGTTCAGTAGTTCAGGCTCGAGTTCCAGCAAGCGCTGCAGATCGAACGCGCCGCGACCCAGCACCTTGTCGAGCGCGATGGCGCAGCGTTCGGTGCGGTGGATGGGGGCGAGCGGGTTCAGTTCGCGGATGCGGCGTTCGACGCGATTCAGGTCGTCTTCCGAGACAAGGTCCGTTTTGTTCAGGATGATCTGGTCGGCGAAGGCGATTTGTTCGGCGGCTTCGTGCGTGTCTTTGAGGCGTTCGAGCACGTGTTTGGCGTCCACTACCGTCGTGATCGAGTCGAGCTTCGTGCGTTCCTTGACTTCGTCGTCAACGAAAAACGTCTGCACGACCGGCGATGGATCGGCGAGGCCGGTGGTTTCGATCAGGATGGCATCGAACTTGTCTTTGCGCTTCATCAGGCCGCCCAGGATGCGGATCAGGTCGCCGCGCACGGTGCAGCAGATGCAGCCGTTGTTCATCTCGAACACTTCTTCGTCCGTGTCGACGACGAGGTCGTTGTCGATGCCGATTTCGCCGAATTCGTTGACGATGACGGCGTATTTCTTGCCGTGCTGTTCGGTCAGGATGCGGTTCAACAGCGTGGTCTTGCCGGCACCGAGATAGCCGGTGAGCACGGTGACGGGGACTTGGGACATAGAAAGCTCCAATACGAAGGCGCTCAAAAACCGTGCGCCATCGCTCCCGTCAAGAGCTTTAGATTGTGGCGCATGAGAGCGATGTAGGTGGGCGCAGAGCCGTCTTTTGTCGAGAGGGCGTCGGCGTAGAGCGTGCCACCCAGCGTGACGCCGGTCTCGCGGGCGACTTGCCGCATAAGGCGAGGGTCGGCTGCGTTTTCGAGGAAGAGCGCTTTGGTGCCCGTTTGGCGGATGCTCGTGATCAGCCGTGCGAGTGATTTCGCGGAGGCTTGTTCTTCCGTCGAGGTGCCGAGGGGCGCGGTGAAAGCCACATCATAAGCGGCGGCGAAGTATGCGAAAGAACCATGCGTCGTTACGGCTTGGCGACGCGGCGGCGGAATGGCAACGAGCGCCGCTCGGATTTCGGCGTTCAGGCTTTGCAGCTCGGCGCGGTAGGCGGCCGCGTTCGCTTGGTAAGCCGATGCGTTCGCGGGATCGGCGGCGGCGAGCGCGCGCTCGATCGTGGCGACATAGGCGATGGCGTTGCGCACATCCTGCCACGCGTGAGGATCGGCGTGGTCGTCGTGATCGGTGTGGGCGTGTCCACCTTCGAGCGGTTTCACGCCCGTCGAGGCGACAACGACACGCGCCGCCGAACCGGATGCGCGCAGGAGTCTGTAAGCCCAGTCGTCAAACGCGAGGCCGTTCACGATTACGACACGTGCTTGTGCGACAGCACGGGCGTCGGCGGTGGTTGCTTGATAGACATGCGCGTCGCCGTCGGGACCGACGAGCGTTTCGAGTTCAATCTTGTCCCCACCGACGCGGCTCGTGATGTCGCCGAGGATCGAGAATGTTGCGACGAGTTTGAGCTTCTCACCCGCCGCTGCCGGCATTGCCGCGACGAGGAGCACAAGGACGCATGCAGCAAAGCGCAGGGTCATCGCTTGGCCTCTTGTGGGTCGTGGAAGTGCGGGCGGCGGAGCCATTGGGCGAGCAGGCCCGAGCGCGAACCTGCGACGATCGAAACCAGATAGAGCGTGGCGGCAGTCAGAACTATGGCGGGGCCCGAGGCGATCTCGGCGTGGTAGGAGACCAAGAGGCCAACGAAGCTCGCCAGGAGGCCAAGACCAGTCGCCACGATGGCGATGGTCGAGACGTCTTCAGACCAAAACCGTGCCGCGAGTGCGGGCAGCATCATGAGGCCGACGGCCATCAGCGTGCCAAGCGCCTGGAATGCCGCGACGAGGTTGAGCACGACGAGGCCTAAGAAAATCGCATGCGCCCAACCGCCGTGCGCGCCAACGGTGCGGGCGAAGACGGGGTCGAAGCATTCAACCACGAGCGGGCGGTAGATCAAGCTCATAATCAGCGTGCTGGCGCTTGCGACACCCGCGACGAACAGCAGGCCTTGATCATCGACGGCTAAGATCGAACCGAAGAGGATGTGCAGCAGGTCGATGGGCGAGCCGCGCAGCGAGACCAGCATCACGCCGAGAGCGAGGCTCGTCAGGTAGAAGCCTGCCAGGCTTGCGTCTTCTTTCATGCCGGTGGCGCGGGCCGTTAGTCCGGCAAGTAGGGCGACCGCCAGGCCCGCCACAACGCCGCCTATTGTCATCGCACCGAGCGAGAGGCCGGAGACCATGAAGCCCACCGCGACGCCCGGCAGCACCGCATGACCGATCGCATCGCCCATCAGGCTCATGCGGCGGAGAACGAGAAACACACCGAGTGGGCCTGCGCCGACTGCGAGGGCGAGGCAGGCGACGAGTGCGCGGCGCATGAACTCGTAGTCGGCGAAGGGCGCGATGAAGAGATCGTACATCTCAGGTGCTCGCGTGATTGTGGTCGTGCGAGCAGGGTTCGCTGGCCCAACGGTCGGTCATCGCGCGCGCGCGCTCCGCGTTTTCGGGCGAGAGCGCGTCCCCGGCTGGACCCCAGGCGACGACTTTGCGCGCAAGCAACAGCAGTCGCGGAAAGTGGCGGCGGACGAAGCTCATGTCGTGCAAGACTGCGATGACCGTTCGTCCTTCGTCGTGCCAGCGGCGCACGAGCGCCATCAGGTCTTCAGTCGTGCGTTCGTCGACAGCGGCGAACGGTTCGTCGAGCAGGATGACGGGGGCGTCTTGCACGATCAGGCGCGCGAACAGCGCGCGGTGCCATTGGCCTACAGAGAGGCTTGCGATCGGCGCATGGGCGTATCCGGAGAGTCCGACCTTGGCGATGGCGGCGGCGGCGCGGGTGCGTTCGGCCTTGTCCAACGTGCCGAAGGCGCCTGCACGCGGCCAGGCGCCGAGCAGCACGGTTTGTTCGACCGAGATCGGGAAGCTGCGATCGATTTCGGGCAGTTGTGGCAAGTAGGCGATCTGGCGCGCGTTGAGGCCGCCTAGGTCGATGCGGCCGTCGCTGACAGGCAGTAGCCCCATGATCGCTTTGAGTAGCGTGCTCTTACCTGCGCCGTTCGGACCTGCCACGGCGGTTAGCGAGCCGGCTTCGAATGTGCCACTCAGGTGATGGACCGCAGGCACGCGCCGGTAGGTCACGATCACGTCGGTGAGCGAGATTGCGGGTCCGCGCATTAGGCGACTGCCCAGAACACGCCGAGCCACAGCAATGCGATGACGCAGGCTGCGAGCGCGAAACGGGTGAAGACGCTTTGTGCCAGGAGATCGCTCATGTGTGGCGATGTTGATTCGGTAACGGCGCCCAAGTGTCAATGCAGGCTGGGCCCTTTGCCACAGGCGGCCAATCGCTGATAACTTTGTTGGTGGCCGATTCCGGCCTGAAGTGAGTGGTCATGAGTGAGCATCCCGTGGACCGGCTTTACGCCCAGGTCCTGGCGCGTAAGGGCGGCGACCCTGCAAAATCCTACACCGCGAAGCTTCTGAATGAAGGCGTGGCGAAGTGCGCCAAGAAAGTCGGCGAGGAGGGTGTTGAGGTTGGTATCGCAGCGCTCGCCGGTACAGCGCAAGAGCGGGTCGCGGAGTCCGCGGACCTTCTCTATCACCTGTGCGTGCTCTGGGTCGCGGCAGGCGTCGATCCGAACGACGTGTTCGCGGAGCTGACGGCGCGCGAGGGGCGGTCGGGGCTCGACGACAAGGCTGCGCGCAAAGGGATCGTGCGTTAGACCAATCCGGCTTTGGCCGCGAGCGACTTCAGCGACGTGTGCGGCCGCGGGCCGACGTGGGAGATGACTTCGGCTGCAGCGATGCCGCCCAGTCTTCCGCAAACATCAAGGGTCAAGCCCCGCGCGTGACCGTACAAGAAGCCCGCCGCATATTGGTCGCCGGCGCCGGTCGTGTCGACGACATGAGCGACCGGTTCGGCATCCAGGATGTGGACGTCGCCACCGTGCAGCACGACGGAGCCGTGGGCGGAGCGGGTGATCGCTGCCGTCTTGCCCCATTTGCGGATGGCTTGGAACGCTTCGTCGAAGCGTTCGGTTTCGTAGAGCGCTTTCGCCTCCGCTTCGTTCGCGAACAGTATGTCGATGTCGGCTGCTAGTAGCGCCTTGAACTCGTCGCGCCAGCGGCCGACGCAGAACGGATCGGAGAGCGTAAAGGCGACCTTGCGCTTTGCCGCTTTCGCGTGCGCGATCGCCGTGCGGATGGCAGCTTTCGTTTCAGGCGCGTCCCACAGATAACCCTCGATGTAGAGGACCTTGGCATCCGCGATTCTCGGCGCCGACATGTCCGCTTCGGTGAGTGCGGCCGCGCAGCCCAGATACGTGTTCATGCTGCGTTGGCCGTCGGGCGTGATCAGAATGTGACTGGATGCGGTGGCGACGTTGCTTGTTGCCGGTGCGCTGTCGAAGGCGACGCCCGACTTGTGGATATCCTCTTTGAAGACCCGCCCTAAACGATCGTCATTGACCTTACCGATGAAGGCGGCTTTCCCCCCGAACGAGGCGACGCCGACCATCGTGTTCGCGGCCGAGCCTCCCGATGCTTCGATCGAGTCCTTCATCGTGCGCCCCAGGGATTCCGCGCGGAACGCATCCACGAGAGTCATGGCGCCTTTGGCAATTCCGTGTTCGACTAGGAACGCGTCGGTTGTCTGGGCCAAAACGTCAACAATGGCATTGCCGATGGCCAATACGTCGTACTTCGCGTCCTGCATCCAACTTGTCCTTTACCCTGAATGGCGGGGCAGTATAGGCAGTGGCTCAGCTTCGACAATCGCGGGATTCGACGGACGCATGCTCTCAAGTGCCGCAGCCGCATTGGCGCAGATGTTCGACCGCAAGTTCCAGGGCGTGGTCTGGCTTGGGGCTGGGTGCACCATGCTCTTGTTCGTCCTGCTGATGTTCGCGCTGCAGTGGTCGGTGAGCTATGTGCCGGACTTCGGGCTCAGCTGGATGCAGGATGCGGTCGCGATCATCTCCGGCGCGGTGTTGACCATCGCGTTCGTGTTCTTGGGCGCGCCGGTCGCGCAAGCGTTCGCGAGCATCTTCATCGACCGCGTGGCGGATGCCGTTGAGGCGAAGCACTATCCGGACTCGAAGGTGCGCGGCGGCGCGTCCACAGGCGAGCTTCTGTTTGCGGGATTGAGCTTTGCCGCCGTCAGCCTGGTGCTGAACCTGCTTGCCATACCGTTGCAGTTTGTCGCGATCGGGATCGGCACGCTCGTTGTTTTGTTTGTGAACGGGTATCTGACGGGACGTACATTTTTTGAGTTGGCGGCGCTCCGCCACATGGCGCCGCGGGATGCGCGGGCGCTCCGGCGGCAGCATCGCGTCAGGTTGTTTTTGGGCGGGGCGTTGATATCGTTTCTCGCCATGATCCCGATCTTGAACTTTTTCGTGCCGCTGTTTGGGGCTGCGATGATGACGCACGAGTTCAACAAGTTGGTGCGGAGTTCGTGATGCGTAGGCTTGCGCTTGTTTTGCCGATGTTGGCGGTTGCCGGTTGCCAGACCATGGGGCTTGGCGGTGGTGAGCCGAGCGAGCCTGCAGCCGTACCGGCGGCTCCTGCGCCAACTGCTGCGCCGGCGCCGAGCGTTGCGCCCGCGTCGAACACTGGGCTTATCGGCATGACTGGCGATGCGCTGCGTGCGGCGTGGGGTGAGCCTTCTATGAAGCGCACCGAGGCGGGTGCGGAGATGTGGCAGTACGGGGGCCGAGGAAGTTGCACGTTGCTCGTCTATCTTTATGCGAATGCGTCGAGTGTGATGGCTGTCACGCTTGCGGAAGCCGTGCCCGGCGGGAGCGATGAGGCGGTCATCGCCAATTGCGCGAAATCAGCGGGGAAGCCGCCGCTGAAGCCGATCAGCTAAAGCGGGTTGTCGAACGGCGCGAAGTTTTCGCGACCCTCCGTTTCACGGTAATGCTTCAGCGCCCAGTGCACACTTGGGAAGGCGAGATCATCCCAGGGAATCTCCTCCCAAGCGAACAGCTTCGTTTCTAGACTCTCCGTGCCCGGAGCAAAATCGCCGGTTGCAAGACGGGCGCGGAAGATCAACTGAACTTGCGAGATACGTGCGACCGAATAGACCGCGAGCAGGCGGTCGATCTCGATCTTTGCCGTCGCTTCTTCCCAGGCTTCGCGCATTGCGCCTTGGAGCGGCGTTTCCTGTTCTTCCATGTAACCCGCCGGAATCGTCCAAAATCCGCGGCGGGGCTCAATTGCGCGGCGGCACAGCAGAATTCGTCCGTGCCAGGAGCAAACTGCGCCGACGACGATCTTCGGGTTGACGTAGTGAACGTGTCCGCACTTCGCGCAGACGTCGCGCTCCATGTTGTCGCCGTCGGGTACGCGGCGAACGAACGCGCAGCATGTGCGTGGCGCGGGAGGCGGAGATAATCTTTCGCGCATCAGGTTAGATTCCAAATCGCCGTTGGATGAGACCGTCCGGTCACTTCCTGACCCGGAACGGATATGATACGGACACGGACGATTTTTTAGCGCGCGCCGCCCGGCGATTATTCCATCGGAAACATCGAATGGCAAAGAGCTTCGAGTTGGCGTCGTCGACCAGCCATCTGCTTCGCCGCGCGATTCAACTTGCGCTCGATCTCTACGAGGAAGAATTGGAAGCTGGCGGTTTGACAGTGCGGCAGCTCACCGTTTTGCACGCGGTCGATCAGAACGACGAGGCGACGCTGACACAAACGAAACTCGTCGAATTGACCAGCATCGACCGGTCGACACTCGCCGATATCATCGACCGTATCGAGAAGCGCGAGTTGATTGTTCGCAAGCGGGTGGAAGAAGACCAGCGGGCGAATTCGGTCAAAATCACTGCGATCGGGCGCCGCGCCTTGAAAGGGGCACAGCCTGCGATGCAGCGGGCCGAGATCGCTTTTCTGGAGACGCTGCCCGCGCGAAACCGGGCGGAATTCTTGAAAAGCCTGAACTTGCTTGCGCAGGCTTCTGAGGATAGAAAAAAACTGAACGGCGCGAAGAAACCGCGCGAGCGGCGCTAAGGCTTATCCTCGCGCGCGCTCAGTTCGGCGAGGCGTTCCGCGCGTTTCATCGCACGCCAACTCAGAACGCTTAGCGTGACCAACGCGATGAAGCTGATCCCGTAGGCCGGCCATACGAACGCTGCGTAGCCGCCCATCGCCCAGAACGTGCTCATGCGGGTAGTGCCTCCAGGCCCATGCGGATCGTGCGTAGGCGGCGCTCGGATATCTCCATGCGCATACGTACGAACAGCAGCGCGACGTAGAGCACGGTGTAGGCGAGTGCCATGATCAGGAGCGGCGTCAGCATCGCGGCGGGCATTGCGGGGCCATTTGTGCGCAATACTGAGGCGGTCTGATGCAGCGTGTTCCACCAGTCGACGGAGAACTTGATGATCGGGATGTTGATGGCGCCGACGAGGGCCAGGATGCGCGCGGCGCGGGCAGCCCGCGTGGGGTCTTCGATCGCGCTCCAGAGGACGATATAGCCCAGGTAGAGGAAGAAGAGGATCAGGACCGAGGTCAGGCGCGCGTCCCAAACCCACCAAGTGCCCCACATCGGTTGGCCCCAGAGCATGCCCGTGATCAGCGCGAGTGCGGTGAAGACGGCGCCGATGGGAGCCGAAGCTTTCGCCGCGACGTCGGCCAACGGGTGTTTCCAGATGAAGGCGACGGCGCTGGCTATCGCCATCGAGCCGTACACAAACATCGACATCCAAGCGGCCGGTACGTGCACGTACATGATGCGTTGCGCGTCGCCTTGCTGGTAGTCGGGCGGGGCGACGACGAGGCCGAGATAGAGGCCTGTTGCTGCGAGCGTGATTGCCAAGCCAAACGTCCACGGGGTGAGCGCGCGCGCGAGGCGGACGAAGCGTTGCGGGTTTGCGTAGGCTTGCATGCGATCCAATCTAGTTGCACGGCGTTATTGCTGCCACGGCTAGTCCTCGTTGAGACGCAATGCCGCGGCGGCGGCGATCGGTCCTACGACCAAGGCGAGCAGCGAACACGCCGTTAGAAACATCAGGGGTTGGCCGGTTGCGGTTCCGGCTTGTGCGCCGGCGACAGCGCTTGCGCCGAAGATCAGGAAGGGGACGTTCAACGGCAGCACCAGGATCGCGAGCACGATGCCACCGCGCTGGACGCTGGCGCCCAAGGCTGCTGCGGCCGTGCCGATGGCGCTTAGTCCGATGGTTCCTATGAGCAGCGATAGCGTCAGCATCGGGATCGCGGAGGCGCTCAAGCTCAGCATGGGTGCAAGGATCGGCGCGAGCAGGCTGATGATCAGACCCGACGTGATCCAATGCGCGCAGATCTTTGCGAGAGCGACCAACTCCATGGGCAACGGCGATAGGCGTAGGAGATCGAGCGTACCGTCTTCGACATCCGGCTGAACGACGCGTTCCAATCCGAGCAAGGTTGCGAGCAGCGCTG
Source organism: Micropepsaceae bacterium (assembly GCA_046153995.1). Classification (GTDB taxonomy): domain Bacteria; phylum Pseudomonadota; class Alphaproteobacteria; order Micropepsales; family Micropepsaceae; genus SZUA-430. Next base: position 21,071 of record JBJXEH010000043.1, read on the forward strand.
CGATCCAGAACAAGCCAGGTGCAACCGATTTCAGCGCGGCGGTTTCTGGGCCGAGGCCCAACGGTGTCAGCACGATGATGAGCGCGAAGAATGCGGCGGAGAGTGCTGCGCCGCCGCTGGAGCGTAACCCCAAGAGCACGTCATGCCAGAGAAGCGCGCGGAACGTCATCATGCGCGCGGCCCCAGGTAGATCGTGCGCGGATCGCCTAAGAACGGTTCGTGGCTGGCGGCGATGACGATGCCGCCGTCTTCAAGATGTTTCTCGGCGGCGTCGTTTAGGCGGGTCTTCGACGCCATATCGAGGGCGACAAGCGGTTCGTCGAGTAGCCAGAGATCGCGCTTTTGCAGAGAGAGGCGGGCGAGCGCGAGACGGTGCCGTTGGCCGGCCGAGAGCATGCCGCCGCTGTGATCGGCGAGCGGGCGCAGAGCCCAATCGTCTAGCGCTTTGTTAACTGCGGTTTTCGGTGCGCCAAGAAGGGCAGCGTGGAACTCCAACGTTTCGCGTACGCGCATTTGCGAGCGGACGACGCCTAGGTGACTGACGAAGTGGAACGCGCGGTCGCGCGTTTCGTCCGTTAACGGTTGATCGTCTGTACCCAGCATCCGCAGGCGTCCGGACATCATGCCGAGCAGTCCGGCGATCACGCGCAGGAGCGTCGTTTTCCCGCTGCCGTTCGGGCCGTGCAGGATCAACGCTTGGCCTGCGGCCAATTCGAAACTCACGTGGCGAAAGATCATGCGCTCGCCACGGTAAGCCGCCACGTTTTCGGCGATGACGCGCATTAGATGTCCGAGAACGAGCCGCCGCGGCCTTTGCCGGAGGCGAAGCGTGCAGCACCTGCGGTTGCGCCGCCGCCGACAAGCGAGGCGACGCCGTGCTCGAATTCGTTCGTCATCGCCTGGGCGTAGTCCAAGTCCCATTGCTGGTACGCCGAGAGACGATCGTGGCGCATGCAGGTTTGCGGGAAGGCGGCAAGCTCTGCGGCGAGGGTTTCCGCGGCTTGGCGCGCCGTACCTTTTGGCACGACGCGATTGACGAGGCCCATGGTGAGCGCTTCGGCAGCGCTGACGCCACGGCCGGTCAAGATCAAGTCCATCGCGTGGCCCATGCCGATCAGACGTGGCAGGCGCACTGTCCCCCCATCGATTAGCGGCACGCCCCAGCGGCGACAGAAGACGCCGAGAACCGAGTCCTCCTCCGCGACACGCATGTCGCACCAGAGAGCGAGTTCGAGGCCGCCTGCTACCGCTGGACCCGCGATGGCCGCTATCACCGGTTTTGAGAGCAGGAAGCGGCTGGGACCCATGGGGCCTTGGTCTTTCAGAATGTCCAAACCTGCTTTGGGGGCTTCGGTGCGATTGCCCTTGTTTTCGGCAATCGCCTTCAGGTCGGCGCCGGCGCAGAACGCGCCGTGCTCGCCGTAGAAGACCGCTACGGCGGCCTTTGGGTCGCGGTCGAAGGCGAGGAAAGCCTCTGCCAGAGCTTCCGCCGTCGGGCGGTCGACGGCGTTCCGGCGGCCGGGGCGCGACAATATCACCGTCGTCACCGCGCCGTTCTTTTCGCTGCGTACCGCTGGAGCTGTCATGGGTGCATCGCTCAAATCAACCTGACTTTATCTAGCTTGTACCGTAGCGGCGCGAAGAAAAAGTCATTAATTTCCGCGGCCTCGACCTTACCCCAATTCCGCGACCTGCCCTCAGGAGCTCATCGCCCGTGACCACCCACGACAGTTTCAAGTCCAAGAAGACGCTCAAAGTCGGCACGAAGACCTACACCTACTACAGCCTAAAGGCGGCCGAGAAGAACGGGCTGACCGGCATCTCGAAACTGCCGTACTCGATGAAGGTGCTGCTTGAGAATCTGCTGCGGCATGAGGATGGGCGGAGCGTCACGAAGGAAGATATTCAAGCGTTCGCATCGTGGCTGAACGAGAAGAAATCGGATCGCGAGATCGCGTTCCGTCCGGCGCGCGTGTTGATGCAAGACTTTACGGGCGTGCCCGCGGTCGTCGATCTGGCTGCCATGCGCGATGCGATGAAGACGCTGGGCGGCGATCCTGAGAAGATCAATCCGCTGGCACCAGTCGACCTCGTCATCGATCATTCCGTCATGGTCGACTACTTCGGCACCAAGGACGCGTTCAAGAAGAACGTCACGCGCGAGTTCGAGCGGAACGGCGAGCGGTACTCGTTCCTGCGCTGGGGGCAGTCGGCGTTCGACAATTTCCGCGTCGTGCCGCCGGGCACCGGCATCTGTCATCAGGTGAACCTGGAATACCTTTCGCAGACGGTTTGGACGGCGAAGGTCAAGGACGGCAAGAAGACGGTCGAGGTTGCTTATCCCGATACGCTGGTCGGCACCGATAGCCATACGGTGATGGTCAATGGATTGGCCGTGCTGGGCTGGGGCGTCGGCGGGATCGAAGCGGAAGCGGCGATGCTGGGGCAGCCGCAGTCGATGCTGATTCCCGAAGTCGTGGGCTTCAAGCTGACCGGCAAGCTGCAGGAGGGCGTCACGGCGACAGACCTCGTGCTGACCGTCACGCAGATGCTGCGCAAAAAGGGTGTGGTCGGCAAGTTCGTGGAGTTCTATGGACCGGGGTTGAACGAGCTGCCGCTCGAGGATCGCGCGACGATCGCAAACATGGCGCCGGAATACGGCGCGACGTGCGGGTTCTTCCCGATCGACGATGAGACTGTTCGCTTCTTAAAAGCCACCGGCCGCGCGAAGGCGCGGGTCGATCTGGTTGCGGCTTATGCCAAGGCGCAGGGCATGTGGCGCGGACCGAAGGATGCGGACCCCGAGTTCACCGATACGCTGCACCTCGACCTCGGCGACGTGGAGCCGAGCTTGGCGGGCCCCGCGCGGCCGCAAGATCGCGTGCCGCTGAAGTCGGCGGCGCAAGGGTTTGCGGAGGCGCTGACCAAAACGTTCAACAAGGCGAGCAAGGAGGCCGACACGGCGGAGCTTGCTGGAACCGACATCAAGCTTGGCCATGGCGCCGTGGTGATCGCTGCGATCACGTCGTGCACCAACACGTCAAACCCGTTTGTGATGATGGCAGCGGGTTTGGTCGCGCGGAACGCGTTGAAGAAGGGGCTCAAGGTCCAGCCTTGGGTGAAGACTTCGCTTGCACCGGGCAGTCAGGTTGTCGGCGAGTATCTGGCGAAGTCGGGCTTGCAGAAGGACCTCGACAAGCTTGGGTTCAATGTCGTGGGCTTCGGTTGCACGACGTGCATCGGCAATTCCGGGCCGCTGCCGGAAAATGTGTCGGATGCGATCACGAAAGGTGACCTGGTTGCCGCGGCCGTGCTGTCGGGCAATCGCAACTTTGAGGGACGCGTGAACCCGCTGACGCGGGCGAATTATTTGGCATCGCCGCCGCTTGTCGTAGCGTACGCACTCGCCGGCTCGATGACGGTCGATCTGACCAACGATCCGATCGGGTACGATAAGAAGGGCAAGCCCGTTTATTTGAAAGACATCTGGCCGAGCACTAAGGATGTCGCGGCGACGGTTCGCAAAGCGGTCACGACGAAGCTGTTCCGCGAGCGGTACGCCGACGTGTTTACGGGACCGGCGGCTTGGAAGAAGATCGCGGTGAAGAAGTCGCTGACCTATCCGTGGGACATCGGTTCCACCTACGTGCAGCAGCCGCCGTACTTCGAAGGCATAACGGCGACGCCTGTGCCGATTACCGACGTCAAAGGTGCGCGGATTCTTGGGCTGTTCGGCGACTCGATCACGACAGACCACATCAGTCCGGCCGGCGACATCAAGGCATCGAGCCCGGCTGGCGAGTTCCTGCAGGAACGGCAGGTGCGGCAGACGGACTTCAACTCCTACGGCGCCAGGCGCGGCAATCACGAGGTGATGATGCGCGGCACATTCGCGAACATCCGCATCAAGAACCAGATGGTGCCGGGCATCGAAGGCGGCGTGACGAAGCATCAGCCTTCGGGCGAACAGATGGCGATCTATGATGCCGCCATGCGTTATCAGCGCGAGGGCGTGCCGCTGGTCATTTTCGGCGGCAAGGAATACGGCACCGGCTCGTCGCGCGATTGGGCGGCGAAAGGCACCCGGCTGCTCGGCGTGCGTGCCGTCATCGTCGAGAGCTTCGAGCGTATTCACCGGTCGAACTTGGTCGGCATGGGCTTGCTGCCGTTGCAGTTCCAGGACGGTCAGACATGGCGCAGCCTTGGGCTGACCGGCGCCGAGATGGTGGACATCCCGGGGCTGGAGCACGGGTTGAAGCCGCGGCAAACGCTGACGCTTCGCATCACCCGGACGGACGGGCGCGGCGAAGACGTGCCGGTGATGCTGCGGATCGATACGTTGGACGAGATCGAGTATTTCCGGAATGGCGGAATTCTGCAGTACGTGCTGCGTGGCCTCGCTAAAGCGGCATAAACCATGGACTACGGAACACCGGTTCGTGACTAGGCATTGATGGCTCACGCGGACTAGGATTCTATCGCAATGACGACTTCAGCTTCCCTGAAACACCTTCGCGCCGGGTGCCTTGCCGCACTCGGCGTGCTGCTTTTCTGGCACGGCGCGAACGCTGGCGAGGCGAAGCAGTCTGTGCTTGTCGAGTTGTTCACGAGCCAGGGATGTTCGTCGTGTCCGGCCGCCGATCAGATCTTGGGCGAAATCAAAAAGCGCGACGATGTCGTGGCTCTGTCGTTCAGCGTCGACTATTGGGACTATATCGGCTGGCGCGACACGCTGGCCAAGCACGAGAATACCGTGCGGCAGCAAGCGTACGAGAAGGTGTTGCCGTCGCATCGCATGTACACACCGCAGATCGTCATCGACGGCGCGCAAGACATGCCGGGCAATCAGCGGCAGGACGTGGTCGATGCCATTCAGCGCCGCGCTTCCGGACAACAGGGCAAGCGGGTTGCGATGGCGCTGTCGCAAACGGGCGGTACGGTTGAGGTGCGCATCGGCGCCCTAGTGGGTGCGAAGCCCGCGACCGTGTGGATTGCCCACACGCTGCAGTCGCGTACCGTCAACATCGGGAGCGGCGAGAACTTCGGCCGCACGATCACCTATCACAACGTCGTACGCGACTTTTCGGCGGTGGGCCGTTGGTCGGGCGAGGCCATGACGTTGGAGCTGCCCGCGCGCGGCGCGCCGGGCGAGTTGACCGATGGCGTCACCGTTTGGCTGCAGACGGGCAATCCTGGGCCGGTGCTCGGCGCGGCGCAGATCAAAGTCACCCAGAAATAGTTAGCCGCCACCGATCGGGCGCAGCAGGTCTTCCAGCGGCGCCGTCATCAGCGTGCCCTTGTAGCGCGGGATCTTGTAGGCCCAGCCGCCGGCGAGCGCGTTGATCTCTTTTGCTTCCTTGGGCACGTCCGGTTTGAGCTGCGTTGCGCCCGGTTTGGTGGGTGGCGGTTGGACAGTTGGGTTCGCGGTTGCTTCGATGGCGATCCAGTAGTCGCGGTCTTGTTCGACGATCTTGAAGACCACGTTGAGGCCGTCGAACGTTGCTGCCGTGAACGACGCGGCGTTGGCGAAATCGATCAGCGACAACGGCTTCACGTCGTCGAACGAAATGCCGAGCAGCGCGTTGCCGATACCGTTCGGCTCCGTCTCCGTGCGCAGCTGACGGCCCGCCGGGATCGCTTCCACAATGCGGAAGGCGGCGTCTTCGGGCTTTTCGCGGGCGACCGTGTAGGGGCGGCCCTTGAACGGCTTCATCGCCACCGTCTTGATGCGATCGCGTGCGAGGTCGACGAACGATTTGTCGAGCCACTGCACTTGGCCGGTGGTCGCGGCGAAGGTTCCGCGGGCGACGTAGGTTTGCGGTTCACTCGGACGGCGGACGTAGATCGCCTGCCTTCCGCCGGCGGCTTCGCCTTCGGCGCTCGTTCCCGCGATGAGCGTTGCCATCACCTCGCCCTTGCCGTCCTTCAGCGTGACAAGCGTGCCGGAGCCGCCAGTCTTGGGGAGGCCTAGCCCCAACTTTTCCTGCCAATCAGCGCGATTGGTTTTCTCAGCCACGAGGTCGAGTTTGGCGAGGCCCAGAATGGTCTTGCGCACCGTGTTGAAGTCGGCCGGATACTTCGCCTTGTCGGGGAGCGTCCAAAGGCCCTGCGCGTCGCGCACGACGTTGAACGAGGCGGTCTTCGTTTCGATTTGGATTGCGGCGACGTTTTCGACCTGTTTCTCAAGGCTTGCGAACATGCGCACAGGCTTGAAGTCCGGTTCGCCCGTCGAAGCGCGCTGCGTCAGCGCGATTGCGGCGAGTAGGACGGCGAAGCCGGTCGCACCGGCGAGGTAGGTCAGCGCGCGGACGCGGCGCTTGAGAACCGGGATCAGCGGTTGGGCGGTCGTTGTCATTGCACGGCTTTCCCGGTCGGCTTGGGTTTGCGGCGGCGCAGGAGGCCAAGCGCGAGCGCGGAGCCCGCCACCATCAACGGCACGAGCAGCGTATTGATCGCGGCGAGCCAGGTGCCCAGGCGGTCGATGTCGCGGCGGAGCTTGTGCTGCACGTTGCGGAGCGCGCTGCGCGTGTCGGCAAGCTCGGCGCGGAACTTTTCGATCTCGGCTTCTTGCTCAGGCGTCAGCAGTTCGCCGGGCTTGGTTGCGCCGGGCTTGCCCGCGGCGCCGCGACGGCCCTCGAGTTCGGCAAGGCGGGTTTGGGTCGCCGTCAGCTTTTGCTGCAGCGCTTGTTCCTCGCGCAGGAACTGTGCTTCGGCGCGGCGGCGGATGTTGTTGACAACCGTAAACGGGCGGTTCGACGTGCCGCGCGAGCGCAGCGAGATCAGGTCGCTGGAGCCTGAGAGATTTTCGATCGCGTTTAAGACGAACACGTGATTGTCGGCGACAGGGACCGCCACGCGCTGGCCCTCGAGCTCCTGCGGCTGCACCCAAAAGCTGTCGTTGAAGAGATCGCTATCGGCGACGATGACGATGTTTGCCGGGCCTTTCGTTTCCTTCAGCTGCGCCGGTAGCGGCTTTGCGAGGGAACCATCCGTGGGGGCGACCGGCGGCGGGGGCACGATGAACGCCGACTTGATGGGGCCTTGGATGCGGGCTGCCACCGTGTAACGCACGCCGGACTTTGCGAAGTCGCGGAGCAATTCGTCCGGGTTCGGGCTGCCCTTTACCTTTGCGATTTCGATTTCCATCGTGTCTTGCGTGGTTTGCAGCAACGGCGTCAGCGTCGTCGTCGCACCCTTCAGATGCGTGATCGCGCCGAACGTGCCGAGGTTCAGGTCGGTCAATTCGCCGGTGACCAGGTCTTTGCGATCCATGTCGAGCGCATTAAATGCTGCCCAGGCGACATAGTCGGTCACGTCGCCGCCAAATGAGACGCGCTGTGCGCGGTCGCGCACGCCGATGACGTGGGCAGGATCGATCGAGACACCCCAGCTTTGCAGCAGCTTATCGATGCTGCGGGCGGAGCTTTCGGTCGAGCCTTCAAGCGGCGCGCCCGCTGGGTCGGCGCTCACCTGTGCGATTTCCGACCACGGGTCCAGGAAGACGAGTGCGCGGCCACCGCGCATGATGAACTGGTCGATCGCGTATTGCGTCTTGTCGTTCAAGGGCTTTGGGTGCGCGATCATCACGACGTCGATGTCTTCGGGTACGCGGTCGAAGTCTTGCTCCAAGAACTGCGCGTCGAAGGATTCGCGGATCTGCTCGTAGATCATGAACGAGCGGGAGCGGCCTTGCATCGCGGCCGCCATGCCACCCGCGCCGGTGTCGAAGGGCAAGTTCGAGACGATGCCGATCGTGGGTTTCTTCTCGCGGATGAGCTTGTAGATGAGGTTCGTGACGTCGAACTCGAGGTACTTTTCGCGGTCTTCGAGGAAGAAGGGGATGACCTCGCGGCCGCTCGCCTGGTTCGTGCCGACGAGGCCGAAATAGATCTTCTCGCCCGCAGGCGTCGGCGCGCCCGTCACGCCCTGGGCGACGGCTAGGTCTTCTTGTTCGGTCAAGGGTTCCGGGTCGATGATTTCGAGCTTCAGCTTGCCGTTCGAGATGCTCTCGTACTGGCGCAGCAGGTCGCGCACGCGGGCGCCGTAGGCTCGGACGGTCGCGTATTTGACCGACAGTTTTTCGGAGAAGAAGAAGCGGATCGTCACCGGTTCAGGCGCTTGGCGCAGCGTATTCTTCGTGCCTTCGCTCACCGTGTAGAGGCCGCTCTCGGTCAGGTCCAAACGGGCTGCGGAAAACCACGTGTCGGAGACGATGTTGATCGCGAAAAACAGCACGACGCTGAGTGCGATAGCGGCGGCGGCAATGGTCGATCTGGTCCAGCGCATGGGGCTCACCCTGCCCGCTTCAGGTCGATGACGACCACGTTGATGAACAAGAACAGCGCGATCAGCGCGCCAAAGTAGATTAAGTCGCGGATGTCGATCACGCCTTCCATGATGGCCGCGAAGTGCGTCAAGAAGCTGAACGAGGAGATGGCATTTACGAGCGCGGTCGGCGCCCAGCCTTGGAAAAAGTCGAGCACGATGTTGTGGCCGGAGATCGTGATCAGGAAGCAGGCGACGACCGTCACCACGAACGCGATCACCTGGTTGTTCGTTAGCGCCGAGATGGCCGAGCCGATCGCGAGGTAGCCGCCCGCCATCAGCCAGCTGCCGATGTAACTTGCGAAAATCACGCCGTTATCCGGGGTGCCGAGGTAGTTCACCGTCAGCCACATCGGGAAGGTGAGCAACAGCGCGATACCGGCGAACGCCCAGGCGGCTAAGAACTTGCCTACAACGGCGGCGCTGACCGGGATCGGCAGGGTGAGGAGGAGTTCGATCGTTCCCGACTTCTGCTCTTCTGCCCACAATCGCATCGAAAGTGCGGGGATCAGGAACAGATAGAGCCACGGGTGGAAGCCGAAGAAGACGTCGAGTTCGGCGCGGCCGGTGTTGAAGAACTGGCCGAAGTAAAACGTGAACGAGCCCATCGCGAGCAGGAAGATCACGATGAATACATAAGCGAGTGGGGTCGCGAAGTAGCCGAAGAACTCGCGGCGGAAGACGGCGGAGGTGGCGTTCCAGAAGCTCACGCGCGGCCCTCCGCATTGATCTCGGTGTCGGGCGTTGTGAGCGCGCGGAACACGTCGTCGAGGCGTTTCGTGGGCGACTTCGCGAGCAGCTCGGCCGGCGTGCCGTCGGCGACGACTTTGCCTTTGTCGATAATGATGGCGCGTGTGCAGACCGCGTCGACTTCTTCCAGAATGTGGGTCGAGATGATGATCGCCTTTTCCGCGCTCATCGACTTGATGAGGCTGCGCACGGCTTGCTTTTGGTTGGGGTCGAGGCCGTCGGTCGGTTCGTCCATGATCAAGACCGGCGGGTTGTGCAGGATCGCTTGGGCCAGGCCCACGCGACGCTTGAAGCCCTTCGACAACGTTTCGATGCGCTGCTCCAACACGCCCTGTAGGCCGGTGCAGGCGACGGCGGTGTCGACGGCTTTCTTTGCGGCGTCGTCTTTCAGGCCGCGTACCTGGGCGATGAAGTTCAGGAACTCGACCGGGGTCATGTCGGGATATGCGGGGGCGCCTTCGGGCAGATAGCCGATCGCGCTTTGCGCTTCGAACGCCTGCTCCACCACGTCGTGGCCACACACCGTGATCCGGCCTTCGCTGGGTGCGATGAAGCCTGTGATCATCTTCATGGTGGTGGATTTGCCGGCGCCGTTCGGACCTAGGAAGCCCAGCACTTCGCCCTTGGCGACTTTCAGCGAAATGCCGCCAACCGCGGTCAAGTCGCCGAAGCGGCGGACCAAGCCTTCGATTTCAATCATGGGAGGAAAAATGGCTCAATTGCGGGCATGGCAATACGCGGAATCGCACTGCAACCGCAAGTGTCGAGTTCGTTAGACCCGCAGCATTAGACCGCCGTCGACGTTGAGGCCGTGACCGGTCACGAACGCGCCGTCGTCGGAGGCTAGGAACAGTGCGGCCTTTGCGAGGTCTTCCGGTTCGCCCAGGCGGCGAAGCACGGATTTCTTCGCCCAGATGTCGGCGACATCAGGTCGCGCATCCCAGAGCGGCTTCGTCATGCCGGTGCGGATGGCGCCGGGCAGCAGGTAGTTCGCGGTGATCTTCCATTTGCCGAGTTCGAGGGCGAGCGTACGGGTGAAGCCCGCGACGCCCGCCTTGGAGGCGCAATAGGCGGAAAGGCCGTAGTCCGTGCCCTCCGCCATCACGGAGGCCACGTTGATGATGCGCCCCGCGCCGCTGTCGCGCAGATGCGGGATCGCCGCTTGGCAGATCAGGAACGGGGCGGTCAGATTGACGGCGAGCACGCGGTCCCAAGATTCGCGTTTCACCTCTTCGGCGAGTTGGTTGGAGCCGATGCCCGCATTGTTCATCACGATGTCGAGACGGCCGAACTGCTTCACCGCAGTTTCGACGATCGTCCTCGGCGCACCGTCGGCCGCGATGTCGATCTCAAGGCCGGTGCCTTTGCCGGGCAAATCGACGGTGAGCACCTTCGCGCCTTCTTTGGCGAAGAGTTCGGCGGTTGCTTTGCCGATGCCGGAGCCCGCGCCGGTGACGATGGCGGCTTTGCCTTGGAGACGCATGAAAAAACCCTCAGGTTTGGGGACCCGAGGGGGAGTTTTTCATATGTCAGTATGGGGAGCTAGAGGCGGTTGGCTCGAGGTTTGGCTAAACCGCGAGGGGGGCTGGGGGCTGATGGTCCGAGGCCTTCGCCTTACCATCGAGCCAACCGTTGAGTATCAAGATGGACTGCGAAGGCGGCGCGTCCATGGTCGAAATACGGCGGCACTATGGCCCCGAGTCACGACGCGGCGAGGCGCACATGAACAGTTCGTCAGCTTGCCAAGCGCTCGGCGATTATCCGCATCGCGTGCGGGTTCGAGCCCATGATCGTATGCGGGCTGTCGACCTCGACGTTTTCCGCCGTTGGGCTTTCTTCGATCAGGCAAGAGCGCCACGGAACGATGCCGTCTTTGCGAGAATAGAAGGCTGTTGTGGGTTGCGGCGGGTTTCTGAGCAGGTCCGGGCGGCGTTTCACGAACTCGGGATCGAAGTTACCGGCTAGCATTTCGGCAACCGGCGAGAGCGGCGTTGCGACCGGGAATCTAACCGGCGTGCCCAGTGTGATGACGCGCACAACCTTGTCAGGCTCGTCTTTTGCGAGTTCGCGGACAAAGAGACCGCCGAGGCTGCGGCCGATCAGGGTCACTTTTTTTCCCGAGCGTTCGCAGGCTTCGTCGAGCAGCGTTTCGCAGCGCTCCAGCGCGGATGACGTTGGGCCGAGGTTCAGGCCCGAGCCCCAGCCGCGCGCTGCGTAGCCGATGGCGTTCAGCCACTTGATCAAGCCCTTCGTCGCCCAGTCGCCGGTGAGGAAGCCCGGGATGACGAGCACGGCGTGGCCGTCGCCCTTCGGCACGTTCTCGATGGGAGGCGCGCAGGGCGGGCGGATCGTGCAGGAGACGAAGCTGCCCACATCGCGCGCAGCGCCCCAGGCGGCGTCGAACGGACGGTTCTTCGGGTAGGCTGTGAGGGCGTTGGTTCGCATCGGTGCTCGAGTCCGAACATAGCGTTTCAAGGGTTGAAACGCCAAGAGCGCCAAGCCGCTTGTGGTGAATCGCGGGCGGCCCACGGCGTTGGCGCCGACAGAAAGTCGTCTCACGCGAAGCCGCGAAGGCGCGAAAAGGAAGAAGAAAGATAGAGTGAACCACCAAGCACACCAAGGTCACCAAGAAATGTTCGCTACCGCAAGGTTGCCTTGCGGCGCGAAGCGCCACTGTTGCGCGCTTCGCGCGCCTTGGGCGTCTGATTGGCTTGGTGTGCTTGGTGTGCTTGGTGGTTCAATCTACATTCCTTCTTTTCGCGTTTTCGCGGGTTCGCGTGAGACTTCTTTCTGGCAGGAGACGCGCACGAAAAAGCACAAGCGGCTTGGCGTTCTTGGCGTTTCAATCTTGGGCGTGTACATCGCATCCGAATTCAGAAGGAACACACGATGACCAAACATCTGCCGATGACCGATGCGCTGCATGAGTATGCGATCGATGTTGGCGTTCGCGAGCACCCCGTGCAGCGGAAGTGCCGGGTGGAGACGGCCGCCATGGGCGGGGTTTCGATTATGCAGATTGCGCCGGAGCAGGGTGCGTTCATGGGGATGATCGCGCGGTTGATGGGGGCGAAGCGCTACATCGAGGTGGGCACGTTTACCGGATACAGCGCGCTGTCGGTGGCGCTTGCGATGCCCGCCGATGGCCACGTCGATGCGCTCGATATCAGCGAGGAGTACATGGGCGTCGCGCGCGGGTATTGGAAAGAGGCGGGACTGGCGCAGAAGGTGACCGGGCATGTGGCGCCTGCGCTTCAGACAATGGAGCGGTTGCTGAAAGAAGGCGGCGCGAACGCTTACGACTTTGCTTTCATCGATGCGGACAAGCCGAGCTACGACGCCTACTACGAGATGATGCTGAAGCTCGTTCGGCCGGGCGGGTTGATTGCGATCGACAATGTGCTTTGGTTTGGGCGGATCATCGACCCTACCGACACGTCGGAAGGCACCATGGCGCTGAAAGCGCTTAACGCGAAAATCAAGGGCGATGCGCGCGTCGATACGGTGTTGCTGCCGTTTGCCGACGGGATTTTCATGTGCCGTAAACGCTGAAAGG
>JBJXEH010000044.1:0-3919 GCA_046153995.1 Micropepsaceae bacterium
GCGCGGTGTCAGACGCGAAGATCACGTCGCAGAACAGCGCTATCGTGCAACCCAGGCCGATCGCGGGGCCGCGGACTTTGGCGATGACCGGCTTTTCGAGGTCGAGCAGGCCGAACACGATCTTGCGTCCTTCGATGATGGAGGGGCCTTTCTCTTTGCCCTCGCCCGCGCTTTTCATCCAGTCGATATCGCCGCCCGCCGAGAACGCCTTGCCATCGCCGGTGAGCACGACGACGTCGACGCTTTCGTCTTCCTGGACGTCGTAGAAAATGTCGGCGAGTTCGCGATGCATGCGACCGTCGACCGCGTTCATCTTCGCGGGGTTCGAAAGCGTGAGCGTCATGATGCGCCCTGCCCGTTCGATTCTGATGCGTTCGTATTTGGCGTCGTTCACTGGCGTTGCCTCGTTGGGGCCCAACGAAGCTCTACACTAGGACGCGACGGCCAAGAAGCGGGCTAGTTTTCCGCGCCGTTCGCCACCGGGTCGGTCAGGACGGTGCGCGGGGCCGCGGTTTGCGCGACGGGCTGCGAGACGCGGGCGTGCGCGAGGATGCGGTCGATCAGGATGTCTTTCTTCGTGAAGCATCCGAGGCCCGCGAGCGGGTCGTTTTCGACGCCGTCGATCAGCGCGCGAACGGACTCTTTCGTCATTGCGGGTGCAGCCATGGCGCCCGGGCTCCTTGAAACCAACTCACTGGCGCGGATAGTCGCGACGCCAATGTGCGTTGTCCACGAGCGGCGTTTGCTTTGGTAAACGGCTTAACCGTCGGCGTGGCGCGTTACCGGCGCAACGCCAGTGTGTGCGCGATAAGAGCGACTGCGGTGAGTGCTGAAAGGATCGCCATGTTGTACCAGGCGACCGGCGCGTTCGTGAGTTCGTTGAGGCGGATCGCCGTGAAGCCCGCGACGCCGAACGCGATCCAGTAGGCTATGGCGACGAATACCGCCGCGCCGCGCACGCCTTGGCGCATGGGGCCTAAGATCACGTAGGCGCCGAGCACGCCGAGACCGATCGAGGCACCACCGATGAGTTTCATCAGCGCGAAGTAGAGCGGGCGCACTTTCTCAAGCGCGTCGGGCGGGACCGCCGCGGCGTGGAACCACAGCAGGTCGTTCACGTTCGCGTACAGCAGGCCGAACGCGACGAGGAACACACTGACGGCCATGTAGAGAATGACGCTCGTCCATTGAAGGATGGTTTGCCGGCGCATGATTTGGCCCTCAGGTGAGGCGTGGACCCTACGCGCGGGCACCCTGTGCCATCCAATGCTTGGCTTGCATGGATTCGATGGGAGCGGGGTCGAGCCCGCTCCCATCGAAAGCTACTCCGCGGCGGCGAGGCTCATGGGTGACCGGCCTTGGCTGCCGTTTAGTTGCATCAGGTATTTGATGCCTTCTTCGGCGATGTCGTCGCCGATCATGCGGTCGCCTTCTTTGTGCAGTTCGGCCATGTCGACGAAGGCGGCGTAGGTGCCGCGCGTACGGTCGGTGATGATGCCGGCTTTCAGCAGCGTTTTGATGAGCACGCGGAAGATGTTCGTCGAGTCCTTCAAGCGCTCGCGCACGCGGGCGTTCGTGAAGGCTTCGCGGAACGCCGATTGCGCCCATTCCCAATCGATGCCGAATTCGGCGTAGATCGGCTTCTTCTGTTCGGGGCTGCCCAAGTTGAACAGCAGGCCGGTGAAGACTTGGGCGGCCCAATCCTCGATCATGTCGCGTTCGGCTTGCGACAGGTGCGGGATCGTGCGGTCGGCCCAGATTTTTCCGAATTTGTGGTGGAAGGCTTCGTCCGTCATGACGAGTTGGCAGAGGCGCTTCAGCAGCGGGTCGTTCGTGTACTGGTAATTCGTCGCGAAGGCGCCCATCGCGAGGCCTTCGACCAGCATTTGCATGCCGACGAGCTTTTTCCAGACGTAGGGCGAGAGCACCATTTCGGTGAGCAGATTGCCGAGGGCGGGGCCGACGGGCAGCGGCTTGCCCCAGCGCGCCTTGATGTACATCGCAAAGCCCGTGACGTGGCGGGCTTCTTCGCGCGTTTGGTTTGCGGCGTATTCTTGAGCGCCCGGATCGCGCAGAACGTGGCAGAGCGAGGCCGAGAGCGAGAGCGCGCCTTGCTCGCCGTGCAGGATCGACGACAGGCCCCAACGCATCGAGGAATTGACGAGCTTGATCTTCTGCTTCTCGTCGAGGCGCTGGCCGATCTCGGTCTGCAGGTCGAGGTTGAGCCAAGGCGGCATCATGTATTCGTTTTCGATGTCGAACGGCTCGGCGAAGTCGATGTATTTCTTATCGAGCGGGTCCCAGAAGTGGTCGTGGGTGGCCGAGATGATTTTGTCGAACGCGGTCGAGCGGGCGTTGTAACGGTCGACGTCCATCATCGACGGAAAATCGTCAGGCGCCACAGCGTCGTAGGCGAGGTCTTTCGTGATGTTTGCCACAGGTCTTCTCCGGTGCGTTATTCGGCGGCGATGCTGGAAGGCGTGCGCAGAATCGTGCCGCCGTTCAACTGCATCAGATATTTGATCCCTTCCTCCGCGATGTCATCGCCGATCATGCGTTCGCCTTCGGCGTGGAGCTCTGCCATGTCGATATAGGCTGCGTAGTTGCCGCGCGTGCGGTCCGTGATGATGCCCGCCTTGACCAGCGTCTTGATCAGTACGCGGAAAATGTTGTTGGCCTGCTGCAGCTCCTGGCGGATGTTGGCATCGGTCAGCGCTTCCATGAACGCCTGCTGCACCCAAACCGGGTCGAGGCCGAGTTCGCGGTAGATCCACTGCTTCTGGTCGGGGCTGCCCAAATTGAAGAGCAGGACTTGGAACACTTCCCAGGCCCAATCTTCGATTTTTTCGGCTTCGGCTTTCGAAAGCTTCGGGATCGTGCGGTCGGCCCAAATCTTCCCGAATTTGTGGTGGAACGCTTCGTCCGTCATCACGAGCTGGCAGAGTTTCACCATCAAGGGGTCGTAGCCCTTTTGGTAGAACGTCGCGAAGGCGCCCATAGCGAGACCTTCGACAAGCATCTGCATGCCGACGAGCTTCTTCCAGACGAGCGGCGACTGAACCAAGTCGGTGAGCAGGCCGCCGAGCGAAGGGCCGACCGGGCACGGCTTGCCCCAGCGGGCTTGGATGTACTTAGCAAACGCCGTGACGTGGCGCGCTTCTTCGCGCGTTTGGTTCGCGGCGTATTCCTGGGCACCCGGATCGCGCAGGATGTGGCAGAGCGAGGCCGAGAGCGAGAGTGCGCCCTGCTCGCCATGCAAGATCGATGAGAACGACCAATAGGCGTTGAGGTTCGTGAGCTTGATCTTGCCGCGCTCATCGAGCTTGTCGGCGACGGCCGTGCGTAGCTCGAACACTTCGCGCGGGTCCATCATGTAGTCCTTCTCCATGTCGAACGGCTCGGAGAAGTCGATGTATTTCTTGTCCAGCGGATCCCAGAAGTGGTCGTGGGTCGCCGATATGATCTTGTCGAAGGCGGTGGTGCGCGCGTTGTAGCGGTCCACGTCCATCATCACCGGAAAGTCGGCCGGATCGACCGCGTTGTAGGCGGGATCTTTGGTGATGTTCGTGAGCTCGGTCATCGTGCACGGCCTTCGGTTGAAGCAACTCTTGATGCTATGCCGAAATTGACTCGTTTCAAGAAAAATGACGCGCCCGTCATTGTGACGGACGCGCCAAAATGCTCAATTCTCTGCGAGGTTATTGCGCGTCGCCTGCGGGCAGGGGCACGTCGACTTCTTCTGGTTTTGGAGTGACGGACTGCTTCTGGATGCCGGCCTCGCCGAAGACGAAGAGGTCGGTGTCGTCCTCGATGACGGCGTTCAGACCCTTGCGGTCGGGGCGGTAGGTGAGCGTGTATTTGGCGCCGTCGGGCGAGTAGAGAACCTGCCCGCCAAGCCCCACGAACACGAACGAGCCGT
>JBJXEH010000045.1:0-2816 GCA_046153995.1 Micropepsaceae bacterium
GCCAGCTTCGGATCGTTGATGACGAAGAAGATGTCGGTCGAGGGCAGGTCGGTGTCGCGCAAGCCTTCGGGTTTGATCTCGATGGCGGCAGGCAGGATGTCGGCGAGCGCGCTGAGCGTCAGGCCGATCGCGATGAAGGCTTCGACCGCGAACAGCGCGATCGAGAGTACGAACGCGTCGGTGGGGAGGCCTGCCAGCGTCGCGTCTGCACGCCACAGTAGGTGCACGATCAGGACCGCGGCACCGGCCCCGAACACAATGGAACGCTTCAGCGGAACAGCCCGAAAAACGAGACGTTCTGATGGGTTAGGCGTGGTACTTTCACTCGTCACTAACTGCCCCTACGCATGCGCGAATCGCCCCCGATCGCTTACATCGATGGAATCGTAAGTTGTGTTGCAGGCGAAGTGGCAATATTGACTCAGGCGGGTTCAAACGCCGGGGACCTTAAGGACACGCAATCAAACATGGTGCACGTGTGACGGAGCCGCGCCTCAAAACTTCGATCTGGGCCGCGGCGCTGATCCGGCGCGCGGAAGTGAACGGTGCGTCCGCTTTTGTGGCGCGCAAAGGCGATGCGGATTCCGGCGCGGTGCTGGTGAAGGTGTCCCTGCTTAACGGAACGGCGCGTGTCTGGTCGGCAACCTATGGGCGCGACGGCGGCCGGCGGTGGGTGTGTGCGACCGGCGCTGAAGTTGTGGCGGATGAGGTTGCGGAAGCGTACGTCGCGCGTGCGCGTGGGCGCGATGCGGACGTGTGGGTGGTAGAGGTGGAGGATCGCGCGGGCCGCGATTTTCTGACGGAGGAGAAGGGGTAGCTACGGCTCACGCTTCCGCAAGAACAACCTTGCGCTTTGCCGAGGGAAGGTCGAGTTCGATGAACATATCCTTCGGATAGAGATAATCCTCGCCCGACTCGTCAACGACGCGGAGGTGTTTCCGCTTCTCCGCAGCCGCGTCGTGAAGCACGACGTAGATCTTCCGGCGCTCGAGCGAAGCTTCGTAGCCGCCGTTATCGATGCAGATGACGAGTTTGGTGGATGGTGTTGGCATAGCCTGGACGTACCACACGCAAGGCACGGATTGGAATCGCTAACCCTGGGAGCGCCGGCTTCTAGCCGGCTCTTCTTGCTGATGTTTCAGCGCACAAAAAGAGCCGGCTGGAAGCCGGCGCTCCCAGGGTTAGCGCCACCCTTCTAAGCTCAGCGCGTTTGGAACTCATACGTGCCTTCGCCTGCGAGCTCTGCCGCGAACTTGCCGCCGGTGAGATACGTCTTCGCTTCTGCGTTGCCGCGCAGGTAGGTGTCCCAAAACGCCAGCGAGGCTTTTTGAATCCAGGCGTGGAAGCGCGGGTCTTGCGGGCGTGGGCCGCCTTGGAACGAGCGGCCGGAGAAGATCATGTGGTCGCCGCCTTCGAACACGATCAGATATTTGTCGCCGTTCGCGATGCTGCGATAGGGGACTATGCGGTTCGCGGCCGGCTCGCTTGGGTCGAGCGGGTTCTCGTCGCGTGTGCCGGTCATGTGGAATGTGGGCATGCGAATGCCTGAGAACACTTGCGCAGGGTCGCCTTGGCGCGGCTTCGACGGGCTGTAGGCGATGGCGGCCTTCAGACGATCATCGGCGAAGCTGAAGCCGCCGCCCGGGCCGAAGCCTTGGCCGGCGAGCGCCAGCGTCGTGATCGCGCCGTAAGAGTGGCCCGACAGCCCGACCTTGCTCATGTCCATCCGGCCCTTAAGGCGCGCGTCGTTTGCGTTCATCGTGGTGAGTTCGTCGATCGCAAACGGGATGTCGCGAAAACGGTCCGCGGCGGCGCCCGGCGAAATCGCGTCGCGCAAGCCTGCTTGGTTCACCGTGCCGCCGGGGAACACCGCCTTCGTGTCGGAGCCCGGATGCTGCACCGCGACCGCGACATAGCCGTTCTCGGCGAGGTGGTTCAGCAGATAGACGGCACCGTCGCGATTGCCACCGAGGCCGTGGGAGAAGATCACGACGGGTGCCGGTGCCGTTGCGCCTTGGGGGACGTAAATCTTGTACGGCACCACGCGGTTCGAGCGTGCGGCGTCCGTCCACTCGCCGAGCAGCGTGTCCACTGCGGCGGCGTGGGCGGCGAATGTTGAGACGAGTAGCGTGAAGGCGGCGATGAAGCGCAACGGCATTGTGTGGTGTCCCCAAACGATGTGCTATCAAGGCTTAGCATATGGAAATCGCACGCATGGCAAAACCTCTTCGCTCCCGCCGTTGGTTCGACAATCCGGACAATCCCGGGATGACGGCGCTCTATCTGGAGCGGTATTTGAACTTTGGACTCACGCGGGAGGCGTTGCAGTCGGGGCGGCCGGTGATCGGGATCGCGCAGACGGGATCGGACCTTAGCCCATGCAACCGGCATCACATCGAGCTGGCGAAGCGCGTGCGCGACGGGATAGCCGAGGCCGGCGGGATCGCGATCGAGTTTCCGGTGCATCCGATTCAGGAGACGGGCAAGCGGCCGACGGCGGCGTTGGACCGCAACTTGGCTTACCTCGGTTTGGTCGAGGTGCTGCACGGCTATCCGCTCGACGGCGTGGTGCTGACCACTGGCTGCGATAAGACGACGCCTGCGTGTTTGATGGCGGCGGCGACGGTGAATATCCCGTCGATCGTGCTCTCCGGTGGGCCGATGCTGGATGGCGTCTGGCGCGGGCAGCGCGCGGGTTCCGGCACGATTATTTGGCAAGGCCGGCAGATGCTCGCCAAAGGCGAGATCGGCTACGGCGAGTTCATGGAGATGGCGGCGGCCAGCGCGCCGTCGGCCGGGCACTGCAACACGATGGG
>JBJXEH010000046.1:0-8431 GCA_046153995.1 Micropepsaceae bacterium
AGCCGCCCGCCCCGCTCTAGCCGCGCCACCGCCGCGCGCCGCTCCGCCGCACTCAACCCGCTATGAAAACAAACAACAGGCACCCCACGCGCCTTCAACGACCGCTCCTGATCGGCCATCAAAGCAATCAGCGGCGACACGACAACAGTCGGCCGCTTCAAAATCATCGCAGGCACCTGATAAATCAGCGACTTCCCGAACCCGGTCGGCAAAGCCACGAGCGCGTCGCGGCCACCGAGCACAGCCAACATAGCCGCCTCCTGCTCGCGCGCGAGCCGCTTAATCCCAAACACCCGCCGCGCCACCCGCCGGCATTCGTCGAGCTGCGTCATCGCGATTTCTATCCCTTGCATCCTCTGGAACGGCACGTAGCTGGCACAGACGAAAAGGCGTAGTCTCCCTCCGGCGGGTCATATGCGCAACGAAGGAGACGCCGGTCCATGCGCAGAATCGTTTTGCTGATGATGATATCGTTGTTCCTCTTTCAATCCGCCCCAGTATCGACACAACCGTTCGGCCCGCCGCAACCGCCAATCCTAAACGGCTGCTCCGAGAATGCGCTGTTTGCGATCCTCAATTCGGATCGGGGACGATATTGCCTCGACACGATGCTGCCGAGGCAGGCCAATATCGCATCCGAATACTCGGTGTTCTGCAATGCCGGAAAATGGGGTTGTTGTATCAAGTCGGTGGGGTTCGGTGGCTGCAAGGTCGAGGGCATCATACCCACCTACCGGCGGCCGAAACCGCCCGCGATGCGCGACTGAACTGAACGCAATCTTGAGCGCGTCCCGCGAACTTCCCGTCATTGACATCGCGCCGCTACACACGGGCGCGGTAGGCGATCGCGCGCGCGTAGCCCGGATGATCGAAGCGGCCTGCCGCGACACCGGCTTCTTCTACATATCCGGCCACGGCGTCGCGCCCACAACGATTGCGCAGCTCGATGCCGCCGCACGCGCTTTCTTCGCGCTGCCCGAGGACGAGAAGAAGAAGATCGCAATGGCGCGCGGCGGGCGCGCATGGCGCGGCTTCTTCCCGGTCGGCGGCGAACTGACGTCGGGCAAGCCCGACCTGAAGGAAGGCGTCTACTTCGGAACGGAACTCGGCGCCGCCGATCCGCGCGTGGCAGCGGGCGTGCCCATGCACGGCGCGAACCTCTGGCCCGAAGCGATACCCGAACTGAAACCCGCGGTGCTCGCGTTCATGACTGAGACAACGCGCGCGGCACACGCCGTGATGCGCGGCATCGCGCTCAGCCTATCGCTGGACGCGGAGTACTTCGCACGCACCTACACAGCCGATCCGACGGTGCTGTTTCGCGTGTTCCATTATCCGCCGGCGCGCAAAATCGATGCCGAATGGGGCGTCGGCGAACACACGGACTACGGCTTGCTCACGTTGCTCGCACAAGACAATTGTGGTGGGCTGCAGGTGAAGGCGCGCGACGGCTGGATCGAAGCACCGCCGATCGAAGGCACGCTCGTGTGCAACATAGGCGACATGCTCGACCGCCTGACCGGCGGCGTCTATCGCTCGACGCCGCACCGCGTGCGCAACGTCTCAGGCCGCGAGCGTCTGTCATTCCCGCTGTTCTTCGACCCAGCGTTCGCTGCCGTGATCGAACCGTTGCCGGCGCACGGCGCCCACGTACGCGACGACAGCAACGAACGCTGGGACCGCGCCAACGTGCACAAATTCGAAGGCACCTACGGCGACTACCTCCTCGGCAAAGTCGGCAAAGTGTTCCCGGACCTCGGCCGCAGCGTGCTCTGAGCTGCGACGCATCCGCGGATTCGATGAGAACGAAGACCCTGGACCGCAGTCGTCCTCGCCCGACCTTACAGCATCGACGCAGATGCTGAAGTTCAGGACACGTCCCCGGAGCTCAGATAGCAACGCGTCCCGGCGATCGGCGCGAGGACATTTTCTGTCTTGCCGAACGTCAGCAAGCGCGGGCATAAGATGAGGCCAAATTGGGGGACGCCATGGCGGAAATGATTCGGGCGTTCGCCGCAGCGTGGGCGGCCTTGCGCTTTTGGGTACTCAATCTGCCGACGCTCCTTCGACTGACTTGGTTTCCGCTGGCCGTCCTCAGCCTCGTTGGCTACGGCTGGCAGTATTGGAACACGGCGGTCGACCTCGCCTTCATCGAAGCGCGCGGCAGCCCCGCGGCGCAAGCGGCAATCTTCGCGCCGCCGCTGATACAATCCGACGAAGGCGTGATGCTATGGGCGGTGCTGCAGCTGATCGCACTCGCCGCCGCAGCTGTTGCCGTACACCGCGTCGTCGTCATCGGCGAGCGCCGCAGCGGCGAGTTTTTCGCCTTTTCGTTCGGCAAGGCCGAGCGCGCCTACTTCGCCATGGGTCTCGCCGCTTACGCGCTGATGGTCGCGCTCATCGTCGGCCAGCATCTCGCCCAATTGGAGGTGCCCACGTTCAACCTCTACCTCGCCGCGTCCGTGATGAAGCCGTACACCGAACTCGGCCCCTGGGTGCTTTCGATGTTCATCTTCCCGGGCGAGCTGCCGATCTTCGAGATGCCGCCGCTGAAATATGCGCTTTGGTGCGCGCTCGCGATCGCAACGGTAGCGTTCCTCATTCGCGTCGCACCCTGGCCGGCCGCCGCCGCAACCGAAGCGGAATTAGCCTTGGGCCAAACCTTTGCGCTCACCCGGGGCCGCACGCTGACGGTCGTCGCCTTCTTCGCAGCCATCGCTGCCGGCGCCACGATCGCCTTCGCACTGCTCGCCATCGCGGGCCTCTCCTCGTTCGCCGCTGCTGGCCCGGACAGCCTCAGCCGCGCCTTGCAAGGCCTCGCCTCGTCCGGCGATTGGGCGGCAACATCGGTGGAGAACGTCGAGATCCGATCGATCCTGAACGAACGCAAAACCGCCCTCTACCAAGAAATCGTCCGCTTCATCTCGGGACTAGTCGGCATCACCCTCGGCGCAACACTGCTCAGCCACCTCTACCTCGCCCTCCAACCGGGCCGCAGCCAGGCGGCCTAGCATTGATTTGAGCATCATGCGGCGGGCTTCAAGTCAAAGCACACGACGGATGGATCGAAGCACCGCCGATTGACGTGCACGCCTTCGAAGGCACCTACGGCGAATATCTGCTCGGCAAAATCGGCAAAGTCTTCCCCGACCTCGGCCGTAGCGTGCTGTGATGTAGGGGCTGTGACCCGTCCCGAGATTTGCGCACCAGCACTCCTAACGAGGTCTCACCTAAAGAACGGAAACAGGTCTCCGCTGGCGTCCGGAATTCCCAACAGCGATCGCTGAATGATCGTTGCGGCGATCGCGCTAAACGTAATTCCGTTTCCGCCGAATCCCATCACGGCAAAGCAACGGTTCAGCCGCGGGATCGGACCGATCGCCGGCAAACCGTCGGGGCTGACGCCAAAACTGCCCGTCCACGCGGCATCGGGTGTTGTATCCAAATGCGGTAGCAGTTTGTGGAGCTTCCGCTGCAGCGCGAGCGTTTTCGCGGGCAGCAGCCCGTCGCGGTGATCCTCGTCGGAAAACTCTTCGTCCTCGCCGCCCGCCACCACACGGCCGTCGCTCGTCGCCCGAATGTACATGTAAGGATCCGCCGCTTCCCAGATCAAACACTGCGTCGGCCAAAGCTTGCGCGGTTGCGGCTTTGTGGCGATCACCCACGTCGATGAAATCTTGTGTTTGGTGCCCTCTAAAAGCTTCAGCAACTCGTACCCCGTCGCGAACACGACATGACGCGCACGAACGTCAAAACCGTCTTTCGTGGAAAGCGTAACGAAGTCGCGATGCGGCTCCACCGCAGTGATTTCGGCTGGCGCGTACAACTCGGCGCCGCGCTTCTGAGCGCTCCGCCATAACCCATCGGTCAGCGCGACGGGGTCGACGTCGGCGGCCCCGGCCGACCAGATCGCACCCGCCGCGTCCAGCGTCGTGAGCTTGCGAAGCTGCGCGCGATCGACGAAGTGCGATCGCAACCCCACCCGCGAGCGCGCCGCCGCCTCTGCGCGAAGCTCGCTCGCATTGAGAATGTTACCTGGGAGCAGCACAGCGCAACGCTCGCGAAAGCCGCATGACAACTCCAAATCCGAAACGCGCGCCGCCAGGTAGTCGATGGCCGTTGCCGACGCCCAATAGGCCCGAACGGCGCGATCGCGCCCGATCTTGTCGATCAGGTGGATAAGCGGTTCATCGATCTCGAATTGCAGCAGCGCGGTGCTTGCGGGTGTCGAGCCCTTCGTGAACCCACGCCTGTCGAATACCGCCACGGTTTTGCCGATTTCTAGAATGGCGTCCGTAACGAGCGCACCGGACACGCCGCCCCCGACCACGGCAACATCGACTCTGACGACCGCCTTCATCGGCACTGCCGGGATATTCTTTCGCCGTGTGAGCAGCCAAACAGGCACACCCGTCCGTAGATCCCGCTGTCGGGTGATACTCACAAACTGCGCCGGCGCATGATTGTCACAAGTCTCGGGAACGTTGAAGGGACGACTTCGTAAACGATCTCGCCGCTCGCAGGTTCCGTCATCCTCGCGCGTGCCGCGCGCAACCTTCGGACCGCCAGCACGTTGTTATACTGTCAGATTCAGGAGGTCGCAGTGTTCAGCACGCTAGATTTTGCAGGGCTTGTTGTTGCGGCATCGATGATATTGGCACCGATGTCGATGATGCTGACCGATCGCGATCAAGGTTTTTCGATGAACCCGGAAACAAGCTCATCGGACAATATGGACGATCTCGCGCGCATGCCGTTGAAGCCGTCGACATAGGACGACATGATCAAGTTGACATTTGCATACGCCGTCGCGTTGGCCATATTCGGCGCTTCGGATTTCATCTGGCTGAGCTTGGTCGGCGGGCCGAAGTTTCAAGCCGCGATGGGTGACGCAGTCGAATTTCGCCTGCTCCCTGCCATTGCATTTTACCTGCTTTACCCAATTGGTTTAGTCATGTTCGCCGTGGCCCCCGCATTGCGTCAGACGTCGTTGCAACCTGCCGTCGTGAACGCCGCCGCATTCGGATTCTTCGCCTACGCCACCTACGACTTAACCAACCATGCGACGCTGCGCGACTACACGTTGGAACTTGCGATACTCGACCTCACCTATGGAACGATCGCCTCAGCGATCGCGGCCGGCGGCGCTTACTTGTTGAGCAGAAAAGTGGCCAAGGCTTGATCCCGGAACTTTTCCGCCGGTGCAGTGTTACGTCCTAAACCAAACAACGCGAGGAGTTAACGATGCGTGCGTTTCTTATCACGTCGATGTCGATTGGTGGTTTTGCGACCGCCGCACTCGCGGATCAGTTGCCGCGGCCGATGTTCGACCAAGACATGAACGAGCAGTCTTTGCGTGAACTCGACAACGATCAACTGCGCCTGCTGCGCCGGGCTATTCGCGGGTGTGCCGGATCGGCAGCTGGCGTAGCGATCAGGGCGAAGCGCAACCCGTGCGTTACTGCGTCTACGGACAGGGCGGTGGAAGACAGCGGCAGTGACGACCTAGCAAGCTTTCATTTCGCCCTACCGGAAAATCAGCGCTATGACGAAAATCGGTCGTCAACCGTTTGGAGAACGTGGCTGACCGCGAACTAGTCTCAAAGACACTGGGCGCGCGCGGGCAACCATCCGCACCGGAACGCGTTCTATCTTCGCGAGGACATTTTCCTCAAAGGAACCCAAAATGACAGACACCAGAGATACGATCAGAGACGGCGTCCGCGACACCGTTAGAGACGCAAGCAACGCGGTCACGAACACGAACCAGAATTCCACGACGATGATTGCGACCATAGTTGGCGTCGTCGCCGTAGCGCTGGTGGCCTTTTACGCGTTTGGTGCATTCGAGACTCGGACAACGCCGACCGGCGTCATAGCGCCAACGATGACGACGCCTTAACGCGTCGAGAATGCACATTAGGAAAACGAAATGACAACCAACGCTTCCCCGGCGGCGCGGCCAACATTGCGCGTCGCCGCGTCGTCATCCGACAACTCCTCGACTATGACGCGGTGTCACAGAGACATGCGCCGCGTACTGGTCAAGCTTCAAGAGCTCGGTGCCAAACCGCTTGGCACGCAATCGCCCGGCGAAACGCGCAAGCAGCCAAGCCCGGCCGACGCGGTAAAGGCCGTTTTGATCGATCAGGGAAAAGACCCGGTTGCGCTAGCGGCCGCCATGAAAGTCTCTAAGCGCGACGTGACGTACCCCACGGACGGCACCACTCAAGCAGCGCGCATCTACAAACCCGAAAAGGTCGATGCGCGCGCCGCAGCGGGCACGCCCGTGCTCGTATACTACCACGGCGGCGGTTGGGTGATCGCAGACATCGCAACGTATGAAGCGTCCGCCATGGCACTCGCTGCCAAAACCGGAGCGATCGTCGTGTCGATCGAGTACCGCCACGCGCCGGAGCATAAGTTCCCAGCCCAACACGACGACGCCTGGAATGCCTACAAGTGGGTGCTGGAGAATGCGAAAACGTGGGGAGGCAATCCCGCTAACATCGCGGTCGCAGGCGAGTCGGCAGGCGGCAACCTTGCATTGAACGTGGCGATCAAGGCGCGGGACTTAAGGGTGCAAGCGCCGGCTCACATGCTTCTGGTCTATCCGGTAGCCGGAATGGACATGAGCACCGCGTCCTACCTCGAAAACGAAAATGCCATACCGCTCAGCAAGCAAGGCATGGAATGGTTTGTCGCAAACACGATCGGCAACGACGAGGACAAGAATAGTCCTTTGTTGGACATCGTCGGAAAGGCAGACCTCAAAAAGCTTCCCAACGCGACAATTCTGACGGCTGAGATCGATCCGCTGCTGACGGACGGACAACTTCTAGCCGCCCAACTGCGTGTCGGCGGATCGCAGGTTAGATTCGAAAATTTCGAAGGCGTATGCCACGAGTTCTTCGGCATGGACGCCGTCGTCGATGCCGCCGGACGGGCCCAAGAAATAGCTGCCGAAGAACTCAAAGCCGCATTCCAATTGTCGTTCAGGGCTTAGATCCCCCACGCAACGGGGATCGAAGACGGCGAACCTCTTGAGTCGATTCCCATGTCCGACGCCTTCGTCATCGAAGTTGCAGGCGAAGCCGTCGGCGCGATCTTCCGCGAGCCGGCCGGCTTTCGCTTTGTGTCGCTCAACCCCACTCATCTTCCGCTCAACGGAAAGATATTCGCTTCTGTCGTGCAGGCCGAAAACGCCGCAAATCGCCTAGCGCCGCCGCAAGGCCGGCTTACGCGGGCCGCTTGAAGGCGAGGTGCCCGGCGGCTGCCTTCGCCCCGTCGCAGCCACGCTCAACGCCCCGCTCCCGTCATACGCATGCGCAAGCTGCAGGCACGCAACCTCGCCGTTGATCGGCCCAATCAACTGAAGCCCCATCGGCAGTCCCGCGGCGTTGAACCCCGCTGGCACAGCAGCGACCGGGCACGCGGTCATGGTGATCGCGATCGCGACCTTCATCCACTCGTGATAGGTTTCCATGCGAACGCCGCCGATCTCTTTCGGCCAATCCCACGCGGCGTCGAACGGGAACATCTGCGCCGTCGGTGTCACGAGATAATCGTATCGCTCGAACATCTTGCGCACCGCCTCGTACCACTGCGTGCAGATCATCGACGCGGCGCTGAGGTCGTAGGCGGCAACCTTCTGGCCAGCTTCGATTTCGAAGATCGCTTGTGCGTTCAGCAACGCGCGCTGCTTCGGATCGGCGTAAAGCGCGAGCAGCGGCGAACCGCCGTGCCACGCGCGCAAGGTCAGAAACGCGCGCCAAACCTTGTCGAGCGGATAGTCGGGCACCGCCTCCTCCACGACGCAGCCCAACGTCTCAAACGTCTTGAGCGCCGTGCGGCAGAGCTCCAGCACGCCAGGCTCGAACGGAATCTGCCCGCCGAAATCGCCGAGCCAGGCGATGCGCTTACCCTTCATGTCGGCATCGAGCGCTTCGGGCTTAAGGTCGAGCTGCCCGTCGAGCGATTGCGGCGCTCGGCGGTCGAAGCCCGCTTGCACGCCGAGCAGCAGCGCGAGGTCGCCCACATTGCGCGCCATAGGCCCGAGCACCGACATGCCCGGCATCCAAACGTCGCGCGGGGTCGAAGGCACACGGCCTACGCTCGGGCGCAACGCGAAAATATTGTTCCAGCCGGCGGGATTGCGCAGACTGCCGCCATAGTCGCTGCCGTCGGCGACGGGCAACATCCGCAGAGCAACCGCGACCGCGGCACCGCCGCTGCTGCCGCCCGCGCTCACACGCTGGTCGTAGGCATTCAACGTGCGGCCGTGGACGGGATTGTACGTGTGCGAACCCAAACCGAATTCAGGCGTGTTCGTGCGGCCGATGATGATCGCCCCAGCACCGCGCATCCGCTCGACCATGATGCTGTCGGCCGGCGGAACAAAATCCTTCAGCAACGGCGAACCCATCGTCAT
>JBJXEH010000047.1:0-4508 GCA_046153995.1 Micropepsaceae bacterium
AGACGTCGCCCCACACGCTGCGCAGCACGTCGATCTTGCCGTCGAAATAGGTATAGAGGCTCATCGGCGTGCACCCGGCTTCCGTGGCCAGCCGCCGCATCGAAACGGCCTCAAAACCCTCGTCGCGGAACAAGCGGCGCGCGGCGTCGGCGATCCGCTTACGCATCATATCAACCTGATCGCTCGAAAGCGGCGGACGGCCGCGCGGCATGCGCAAGGTTTTGCTCTTGGTCCTCATTCGATTCTCGCACCCTTCAGCCCCGCCAAAATAAAGACTTGACGGCTGAGCGCAATATTTATTATACGCGTACAATAAATTAGTTACAACGGGAGGCGCGTGAGATGATCGAAGCGCTCGCGGTACTCACCGCCACAATCCTCGGGCTGTTCGCCGGAAGCCTCCTGACGGAGGCGCTGCTGCTCGTGCCCTATTTCAGATCGCTGAGCTTCGCCGACTTCAACAGGCTGCACCACGACTTCGGCCCGCGCCTCTACCGCTACTACGCACCGCTCACGATCGCGGCCACAGTCTTGCCCCTCGTCTCCGCCGCGATCCTATGGCTCGACCGCCCAAACGGCAGCCTCTACGCATGGGCCGCAGCACTGCTCGCGCTCGCAATCGTCTCGACCTACGCCCTCTACTTCCGCGCCGCCAACCAAGCCTTCGCCGAAAAACGCCTAGGCGAAGAAGCACTCAAAACAGAACTCACCCGATGGGCCACCGTACACAACGTCCGCACAACCCTCGCCATCGCAGCCTTCGTACTCGCGACGCTCGCAGCGATAAAGATAAGTGGCGCGCCATGAGGTAGATCTTGGCGCGTCACGATTGTTGAAGCCAAAAACACAGAGAGTTGCCCTTCGCCCGCCGAGAGGGCCGGAGAAGGCGGCGCGGCCCGCGCGAAGTGCAGCGTGACGGCGCGCCCACCGAAGCTACTTGGCGAAGGTAGGGTGAGGGCCAGCATCAGCCCGGGGACATAGCAACCAGTCACCACACTCTCAGCTAGGCGGCGTATAGCGAACTCGCTAGCGGCTAGCAGTGTCCTCCAGGTGAACCTTTTTGATCTCGACGCACGAATAGGTGTAATCGTCGGTTGTCGGCGCGCGCGTACTGTTGCAACCGGACTCGGATTTGTATGGGCCAGATACGATGAAGCTACCCATCATCTCGTCCTCTCCCATTTGATACCCGCCGGGACCCTTCCACTCTGCGCCGAAGGTCACATCGGTTCCCGTCGCCGCAGCCTCGTTGAACGCCGGTGGCTCAGGAGGTGTGGGCCAAGCGTCAAAGTACAAGCATGTGATCGCACCGCTGCCACGCTCGCAAGTCGTCTTGATGGGGTAAGGCCCGCCGTAGATGAACTGGCCTTGCTCAACTTGATACCACCCGGGGCCTTTGTATCCCCACGGTGCTTCACCAGCCGCCATCACGATCAAAGCAGAGGCCAAAACCAAAACTATCTTCATCTGACCCCATCTTCCTTCTTGCCAGAAATCGCGCACGCCCAAACTCATGGCGCGGTCGAAGCCGCCTCATGTATGGCGGGCCGGAGGGAAGAGGCTGTGGCGGCGTTGCTCAACGCCCGCTGATAGTAGAACTCCGAAACCGCGAGGCTGACTGCAATGGAAACCAAGGTGACGATCCACGTCAGGCTGACGCTTAGGTTGGGGTCGAAGATGGTGCGATAGACGACGCCATGCGGCGAGTACCAAGCAAGAGGCTCAACCGTTACAGCCGAACCGTCGCCGGCAACCGCTTCGCTCAAGCCGAGTTGGCGCAATGCGGACATTGAAATGGCCGCATGATCATCACTAAAAGCACCAACTTTGCGTCGTGTCTGGCACTGTGCGACACAACTCCCTTCACCAGCAACTGTCACGACAACGCGATCACCATCGCGCAATCCAAGGCGCTCGCGGCGGTCCCGAGTAAGGCGCACGACGCGGTCCTCGCCGGACTCCGGCACGACGCTGAGCGATAACGGTTCCGGCCGTCCGGCTCGAACGTGATCCAAGATCGCCGCCAACGCAGTCGAGAGCAAAGCGAGCACACCAAGGATCACCGCTAACAAAGCCGTGGCTCTAAGCGTCGGTGCGTGCGCGATCGTGTTGTCGAGAAACGATTGAAGTTCGGCTGCCGCAGCCGACAAGTATTGCAACAAGTCCATCGCCCCCGCCCCCACGGTCACAACGGTAGTGTCCCCGTAACAAGGTTGACGCGCGTTTGGGCACTTTCGCTAGTGCTTGCAAGCCTCAACGCGGGTGAATTCTTGAGTTGGCCTGAAAAGCGCAGTTCAGTTTGTGCGCGGCTTCGCAACTGACGAGCGCATCCGGCGAGTTTATTGCAGCGTCTTGCCGTATTTCCAGGCATCAAGCGCAAACTTTTGGTTCTTACCTTGTTCTTGCCCAGTACTCGCATTGCCCAGGTTTTCTGGTAGATTGATGTTGCCAACAAAGGAGCTGACATGAACGGAACAATTCGAACGTTCGTTGTGATTGGGATTGTCGCCATGCTCAGCGGGTGTATCTCGTCGGACGATTTCGGGGAGCCGGGCTCGCAACCGGACAAGAAGGCCCAGGACTATGCGGCCTGCGAACTTGAGGCTCAGAAAATCACGGCGGAAAGCGGGTCAACTGCCCTTGTGTTCGGCGATCTCTACCGCGCGGCGGTGCGCAAGTGCATGACGGCCAAGGGCTATGCCACGAAGGAGTAGCGCATGCGCTGGGACGTGATTGCGGCCGCGGCGCTCGTCGTCGCCCTCGGCTTGGTGGCGAACGGGCTGATTGGCCGCTACAGCGCCGTGGCCGGGAACGGAACCAGCTTCTTCGTTGTGGACGGGCTGACCGGCGAGTGGCGGCATTGCTATGCGATGGGGCAGGTGGCCGAACAGATGGGCCGTGCGAACCAAGTGGACAGCCAGAACTGTATCAAGCCGGGTGGTGGCACGTACGACTAGGCATACGAGGAATACGGTGCGGATTTATGAATTGCCGTGAAGCTTCGATAGCGATTGAATTTCACCCACCACCGCCGCCCTCACCTCCGCCGGTATCCGCGCAATCGCAATCAAATACGCCGATGCCGGCGCATCCGGCCGCCGCCGCCCCTGCTCCCACCCTTGCAACGTCGTCAGCGGAATCCGGTATGCCGTCGCGAACTCTCGTTGAGACATATCGAGCCGTTCGCGGATCGCCTTCACGTTCGGCACCTTGATCACATGAAGCCGTGCGCGGCCGCTGCCTGACGCGTGCGCCACCGCCTCGCGCAATCCGTGCAGAATTTTTTCACCGCCTCGGCTCATTCGATCACTCCCAGTTCGGCCCAAGCAGGTCTGTCATTGACGTATAGCGGAGAAAGGCCGAACCGGCCAATCGAATGGTCCCTTCAAGGCGCAAAGCATATCATATAGTTCATATTTTGTTCTTTACAATCTCCCCGTTTTCTGCGATTATCCACCCCACGATGGCACCTCGCCCAAAACACCCCGCGCAAGGTGGCGCGCGCTTCCTCCGCGTGCTCGAAACCGGCCGCGCCGCGCGCGACGCTTGCGCGGTCGTGGACTCGCGCTCAGGCCCACTTTTTCCGCCTAACTCTCGGGTACATGGGGTTGTTCGCTCAAATTCTGACCCGACACCCCCTCGCCGCCCAAAACCTGGCGCTATTGGACCCTGCCCCGGTGCGCCGTCCGGGTGTTCGCTTTCATCGCAAGGTGGGTTAGATGGCCCTCCGTAAAGCGCGCGCGAACAGTCTCAGATCAAGGACGCCCAAATGCCCTTAACCGTCGCCATCCAAATGGACCCGATCGACAAGATCGACATCGGCGGCGACTCGACGTTCGCGCTGGCGCTGGAGGCGCAGGGCCGCAGCTACAAGCTTTGGTACTATCTGCCGAAACATCTGGCACAACGTGGGGCCACCGTGACGACCCGCGCGCAGGCGCTGACCGTGCGCAACGAACGCGGCAATCACTTCACGCTGGGGGAAGCTCAGCCGCTCGACCTTGGCACCGTCGACGTCGTTCTGCTCCGCCAAGACCCGCCGTTCGACATGGGCTACATCACAACAACCCACATGCTGGAGCGTCTGCCGAAGCGCGTCACCGTCGTGAACGATCCCTATTGGGTCAGGAACTCGCCCGAGAAAGTCTTCGTCACCGAATTCCCGGACCTGATGCCGCCCACGCTCATCACCAGCGACGCGGAAACGATCCGCGCCTTCCGCAAGGAACACGGCGAGATCGTGATCAAGCCGCTCTACGGCAACGGCGGCGCCGGCGTCTTCCGCGTGCGGCCGGAAGACGAAAACCTGAACGCGATGATGGAGTTCTTCAACGCATTCGTCCGCGAACCGATGATGGTTCAGCGCTACGAAGCCAAGGTGCGCCAAGGCGACAAGCGCATCATCCTGGTTGACGGCGAACCCGTCGGCGCGATCAATCGTGTCCCCGCAGCCGGCGAAGCGCGCTCGAACATGCATGTGGGCGGCCGCCCGGAAAAAACCGCACTTA
>JBJXEH010000048.1:0-3959 GCA_046153995.1 Micropepsaceae bacterium
CAGCTTTGACCGCTTTCGCGATCCACTGATCGACCTCTTTAGGGACATTCAGCTGCACGAACATCGTGACCGGCGAACTGGGCGACCGGTCTGGTGCCTTCGCCGCCCCACCCGCGTACTCGGGAAAGTCGTCCGACAGATACAAAGAGTGCCCATTGATCTCGAGCTCCGCATGCATCAACCGCTTGCCATCATCGGCCGGCATGCGCATGACCTCTTTTGCCCCGAACGCCTTCTTGTAGTGGGCGATAGCGGCAACTGCGCCGGTCACAGTCAGATACGGCACGACAAGGTTTTGCGTCTTGGCAGGCATAATAAATCTCCCTCGGATTGGCGGAGCGTTTTACGCTCACCGCCGTGCGTTCGCCACCAAATCCTGGACGACCGCGGGGTCCGCGAGCGTCGTCGTATCGCCCAAGTTCGACGTGTCGCCTTCCGCGATCTTGCGCAAGATGCGCCGCATGATCTTGCCCGACCGCGTCTTCGGCAGACCCGGCGCCCACTGAATGACATCGGGCTTCGCGATAGCGCCAATTTCCTTAGCCACCCACTGCACAAGCTCCTTGCGCAGCTCCTCCGTCGGCGCCTCATCCGAAACCAGCGTCACATAGGCATAGATGCCCTGCCCCTTGATGTCGTGCGGATAGCCGACGACCGCAGCCTCAGCGACCTTCGCATGCGCGACCAGCGCCGACTCGACCTCAGCCGTACCCAGCCGGTGCCCCGACACGTTGATCACGTCGTCCACGCGTCCCGTAATCCAGTAGTACCCATCCTTGTCGCGCCGGCAGCCGTCGCCCGTAAAATACTTGCCAGGGTAGGTCTTGAAGTACGTATCGATGAACCGCTGGTGATCGCCGTAGACGCTGCGCATTTGCCCCGGCCACGAATCCGCGAGCACGAGGTTCCCTGTCGCCTCACCCTCAAGCACCTTGCCCTCGGCATCGACCACCTGCGGCACCACGCCGAAGAACGGCCGCGTCGCGGACCCGGGCTTCAACGCCGTCGCGCCCGGCAGCGGCGTGATCAAGATCCCGCCAGTCTCCGTCTGCCACCACGTATCGACGATCGGGCAGCGGCTGTCGCCGACCACCCGGTGGTACCAAAGCCAAGCCTCCGGATTGATCGGTTCGCCGACCGACCCAAGCAATCGCAGCGACGCCCGGCTCGTCTTCTTCACCGGCGCCTCGCCGTCGCGCATCAGCGCGCGGATCGCCGTCGGCGCCGTGTAGAAGATGTTGACCTTGTGCTTGTCGATCACCTCCCAAAACCGGGAGACGGTCGGATAGTTGGGCACGCCCTCGAACATCAGCGTCGTCGCCCCGTTCGAAAGCGGCCCGTAGACGATATAGCTGTGCCCCGTCACCCAGCCGACATCCGCCGTGCACCAGTAGATATCGCCGTCGTGGTAGTCGAACACATATTGATGCGTGATCGACGCGAACACGAGGTAGCCGCCGGTGGTGTGCAACACGCCCTTGGGCTTACCCGTCGAGCCCGACGTGTAGAGAATGAACAGCGGATCTTCAGCGTTCATCTCGGCAGGCGCACAATCAGTGGAGACCTTCGCCGCCTCATCGTGATACCAAACATCGCGGCCAGCGTGCATCGAGACCTTGCCGCCGGTGCGCTTGACGACAACAACGCGCTTCACGTCTGGACACTGCGCCAAAGCCGCGTCGGTATTGGCCTTCAGCGGCACGGCCTTGCCGCCGCGCAAACCCTCATCAGCCGTGATCACAACGGTGGACGCGCAGTCGACGATACGCCCCGCCAAACTATCCGGCGAAAACCCGCCGAACACGACCGAATGCACCGCCCCGATACGCGTGCACGCGAGCATCGCGTAAGCGGCCTCCGGAATCATTGGCAGGTAGATCGTAACCCGGTCGCCTTTCTTCACCCCGTTCGCCGTCAGCACATTCGCGAACCGGCAAACCTCGGCATGCAGCTGCCGGTACGTGATGTGCTTGGAATCCTGAGGATCATCCCCCTCCCAAATGATCGCCGTCTGATCACCGCGCTTCGCCAAATGCCGGTCGATACAATTCGCCGAAACATTCAGCGCCCCGTCCTCATACCAGCGAATGAAAAGGTTGTTCGCGTCGTAAGAGACGTTTTTGATTGTCGTATACGGCTTGATCCAATCGACTCGCTTCCCCTGCTCCCGCCAAAACGAAACCGGATCGGCAACCGACGCCTTGTAGAGATCGAGGTACTTCCCATTGTCCACGAGCGCCCGCTTCGCCCAAGCATCGGTGACAGTAATGAGCTGGTCGGACATGGGCATCTCCTAGGCAAGTGGGGCGGCGAAGAAATATGCGGGTCTAGTCGACTGGTCGGCAAGGGCGATCAACGGCGCCGCGCACCGTGCATGACGCGCGCAATGGTGACGGCCTCGTCCGACACTTCGTAGACCAGGACATAGGGCAGACCCGGCACTGCAACCTCGCGCAGCTTCGAACCCTCGCGTGCCCGGCCCCAATGTGGCAACAGCCCCAGTTTCTCGCCCGCTTCGGTTAGTCGCGCGACAACCCGCTCTGCCGCATCCGGCTTGTCGAGCGAAATAAACGTGAACGCCTGGTGCACATCTTCCTGCGCTTCGCGCGTCCAAAAGACCTTCATTTCTTCTTCGTGTACTTCTTACGAAGTTCCGCCATGAACACTGAATGTTCCTTGAAGCGGCCTTCCTTGATGTCCTTGCGTGCCCGCTCGATCGAAGCCGTGAAATCGGCCTCCGACTCGACATACGCGCGCAGCGCCTCTGTCACGACCCTCGACTTACTCCGGTCGGATGTGCGGGCCAGACGCGCCAAATCGGCATCAAGTTTGGGTGAAATTCGCGCTGAGAGCGATACAGATTTCGTCAAAAGTTCACCTGTCAGAATTTGTACGACATTGTACGACAATCATCGAGTCCCGGCAATACCAAATTCGCCCAACACCTCCGCCGTATGCTCCCCCACCGTCGGCGGCTCGAGCCGGATCGCGCACGGGCTCTTCGAAAAGCCGAGCCCCGGTCGCATCGCGCGATACTTGCCCTCCGACGCGATCTCGCGCTCCTCGAAAAACCCCACCGCCTTGAAATGCGGATCGTCGAACAGCGTCGTCATCTCGTTCGCCCGCATCGCCGGGATATGATGCTCGGCACAGAGCCCCATCCATTCCGCCGTCGTGCGCGTCGCGGCCGCCTCGCGCATCATGTCGTAGTAAGCATTGACCCGCGCCTTCCCACCCTCGGCGGACAAGAACCGCTCGCTCTCATACGCACCCGGTATCCCGCCCAATTCCAAAAACTTCACCGACCCCTCGCGGCTCGCCGGCAGCACGACCAGATACCCGTCTTTGGTCTTGTAGGGCTTGCGATGCGGCGTGATCGTCGTCGGATGCCCGAACTTGCCGGGCAGATCGACATAGGTCTGCCCCCAAAGATGCTCAGCCTGAATGAACCCCGTGAACGTCTCCAACATCGGCACCTCGACAAACTGCCCCTCGCCGGTGCGCGCACGGTGCTGAAGCGCGGCCAACGTCGCGATCACCGCAAAGAGGCCACACGTCTTGTCCGCGATGATGGACGGAAACGGTCGAAGCTCATCATCGCCGTCGTAGAGAGGCAGCAGATCGCACGCCCCCGATGCGGCCTGAATCAAATCGTCGAACGCCTGCCGCCCGCTGTAAGGCCCGCCCGAGCCATAGCCGACCGCTTCGACATAGATGATATCGCCCTTGATCGCCGCAACATCGGCATAGCCAAACCCCAGCCGCTTCACTGCTTCCGGCCGCATATTGTGAATGAACACATCGCCACTCGCGACCAACTTCTTCAGATGCGCCTTTCCCTCCTCCGTCTTCAGATCGATCGCCACCGATCGCTTGTTGCGGTTCAGCGCCACGAACAACGGCCCCATGTTTTGCGACTTGGGTGCCTTGCCCTGATTGCGCTGCCGGTCGCCGCCCGA
>JBJXEH010000049.1:0-72782 GCA_046153995.1 Micropepsaceae bacterium
TTCAAGATCTCCGCCGTGCCGTTCCACATGTGGACGCCGGACGTCTACGAAGGCGCACCCACGCCTGTCACCGCGTTCTTCGCCGCAGCGCCAAAGATCGCCGCTATGGCGCTGATCGCCCGGTTCATCTTCGGCGCGCTCGGGCCTGCTGAAGGTGTCTGGCTGCAGATTCTCGCCCCGGTTTCCGTCGCGTCGATGATCTGGGGCGCTCTCGCCGCGATCGGCCAGACGAACATCAAGCGCCTCATGGCGTACTCCTCGATCAGCCACATGGGCTACGCTCTCATCGGCTTTGTCGCGGGCACGCAGGAAGGCGTCTACGGCGTGCTTGTCTACCTCGTCATCTATCTCGCGATGACAGTCGGCGCGTTCGTCTGCATCATGATGATGCGGCGCGACGGCCAGCAGGTCGAAGATGTGTCCGATCTTGCGGGACTCTCCGATCGCGATCCGACGACCGCCTACATGCTTGCGATCTTGATGTTCAGCTTGATCGGCATTCCGCCGCTCGCGGGCTTCTTCGGCAAATGGTACGTGTTCCTGGCTCTCATTCACTCGGCGGCGGAACATCCGTGGATGTACACGGTCGCGGTCGTGGGCCTCGTGACCAGCGTCGTCGGCGCCTACTACTACTTGAATATCGTGCGCGTGATGTTCTTCGACAAACCCGCGCCGCAGTTCGATAAGCCGCTCGGCACCGTGAACGCCGCCTTGCTCGGCGGCTCGACGGCGTTCGTCGCCGCATCGGTCATTGTTCTTGCGCCGCTGGTCGACGCCGCGTCGGCGGCGGCGAAGAGCTTGTTCCCTTGAGCGTGACGGCTCCACGCGTGCCCGCCGGTTACGCGGTTGCGAGCTTCGACACGATCGACTCGACAAACGAGGAAGCGCGCCGCCGCGCCGCCGCAGGCGAACGCGGCCCAACCTGGATTTGGGCCAAGCGCCAAACGGCAGGCCGCGGAAGGCGGGGCAGGGACTGGGAGTCGCCGGAAGGCAACCTCATGGCGACGTTGCTGATCGCGCCTGGCGTCAGCGCTCCCGAAGCCGCGCGGCTCTCCTTTGTCGCCGCGCTCGCGGTGCACGACCTCGCTACAGCTTATGCGGCACGCAATGCCGTCAAAGTTAAGTGGCCGAACGACGTTCTGATCGGCGGCAAGAAGGTCGCGGGCATCCTGCTTGAGTCTTCCGGCGACGCAGGCGTCGATGTGCTGCCGTGGGTCGCCATCGGTATCGGGGTTAACCTGATCCATGCGCCTACCACCGCCCATTACCCCGCAACCTTCATCGGCGCGCACGGCCCAGCCCCAAGCCCCACTGAAGCGCTCGCCGCGCTTGCGGAAGCCTGGGAAACGCGATTTCGTACCTGGCGCGTGAGCGGCTTTGCGGCGATCCGGGAAGCCTGGCTCGCCGTCGCGGCGGGCGTGGGTCAAGAGATCGAAGTGCGGTTGCCTGGCGAAACGCTAACCGGCCGCTTCGAAACTCTGATGCCGGACGGCGCGTTGAGCCTACTTTTGCCTTCCGGCGCACGGCGGGCGATCACGGCGGGAGAGGTGTTCTTTGCCTAAAGACAACGGCATGCTGCTCGCGATCGACGCCGGCAACACGAACGTCGTGTTTGCCGTACACGACGGCAAGACGATTCGCGCGCAATACCGCGCCGCGACGAAGGACACGCGCACCGCCGACGAATACTACGTTTGGCTGACGCAGCTCCTGCAGCTCGAAGGCATCAAAGCGTCTGAGATTGATGCCGCGATCATCGCGACGGTCGTGCCGCAAGCCCTGTTTCCGCTGCGCCGTCTCTGCGCCAAGTATTTCAACCGCGAAGCACTCGTCGTTGGCGATCCCGCCGTCGCTCTCGATATTGAGATCAATGTCGACCGTCCGCGCGCGGTAGGCGCCGACCGTATCGTCAATGCGATCGCGGGTTACAAAGAGTACGGCGGCGACCTCATCATCATCGATTTCGGAACCGCGACCACGTTCGACATCGTAGGCCCGAAAGGTAGTTACGAAGGCGGCATTATCGCGGCTGGTGTTAACCTGTCGCTTGAGGCGCTGCACATGGCGGCGGCGCAATTGCCGCGCATCGCGGTCGAGCGCCCGCAAGCCGTTATCGGCAAGGACACGATCCCGGCGATGCAGTCCGGCGTCTTCTGGGGCTACATCGCCTTGGTCGAAGGGATGGTCGCGCGCATCAAGGCGGAGTACGGCCGTCCGATGAAGGTGATCGGTACCGGCGGCCTCGCGCACCTGTTCCGGCACTCGACGAACGCGATCGAACACGTCGATCACGACATCACGATCCGGGGCTTGCGCCTCATCTACGAACGCAACGCCGCGCTCGCGCGCAAGCCGGTCGTATGACCAAGCGCGAGCCCGCCCCGGGCGACGAGCTGATCTTCGTGCCGCTGGGCGGCGCGGGCGAGATCGGCATGAACCTAAACCTCTACGGTTACGGCCCTCCGAATAAACGCCAATGGATAATGATCGACCTCGGCGTCATGTTCGGCGGCGACGATACGCCGGGCGTCGACGTCATCATGCCTGACCCCGGATTCATTGAAGAACACCGGCGCAACCTCATCGGCATCGTGCTGACCCACGCGCATGAGGATCACATCGGCGCCGTCGGCCACCTTTGGCCGCGGCTGAAGGTCCCCGTGTATGCCACGCCGTTCACCGCGGCCCTCGTGCGCCTCAAGCTTGAAGAGGAAGGCATACTGGACGAGGTGCCGCTCCATGTCGTGCCGCTGGGCGGCGAACTGAAACTCGGGCCGTTCCAGCTCGAATTCATCGACATCACGCATTCGATCCCGGAACCGAACTGCATTGCCATCCGCACGCCGCTTGGCACCGTGCTCCACACAGGCGACTGGAAGATCGACCCGAAACCGGTCGTCGGCCGCAAGACCGACATCGATGCTCTGCGGAAGCTGGGCGATGAAGGTGTGCTCGCTACGATCTGCGATTCCACCAACGTCTTTGTTCCCGGCCGCTCGGGCTCGGAAGCGGACGTCGGAACGCGGCTGGAAGCGGTTATTGCCAGCTGCAAGGGCAGGGTGGCTGTCACGGCGTTCGCCTCGAATGTGGCGCGCATGCAGTCCGTCGTTCGCGCCGCTCAGAAGGCGGGCCGCCACGTCGCGCTTGTCGGCCGCTCGATGCACAAGATTGCGGCCGCCGCGATCGAGACCGGCTACCTCAAGGATATGCCCTCGCTGATCGACGAAGAATCAGCGTCGGACTTGCCGGCAAACAAGGTCCTCTATCTTTGCACGGGC
The DNA here is from genome assembly GCA_046153995.1 of Micropepsaceae bacterium. Taxonomy (GTDB): domain Bacteria; phylum Pseudomonadota; class Alphaproteobacteria; order Micropepsales; family Micropepsaceae; genus SZUA-430. The sequence goes on from JBJXEH010000049.1 coordinate 3,279, forward strand.
AGCCAGGGCGAGCCGCGTGCGGCGCTCTCGCGGATCGCCGTCGGCGACCATCCGCACGTTTCTCTTGCACCAGGCGACAGCGTCATCTTCTCCTCGCGCGTGATTCCGGGGAACGAACGCTTGATACACCAACTCCAAAACGACCTCGCGATGCGCGGCGTAGAAGTAATCTCCGCGGAAGATCACGACGTTCACGTCTCAGGACATCCTGCGCGGGACGAACTCGCCGATATGTACGCGTGGCTCCGTCCGCGCATTGCCGTGCCGGTGCACGGCGAAGAGCGGCACTTGATGGAACACGTCCGCTTCGCGAAAAGCCTGCAGGTTCCAACCGCGCTGCACGCACCGAACGGGTCGATGGTTCGTCTCGCGCCGGGCGAACCCACGATCTTCGACGAAGCCCCACACGGCCGCTTGCATCTCGACGGCACGATCATCGCGCGCGGCGACGACAGCGCGCTGAAAGAACGCCGCTCGCTCGCGTTCGCGGGCTACGTCGCGGTCACGATCGTGCTAGACCAGCGCGACCGCCCCGCGGCCGATCCGGTGGTGATCTGCGCCGGTCTCCCCGCCAGCATCGTCGAAGCCGCGCGCCAAGCCACCGGCGATGCACAGGATCGCGTCCGCAAATTTGATGACGCTGCTCGCGCCGCCGAAGAAATTCGCCGCGCCGTCCGCCGCGAGGTCCAAGACGCTTGGGGTAAGAAGCCCGTTGTGAAAGTCGAAATCACGCGTGTGGGCTGAGTGACTCCCAAGCCTCGGGGATCTCGACCCCCGTTCCGCCGAGCACCCGCGATACGACAGCCTCGCCCAGCGCCGCCGCATGTTTGAACCCATGCCCCGAACACGCCGATACCACGGTGACCCGCGCCACTTCTGGATGCGGCCCGGCCCAAAAGTTGAAATCGGGGGTTGACGTGTAGAGACAAGTCGCGCCGCGCAGATGCGCGCCTAGCGCTGGAAACGCTGAGCGGACTCGCGGCGTCACGAGGTCGATCTCGGCACGTGTAACGTCGGGGGCAAAGGCGTCCGGATCGGCCACGGCATCGAGCGCCTCGGTCGCGATCTTCACGCCGCCACCGGGCACCGCGACAGGAAAGCCGTAGAGGTCGTTCCAGATGAATACCGGCATCCGGTCCGGCTCAAACGTAGAAGCGTCCGCGGGCGGCGCAAACCAATGCACGGTCTGACGCGTCACGCTAAGCCGCCGCGCGTGCGTCGCGGGCAGGAATCCCGGCATCCAAGCCCCCGCGGCCAGCACCACATGCGCGGCCCGAACGGTCTCCCCCGCTGTCCGCACCACCACACTGTCGCCATCCTGGGCGAGCGACAGCACCTGGGTATTCAGCCGAACATCCGCGCTCAGCGCGCGTGCCCGCGCAATCTGAGCCCCAACCACGCGCTCCGGGACAGCGAAGCCTGCACCAGGCTCATAATACGCGCGGTCGCCGTCGAACCGCTCATACGCCGGAAACCGGGCATGGACCTCGGCTCCGCTCAAGATCTCATGAGGAATCGCGAACGACCGCGCAGCCCCAATGGTCGTCTCCAAGAACCCCGCGGGAACGTGCGTCGCGTGCGGCAGGACCCCTCCCAAGACCAGCAGCCCACAGCGCGTAACCAAATGCTCGCCCGTCTCCACCGCCAGCTGATCCCAGAGTGCAAACGACCGCTGCGCGAACGGCGTGTAAGCGGCTCCTTCGCCGATGGCGGCACGCACGATCCGCGTCTCGCCGTGCGTCGAGCCACGCATGTGTGGTGGCGCGAACCGGTCGAACCCGACGGCCTTCGCACCCGCCCGCGCGGCCGCGAGCAGCGCCGCCCCGCCGACAGCTCCAAGCCCCACGACCGCGATATCAAAGTTAGCCATGCGAGGGCCTACCTTAAGGTGTCCCGGCAAGCCTACCAACCAGAGCGTTAAGTCTCACAAAAATGGCCGTTGCGCTCCGCTTCTCGCTCAACCAACATCCGGCCAACCAAAAAAACGAAGCATTCGGAGGAATCGCATGTCGAAGAAGCCCGCTGTGGCTGTGATCGGCGCAGGCTTGGGTGGCCTCGCTGCCGGGATCAAGCTGAAAGAAGCCGGCTTCGACAACGTCACGATCCTTGAGAGAGCGGGAAAGGTCGGCGGTACGTGGCGCGACAACTCCTATCCCGGCTGCTGCTGCGACGTGCCGGTTTCGCTCTACCAGTTCTCCTTCGCGCCGAGCTTGAAGTGGAGCCACCTTTTCCCGCGTTACAACGAAGTGCAGCAATACACCGAAGACCTCGCTGACAATTTCGGCCTGCGCCAACACCTTCACATGGACGAGGAAACGAAGTCGGCTGTTTGGGACGACGCCCGCGCCGTTTGGAAGATCACCACGGCTAAAGGAAAAACCTACGAAGCAAACGCGATTGTCGCGGCCTTAGGTCAACTAAACCGTCCGGCGCTACCAAACATCGAAGGCCGTCAAAGCTTCGACGGTCCCGCGTTCCACTCGGCGCGCTGGGACCATTCGGTGAGCTTGAAGGGCAAACGTATCGCGATCATCGGCTCGGCGGCCAGCGCCGTGCAGATCATCCCCGAAGTCGCCAAAGTTGCGGGTCACCTCAGCGTCTTTCAACGCACGCCGAACTGGCTCGTCCCGCGCCTCGATCGCGCGATCACGGAAGAAGAAAAGGCGCTGATGATGACGGCGCCGCACGTCGCAATGATGAACCGCGATCTGATCTACCAGAACTCCGACTATCTGTTCTGGCAGGCTTTCAGCTGGACTAACGAAGGCCGCGCCGCCTACACCCGCGTGGCGCTGAATCACCTCGCCGAACAAGTCTCCGATCCGGAACTGCGCAAGAAGCTGACCCCGGACTATCCGATCGGCTGCAAACGCATCCTCTTCGCCGACGATTACTACCCGACGCTGATGCGCGATAACGTTTCGTTGATTACTGAGGGAATCGACAGGATCACGCCTTCAGGCATCGACGCGAAAGACGGCAGGAAACACGCGTTCGATGTGATCGTTTACGCAACAGGGTTCGAAACCACCGGCTGGCACTGGTCTGTCGATGTTGTTGGCAAGAACGGCAAGCGCTTGAACGGCCAATGGAAAGACCGCCCGCAAGCCTATCTCGGCATCACGGTTGCGAACTTCCCTAACATGTTCGTGTTGTACGGTCCGAACACGAACCTCGGCCACAATTCGATCACGTTCATGCTCGAACGTCAGGTCGAATACACGGTGAAGGCATTAAGCGAGCTGCACGCAAAGAATGCGGTCGCGATGGATGTGACGGAGACGGCGCAAACGCGCTTCAACAAAACGCTGCAAGAAGATCTGGCGAAAACAACGTGGGCCGATCCGCATTGCCGCTCTTGGTACAAGAACGAACATGGCGACATCACACAGAACTGGTCCTCGCATACGCGGGACTACGCGAAGGCGACCGAGCGGGTGGACTGGGCGGACTATTCCGTCCGGCCAAGCCGGCCGCTGGCTGCAGAATAGCCCCTGCTACATCGAGCAGGTGTAGCGGGTTTAGTCACCACTACCAGGTGGTCGAATTGGTTCGGAGCGGCTTGTATATCGTGTCTAGGCGAAGCGCTTGCACCTCGATGGTGAGCAAAGGAATGACAGTTCGGCGGTTGGTGGCCCGGCTATCGGCGGCAGCAAGTTTTGCGGCCTTGAGCAGCCTTTCCGCGCACGCCGCGACCACGGTCCCAGGCAAGCCGGCGCCGCTAACGTCCGTGGCCGTCAAAGAAGTGCAGCTGTGCGACGGTGGCGGCGTCGTTCGCGGCTTCGTACCGGCCAAGGCCAAGAGCAAGCCGCCGCCCGTGTTCCCGGATTCCGACGCGTCCAGCGACAGCGAAGGCTGGGTGAAGATCGGCTTCACGATCGATTCGGAAGGCTCGACCCGCAACGTTGTGGTTCTCGACCGCGTAGGATCGTCGCGGATGATCTCGGCCGCGATCAGCGCCGTGAAGAATTGGGACTACACACCGGCAACCCTAAACGGCCAGCCCGCCGACCAATTCAACAACACCGCCGAAATTCTGTACGAGTTGCAAACCGGTCAAAGCCGCGCCGTGCATGACAACGTCATCAAGATGTATGAGACCGGCCGCGACCTGGTCAACAAGGGCAAATACGCCGAGGGTATCGCGATCCTCCAGAGTGCGAAGGAGGAGCGGCTCAACATGTTCGAGCAAGCGATGATCTCATTCGCGCTCGCCTATGCTCACGCGCTGTCGAGCAACCCGCAGAAAGCCCTCCCCGAAGTTCGTCACGCGATGATTGAAGACGGCCGCTATCTGGAAAAGCGTATCGCCAACCCGGCAAAACGGCTGCGCATCCGCATGGAAGCGTTGGCGGGCAACCCGCGTTACGTTGCCTGCGCGCCCGCGCTCGCCGACACGGACGATTTCGATCCGTCCGGCGCGGATCGCAAAGATCTTCAGCGCATCATTTCAAGCACGACCACGCTTTTGAAGAGCACGGCGCCCTACGTCCGTGCCGCCCGCGTTCCCGACCCCGTGAAGGAAGACGATCCCGGCGTATGGGAATACGATTTGGTCCGCAAGAAATTCTCGTTCGCGGCGATCAATGGTGCGCTGACAAAGTTCCGCGTCAACTGCGTCGTGCATCTCGTCGAAGACGACGTGAAGCTCGCGAACCAGTGGTCGACGCCGGAGTTCTCAGGCCCCTGCATCCTGCGCGTCTGGGGCGAACCCGGCACCACGTTCAAACTCGTCGAAGAGTGGTGAGCTAGCCACTGCCGCGGGTGCTGCTGAGAGACCGGCGTGCGGGATAGTCAAACCTAACGCCCCAGCAGGCTTCGTAGCATCCACGCGGTCTTCTCGTGCACCTGAAGGCGCTGCGTCAGCAGATCCATGGTCGGCTGATCGTTCGCCCGTTCGGCCGAAGGAAACGCCTCGCGGCAGGTCTTCGCCACGGTCTCGTGCCCGCGCAGCAGGTTCTCGATCATCGCCGTTGCTGCAGGAACGCTCTCGTCTTCCTTAATCGCCGACAGCGAAGCGAACGCCTTATACCCACCCGGCGCAAAGTGCCCGAGCGAACGGATCCGCTCCGCGATCAAATCGACCGAGTTCCAAAGCTCCGTGTACTGCACCATGAACATCGCATGCAGGTCGTTGAATTGCGGCCCGGTGACGTTCCAGTGGTAATTGTGGGTCTTGAGGTAAAGCGTGTACGTGTCCGCCAACACCCGGGATAGCCCCTCCGCAATCTGCTTGCGATCCGAAGCCGAAATCCCAATGTCGATACCGGTGTCGAGTGCCATTATGTGGTCCTTCCTCTTTCACCCGACATAGAGCGCCCGCAGCCGGATTTCCAGAGCCCAGTCCGCCGAAAGCGGCCGCAGGCGGCTTGGCGTTCTTGGCGTTTCAAACTACCGTCACACCAATAGGAACGCCCAGGAAAGCTGCCATGAACGACCGCGTCACTCTCACCCTCGACCAGGGCGTCGCCGACGTGCGCCTGGTTCGCGCCGACAAGATGAATGCCCTCGATGAGGCGATGTTCGACGCGCTCATCGAAACCGGCACGCGCCTCAAGACCGAGCGCGGCGTCCGTGCGGTGGTGATCTCCGGCGAAGGCCGCGCATTCTGCGCCGGGCTCGACATGGGTAACTTCCAGCGCACGGCAGACGCCGGCCGCGAAACCCGCGCCGAAGGCCGCCTGATGGCGCGCTATCACGGTATCGCGAACCGCCCGCAATATGCGGCTTGGGTCTGGCGCGAAGTTCCGGTCCCCGTGATCGCTGCTGTCCACGGTGTGGCTTTCGGCGGCGGCTTTCAAGTGATGCTTGGCTCCGACATCCGTTATGCGGCACCGGACACGCGCTTCTCGGTCATGGAGGTGAAATGGGGCCTCGTTCCCGATATGGCGGGAACCATCCTGTTGCGCGGCCTCGTGCGCGACGACGTCATCCGCGAACTCACCTACACCGGCCGCGTCTTCGAGGCGCCGGAGGCCGAACGTTTAGGCATCGTCACACGCATCACACCGGACCCGCGCGCCGCTGCCCTCGAAACCGCGCGCGAAATCGCCGGCAAAAACCCCGATGCCATCCGCGCCGCTAAGCGCATGTTCAACGCACTCCCGCTTGTGACCGACGCCGACGCGCTGATGACGGAGTCGCGCGAACAAACTGCGTTGGGCGGCTCACCGAACCAAGTCGAAGCCGTGATGGCGCAGCTTCAAAAACGCGCCGCGAACTTCAAGGACCCATAGTGGCGAGCACAGAACGCGACGCCGGCGCCGAACTGCTCCGCCTTCAGTCCCTGGACTCGATGGAAGGCATTACGCGGGCCGAGCCGTCCGCGCCGCCGTCGATTTGGAGCTACCTGCCGCGCGGCGCGCTGCTGCATGCGATCTATCCGGGTGTCCTCGTTGCGGTCACGATCGGCCTCGCCGCGGCGTTCCTCTCCGACCATTACGGCGCACCCGTGATGCTATTCGCGCTGCTGCTCGGCATGGCGTTCCATTTCCTTCACGAAAGCGGCCGTTGCGTCGCCGGTATCGAGTTCACTTCGCGCAACGTGCTGCGCACCGGCGTGGCGTTGCTCGGTGCGCGCATCACGTTCGACCAAATCGCGAGCTTGGGCGCCGCGCCGGTCGTGATGGTTATGATCGGCGTGACGACGACCGTTTTGGTCGGGGTCGCACTCGCCCGCGTGCTCAAGCTCAGCTGGACGTTCGGTGTGCTGTCCGGCGGTGCAGTCGCGATCTGTGGGGTCGCGGCCGCGCTCGCCATTGCGTCCGTCTTGCCGCGTACGAAGGAGACCGAACGCGACACGATCCTAGCCGCGGTCAGTGTCACCGCGCTCTCGACGCTCGCCATGATCTTCTATCCGATCCTTGTGGGCTGGCTCGGCTTCGATAATCGCCACGCAGGCGTCTTCCTCGGCGGCACGATCCACGACGTGGCGCAGGTCGTTGGTGCTGGCTACATGATCTCGCCCGAAAGCGGTGACATCGCGACCTACGTGAAGATGCTGCGTGTCGCGATGTTGCTGCCGGTCGTGCTTGCCATCGCATTCACCCTGTCGCGCAGCCAGCCGGGCGAACGCCGCGCGGCAACGTTGGTCCCCTGGTTCCTGATTGCCTTCGCGTTGCTCCTGGCGGTCAATTCGACCGGCGCCATTCCGCAGCCGGTACTCGATGCGATCACCAACGTCTCGCGCTGGTGCCTCGTCGCGGCGATTGCCGCTCTTGGCATGAAGACATCGTTCAAAGACCTGATCGCCGTCGGTTGGCGCCCGATCGGCCTCATGGTTACGGAGACGTTGTGGATCGCGCTGCTCGTTCTGGTGGCGGTGATGTGGCTCGTCTGACAAACCCAGAAGTGCACCACAGAAATTGAAACACCCGCGGGGTGTATCGAATTGACAGCGGGCAGGGCACTTGGCGTCCTACGCTTGCAGTCCCCCGTGTAGGAGCCCCCGATGCGCCGTTCGTTGTTCGCCGCAGCCTTGTTCTCGCTCAGCCTCGCCCCCGCCTTCGCCGAGGGCACGCAGTTCCGCGATAGCGAGGGCCGCTTTACGCTCAACGTGCCAGCGGGCTGGCAGTCGGCGGTTCCCGAGGAAAAGGGCTCGATGGCAGTCTTCCTGGCTTCGCCTCGCGACGAAGCGAAGCCCGGCACCGGCGGCATCTGCATGGTCATGGCAGATGCCACGCCGCAAACGAAAGACACGCCGCAAGCCGAGCTCGACGAAGCCTTCGCCCAGGTGCTAACCGGCGATTTTTGGAAAAAGTCGCTGGCGGCCGGCGGCCTCAAAAACATCTTCGTCCAAGATAGCGGCCAGAAAGTCCAACGCGGCCGCAAGATCTACTTCTTCGTCGCGACGGCGAGCGTGACCGACGCCGAAGGCACGTTCGAGGCGACTAGCAAACAAGTTGTCCACGTCGTTCCGGGCAGCCTCTACTTCGTGCAATGCAGCGCGACAAAGGCGGCCTACACGGCAATGAGCCCGGCGTTCGAAAAAGTCTTCGCGTCGTTCGAACCGCGCGTGAACGAACTTCTGGTCATGGGTCCGCGCAGCGCGCCGTCCGTGCTCACGATGTTCTCAGCCCCCGGCTTCGACGGTGTCGCGCACGCGATCGCACAGAACACGGCGAACATCCCGGCCCTCACCGGTAAGGACGTCGCAGCCGGCATTTCCGTCGTCGGCTACGGCGCCTGGGAGATTTGCGAGAACGTGAACTTCACCGGCGCCTGCCAAATCATCGCCGCGACCCAAGCCGCCGAGCCAGGCCGCTTCATCCGCATCGGCTCCGTCCGCCGCGCCGAAGCGGCTAAAGGCCCGGCAGCCGCGGCGGGGATCATCAGCGCCGGAACAAGTGCAACGTTCAAAGCGACGCTCGATTTGGCGCACTAGGTTCTAGTATCAGCGATACCGCCCCAACTGCGGGCGGTCGAAATTTGAGAGCAGCGAAAAAATTTCGGGTGGGGTGACGAGCCTCCGAGTCCGGCCCCCCCACCCGAATCTTCTCCGCCCTCCGGGCTACGAACGTTTGACCGCCCCACACTGGGGCGGTTTTTTTAGAGCGAACGCGCTCGCTTGGTGCGACAGGCTGAACCAGACCGTTTGACACACACTGGAAATTCTTGACTTTTCGGCACAAAAGTCTTACCTATTTTCCTTTCCCGATCGAGCCTTGGCGGACACCTCGATCGCGGCTGCGACTTGAACCAGTTCATCTGAAAAATCGCCCCGGCCAATGCGGCTGGTGAGGCTTGCGGGAGAGGTGCGTTCGGACCTCACCGCCGTTCCAACATCATGCAAGCCAGCGCGCGCAGTTCGCTCGCGCCACACTGCGCCACGCCTCTGCCACGCATGCGCCACGGTAAATCCGGCAGCGTTCTGCGGAAATCACGCTTGCTACGGATTCGTTTTTCGCGACTCCGGGCTGCTAACGCTGAGCTAACCGATTGGAGTGCCCCCGCTCGGCTGGACCAGGGGGCGGGGACACTCCAGATATCTAACGCATATCTAACGGATGAAACCGCGCAAATCCGCCGTGCTAACGCATCTAACGGATTCGGTTTTTGTGTATTCGATCCGGCTGCAAGCGCACCAGTTTGCAATTCGGTGCTTTTGTTACGGTAAGCCCCGCGATTCCACGCACCCGAGGGAACCCCATGCCCGCCAGCGTTACGCCGATCGTGCTGCTCATCATCTCGAACGTGTTCATGACGTTCGCCTGGTACGGCCACCTGAAATACAAAGACCAGGCGCTCTGGCTCGTGATCCTGGCGAGTTGGGGCATCGCGTTCATCGAGTACTGTTTTGCGGTGCCGGCGAACCGGTGGGGCCACGGCACTTACTCGGCGGCGGAACTGAAGACGATGCAGGAAGTCATCACCCTCATCGTTTTCGCGTGCTTTTCCGTGCTCTACCTAGGCGAAGCGCTGAAATGGAACCACGCAGTAGGCTTCGCGCTGATCGCAGGTGGCGCGTTCTTTGTCTTCAACAAGTGGTAGTTGCAAGCGTCGCACGCAGCCCCGGTGCAGACTCCAACCCGAGCCGGTGATTCGACCGGCAGGGAAGGGGACCCATGAAAACGCTGCGCGCAAGCGTCGTGATCGTATCGTTGCTGGCGCTTGCCGCCTGCGCCTCGCTCAGCGCGGAGACGAACCGCCCGCTCGAAACCGCGATCCACGGACCCGCGTACCGCATCGATGCGATCCCGGACAACACGTCGGCGGAACTCTTCGTCGTGCTGGCGTTCTCGGGCGGCGGAAAACGCTCCTCGGCATTCGGCTATGGCGCATTGACGGCGCTGCGCGAAATCACAGTCGATTACGGTCAGGGCCGGCGCAAACTGACGGAAGAAATCGACGTCGTAACCGGCGTCTCCGGGGGCAGCTTCACGGCCTCGGCTTTCGCGCTCAAACGCGACGCGCTGTTCGACACCTACGTCGATGAGTTCCTGAAGTACGACTTGAACGGCGAAATCTTCGGCATCTATCTGATGCCGTGGCGCTGGGATTGGCTCGTCAATCCTAACTGGGGCACGAACGACGAGATGGCGCGCGTCTACGACGAGCTGCTGTTCCAGGGCACGGATTACGGCGATCTCGCAAAGCTCGGCCGCCCGTTCTTGGGCGTTCAGGCGACGGACTTCGCGAACGAAGCCCCCTTCATCTTCAGTCAAGATACGTTCGACTGGATCTGCTCCGACATCACGTCCTACCCGGTCGCCCGCGCGGTCGCCGCGTCGAACGGATTTCCGGTGCTGTTCACGCCGATCAGCTTGCGCAACTACGCCCACGATGACACGCAGTCGTGCACCCGGCCGAAGTGGATTGAAGCCTATGCGGGCATCGACGACGAACTCTCGCGCCGCCGCCATCTCGCCAACCTTGCGACGTCGTACCTCGACAAACGCAAGAGCGCCTATGTCCACCTACTCGACGGTGGCGTCTCCGACAACCTCGCGCTCCGCGGCTTTATCCAGTTGCTGGCGCCGGTCAGCGAAGGCAGCGCCGAAGACGAACGGATGAAGCGCATCCAGCACGTGCTCGTCGTGAGCGTGGACGGTCAAGCCGAACCCGACCGCGAACTCACCGATGTGCCCTATCTCGACAGCATGTTCCGCGTGCTGGGTGCAGTGACATCGACCGCCATCGATCGTTACGGTTTCGAAACGCTGATACACGCCCGCGAAATGACGGACCGGCTCGCTGCCGCGTTCGCCCGCCGTAGCTGCCCGCCCGGCGCCGACGGCAAGCCCGCAGCCTGCCGCAAGGTGGTGCCGCACTTCGCGCACGTCTCGCTTGCCGACCTCGCCGACGACGAGAAGCGTAAAGAGCTCGCGGCGATCCCGACGGGTCTCACGATTGCGGACTCGAACGTCGACGCGCTGGTCCAAGCAGGCCAGGACGCGATCCTCTGCGACCGCGACATGCGCCGCTTCTTCGCGAGCTTGCCGGAGGCCGCACTACCGCCTGTCCCCGCGCGCTGCAGGCCTTATCGGCCGGGCTCGGAGGAGGTCAACGCGGAAGCGGCCAAACGCAGCGCCGAACGCGCCTCCCGGGCGGCGACACCCTGATCGTGCCGGAGCCGCTTCCATGCGTCGAAACTGAGCACGAGATCGAGCGCCACAAACAACGGCTTGTCGCCCGCGAACTTCGCCGGTAGCACGCTGCGCAAAGCCTGCGTCTGCATCTTGACCAGCGCCTTGTGCTCGGAGGTCAGAAACGGCGAGCGATGCCGGTGCGCATCGCCTGCGATCTTGAACGGCAAGAGCCGTTCGAAAATCTGCGCCCGCCGCTCGATCAACTCGTCGAGCCGGCCGCGCCAATCCGCGGCCGTGAACGGCTGCTCGATAATCGGCCGAATCTCCGCCGTCATCAGCTCGGAGATCGAAGCGTGCAAACTGTCCATATCGGCGAAGTGCCGGAACACGGTGCGCAATCCGACGCCCGCTTCCCTCGCCACCTGCTCCGCGCTGGGGTCGACGTTGCCGCCTTCGATGAGCTTGAGCAGCGCCGTGACGATCTTGCGCCGGTTGTCGGCGCCGCGGACGCGGCGACCGTCGCTGAGTTTGTCCCTACTCTGCAGCATCTTTCTTCCGTGAGAGTTCGAGCGCCGCAACAAGGCCGATCGCGACAAGCGCCGCCAGCGCACCCCATTGCCCGGGCACGGCGTGGGGCAGGGGCCGCCACACGAAGAGCAAGAACACAGCGAGCGCCGCCTGCGCCGTGTGAATCAGCAACAAAGACCGTACGAAGGGCCGGTAGAACGCCGCGGCGGCAAAATCGACCAGCGCCATCGTCAGCTGGCCCGCGCCCACGGCCCCGATGAATGAAAGGAGCAACGCAGTCGACTGCGAGATGTCGAGCGAAGCGATCATCTCTAGCCCCCCATCGGGAGCGAACAGATGGATGCTGCCGCGCCCGAGATTAATGATCCCCAAGATCGCGATCGCCGCGACGGAAAGCGAGGATGGCGTTCGCGTGAGCATCAGGACGCCGTTTGCGTGCACTGAATGAGAAGCTGCCCCGCAAGGCCTGCCTCGCGATGCACACCGAACCGCGCAACATCCGGCGACATGGCGATCTTCACGAACGCCTCCGACGAGGGATACTCGACAAGCGCCACCGCGTCCCAAGTCTCCTCGACGTTGCCGATGACAAGCGATTTCACTGGCCCGACGAAGATCACCCGCCCGCCATGCGCCTTCACGAACGGCAACATCTCCTCGGCATAGCGGTCATACGCCTCGCGCCCCGTCGCATCGTCGGCGCGACCGTCCTTGTACGCCGACTTGCCCTTGAACTTGAGCAGGTTGACCATGACGATCGGCCCGTTCGAACCCTTCGCAATGACCTCGCTGAGTTGCTCGCCCTTCGGATATACCGCGTTCTCGACCTTCATGACTGCGTCCCCGTTATAAAGCGATGAATGTGAGCCACCAGTTCGTCCGGCGCGTCTTCCTGCAGGAAGTGGCCAGCATCCTTGATGATAGTATGCGCCTGGCCCTTCGTGCCCGGCACGCGATCCAAGAACACGCGCTCGCCGCCCTTCGTGATCGGATCGGAGTCGCTGAAGAGCGTGAGCACCGGCTTTGAGAAGCGGGAGAGCACCTCCCAAGCCGCCTTGTTCTCGGCGACGGAGCCGTGCTCCGGCGTCACCGGCACGAGGGCAGGGAAGCGCCGCGCGCCGGCCTTGTAAGTCTCATCCGGAAATGGCGCCACATAGGCAGCCTTCACGGTGTCGGAAAGACCCTTCTTCGTGCCCATCGCAACGATCTCCCCGATCGGCAGCTCCGGCACCGACTGGCTGAACGTGAGCCACTGCTGGAATCCCTCGGTCATACCGGTGCCCACTGGGAGCCCCGTATTCGCCACCACGAAGCGCGCAAACCGATCCGGAAACGCCGCCACCAAGCGAAGCCCGATCAAGCCGCCCCAATCCTGTCCGAAGAACGTAGTGTTCTTTAGGTCGAGCCTCGTGAGCCAGTCGCTCATCCAGCCGACATGCCGTTCGAACGCATAATCGCTCTGTTCCGTCGGCTTGTCAGACTTGCCAAAGCCGATCAGATCGGGCGCGACCACCCGATGGCCCTTGGCGACGAGTCCGGTGATCATCTTGCGGTAGAGAAACGACCACGACGGCTCGCCGTGCATCAGCAACACCGGCGCCGCATCCCGCGGCCCCTCGTCGAGGTAATGCAGCCGCAACTCCGTCCCATCCGCATCGCGGATCGTCATATAGTGCGGGGCAAACGGAAAATCGGGGAGGCCGGCGAACCGGCTGTCGGGGGTGCGCAGGAGTTTCATCGGCGGGGCTCCAGGGGCTTGATATAGTGACACTAGAAGTGTCACTATATACCAACAAGGTCAAGGGGTGATGGCATGAGACGTTTCTTCCTGGGGCTACTACTGCTCGCAGCCCTCGCAGGCGGCGCGGGATATGTCCTCCGCGGCGAGATTGCGCTCGCGCTGATGCAGCGTGTCTTGGAACGGAATATGGCGACCGACGTCGTCGCCGAGTTACCCGAAGGTCTTCATGTCGGCTTGTGCGGCGCAGGCGCTCCGATGCCGGCGGCCGACCGCAGCGGCCCCTGCGTCGTGGTGATCGCAGGCAAACGCACGTTCGTCGTCGACGCCGGCACCGGCGGCGTGCGCACACTCGCACGCATGGGGCTGCAACCTGGCAGAATCGAGCGCGTGCTGCTCACGCATTTCCACTCCGACCACATCGACGGCCTCGGCGAGATGATGCTTCAGCGCTGGGTTGGGGCTGCCAATGCCGCCCCCTTGCCGGTGCACGGCCCCACAGGGGTTGATGCTGTCGTCAACGGTTTCAACGCGGCCTACGCAGCCGACAAGGGCTACCGCACCGCTCATCACGGCGAGGCAATCGCGCCCTCCGCCGGCTTCGGCGGCGTCGCAGCGGCGTTCGAACTCGATACCGCAGGCAACGCGACCGTGCTCGACGAAGGCGGCCTGACGATCGAGGCGTTCAAGGTGGAACACGCCCCCGTCGAACCGGCCGTCGGCTACCGCATCACCTACAAGGGCCGCGTCGCCGTCATCAGCGGCGATACGAAGAAGTCGGCTGCCGTCGAACAACGCGCCACCGGCGTCGACTTGCTCGTGCACGAAGCGCTGTCGCCGAAACTCGTTGGCTTGATCGGAGATGCCGCAACAAAAGGCGGGCGTCAGAACATCGCCAAGATCATGCACGACATTCTCGACTATCACACGACACCGGAGGAAGCGGCCGAGATTGCATCGAAGGCGAAAGTGAAAGCGCTGCTGCTCTATCACATCGTCCCGCCGCTGCCGTTGTCGGCGCTCGAAGGCCCGTTCTTAGGGCGCGCGCGGGAAATCTTCTCGGGGCCCCTGCACGTCGGCCGCGACGGCGACTTCGTCACAATGCCGGCCGGCTCCACGGAAGTCCGCTTCACGAGCCGGCTGTAAGAAAAGGGAAAGGCGCCGCAGGAGGGGACTGCGGCGCCCGTCTCGGCTAGCGGGCGTAAACGCGGACGAATGCGCGGGATCCGCGATGCCAACCGAGCGTCTCGTAAGCCATGGTTACGAAGCGGATGTCGCGACGGTGACCATAAAGGTCGATCGAGCGCGTGCATTGGCCTGGGTTTAACACTGCACGAACCGCGAGGTCTTGATGCCCGCCGTTGCGGAACGAAACGTCGAGGTCATAGAACCGGATCGGGCGCTGATACGCGCAGATCTTGATCTGGCGATAGTGGCGGTGGCCGTAGGCCGGAACCACGTCGCGCTCCGCATGACGGTTCACGACGCGCGTACCTAGCAAATCCCACGGCTGCCAGCCGGGATGGGACGCCGAAGCGGGAGCGGCGAGACCGAGCGTCAACAAAGCGCCGGCGAGAACAAGTTTGAGCTTCATGGAAACCTCCTGTTTGCAAAGCCGATGGCGCTGGGTTGAGTGCCACCTTCAATGCGCAGGAGGTTGACAGGCCTCACCTGAAGCGAACCGAAACCCGGCGTTCACGAGCGGTTCATTCATCAAACGAAAAACGCCGCGAAACCTGGAGTTCCGCGGCGTTCATGTTCTTGTCGCTCAAGATGAACGAGTGACCGTCGTTACTCGGCGGGCTGCGCCACGCGGCCACTGCTCTTTTCGGGGTGTGCGAGATAGCGAAGGATCGGCGATAGCACGATGAGACCCGCACCAAGGGCTACGCCCCACAGTCCGATCATTTCGAAGACCTGCACATAAGTCTGCAACGCCTTACCGGGGTCGAGCACCTGACCGGCAACGGTTTCGGTAGCGGTGAGTTCCGCAACCATAGCGCCCAGATACTGCGCCCACGACGACGCCAGGAACCACGTCGCCATGATCGTCGAGGCGACCGCCGCCGGTGCCAACCGTGTCATCTGAGACAGACCCACGGGCGAGAGGAAGAGCTCACCCGTTGTGTGAAGCAGATAAGTCAGCACCAGGAAGATCAGCGGCACCTTGAAGCTCGCGTCCGCGAACTGCGCGCCCCAGACGAGCACGAAGAAGCCCGCGCCGACTTGCAGAAGCGCAAGCCCGAACTTCAACACCGGATTTGGGTCCAGGTTGAAGCGCCCGAGATAGGCCCAGAGTGCTGAGAAGATCGGTGCCAATATCAAGATGAAGCCCGCATTGAACGATTGCGTCTGCGCGGCGGTGATCGAGACCTCACCCGCCTGCAGCATCGTGTTGCGCTCGGCGAACTGGTTGAGCGACGAACCGGCCTGTTCGAACAGGGTCCAAAACACGGTCGATGCGGCAACGAGTATGAGCGCCAAGATCAGCCGCTGCGCCTCCACGAACGTGCACTGCGTGATCATGAAGACCACCAAGTAGGCGAGGACCAAGAACGAGCCACCGGCGAGCATCATGCCCACCGCTTCGTTACGCTGAACGACGACCCACACAAACGCCACGCCTGCAAGGCCGAGCAGGTAGATGAACCACTCGACGTTGATCGGGCCCAAGACGGACTTTTTCAACATCTCAGGATTTGGCGGCTCACCCTTGCCGTCGAGCCACGGCTTACCCAAGCCGAATGCGATGAAGCCAAGGAGCATGCCGACGCCGGCCGCGCCGAAGCCGGCCCACCAGCCGATGTTCGTGCCCAAGTAGCCGCAAGCGATCGCGGCCCAGAACGCGCCGAGGTTGATGCCGTAATAGTAGAGCGTGAAGCCCGAGTCGCGCCGCGGGTCGCCCCTCTCGTAGAGCTGCCCGACGATCGTCGAGATGTTGGCCTTCAAAAATCCGACGCCCATGATGATGAGCGCCAGCGCCAAATAGAAGATGTGCGTGTAAATCTCGGAGTCGCGCTTGACCTTCAACTCGAAGCTGCCCTTCGGCAGGATCGACGGCAGGGAAGCCCCTTCCGGCAGACCTTTGATTTCCAGCCCGCCTTCGGAGCTCGCGCCATAGCCGTACTTCTTGCCATCGACGATCAAGCCGACATTCCGCGCCTCCATGCGACCCTGGACGTCGAAGACATATTCTTGGCCCTGGTGGACCAATATCTGTTGTGCGGGCTTACCCTCGATGCCCATCGTGAAATGGCCCATCACGAGCAGGATCGCGCCGAACGCAATCGCTTTGCGTGTCCCCAGATAGCGGTCGGCCAGCAACCCACCGATCAGCGGCATCAGGTAAACGAGCGACGTGTAGGCTCCGTACTGCCGCTGGGCGACACCGTCCTCGAACAGGAAGTGCTGCGTCATGAAGAAGATCAGCAGGCCGCGCATGCCGTAGTAGGAGAACCGCTCCCACATCTCGGCGAAGAACAGAATGAAGAGGCCGCGCGGGTGATTTCGCGTCAGCTGCCAAAGCACCGGAACGGCTGTGACGACCGTGATGACGATGCCGGCCAGAAAGACGATATCCATGAGATTTCTTCCTCAAGACGCGCGCTTGGGCGCCAAACGGGCGCCAAAAGACCATGCGGCCCATAGTTTCACAAGCCAAGCGCTGGTCCCGCTGCGGCCGTCAGTCCCTCGACTTCCTTAACGCGGCGAGGACTTCCGCCGGAGTTCGCCCGCCTGGCGTAAAGATCAGGCCGATGAAGAGGTCGCTGAGTGTCTTCACGACCACAAGTGCGACGAGTGCCCAAACCGGCGAACCCATTTCACCGATCAGAAAGCCGCCCAGGATCACCGCAATGTGCAGTGCAAACACACGCGGATAGGGCTCGAACATCATCTCTGCCGGTGCGCGCCCTTTGAACCCTTCAGAGTACGCCGCGTCGAGCCACAGCTGCACCGCTTGCCAGGCCAAGATCGAAACCACGGGCAACAAAAGTCCACCGCTGAAACCCGCCAACCCGCCGCTTACAATCCCGAAATAGACGAGCACAAAAACGCCATGCACGAACGTGAAAATGCCGTAGTGCATGGCGAAGAATGTTGTGGTCTGCCAGCCGTCGGAAACGTTGTTCGTCCGCGTGGCGATAGCGAGCCGCGCCGCATGCGCAACCCCGATCGCCACATTCTCGAACCAATAGAGCAGCAACACCTCGAACACGCTCCACCCCAGCCAAATCACGCCGGCAAGCGGAATGGCGTTAACGGCAAGCGTGCCCAGAATCTGCAGAAGGCGGAACATTCAGGCTTGATAGGGGATAGCTACCCACGCGCCAAGGTGCGCTTGCCGTCAATGGCCGTTCGAACTACGTTCCGCATGCTCGCAATTGCACAAACAGGATCGTCACATGCTCGGCCGCTTAAACCACGTCGCCATCGCCGTTCCGGACATCGCGGCCGCGGCGGAGATTTACCGCTCGACTTTCGTGATGGGCGCAAAAGTCTCGGAAGCGGTGCCCCAGCCCGATCACGGCGTCACCACCGTTTTCGTTGAGTTGACGAACACGAAAATCGAGCTGTTGGAGCCGCTCGGCGACAAATCGCCGATCGCGAATTTCCTGAAGAAGAACCCCTCCGGCGGCATCCACCACGTTTGTTATGAAGTGGACGACATTCTTGCCGCCCGCGACCAGATGCTCGCGAAAGGGGCCACGATCACAGGCACGGGCGAACCCAAGATCGGCGCGCACGGCAAGCCCGTGATCTTTATGCACCCCAAGGATTTCAACGGCACGCTGATCGAGCTTGAGCAGGTTTGAACCGATGGGCATTGCCGGCTCATTGATGGTGATTTCGATTACGTGGTGGCTCGCCTTCATCGCGATGCTGTCAGTAGGCGTGCGTTCGCAGATTGAGGACGGCCACGTGGTCCCGGGAACCGAACCATCGGCGCCCACGCAGGCACGATTGGGGCGCAAGGCCGCGTGGGCGTTGGTTGTCGCGCTGATCGTTTGGGCGGCGATGTTCTGGCTCATCGAACTGTCGGGTGTTTCGATCGACGATATTCCCGTGCCTTCGGGGCTGCGCTGGAGTTAACCGCGCGCGGGAGTTTTTTAGGAACCATTCGCCTCTCTGGCGCATTGACCATGGCAAGTGCGGTATCTGGTCACCAGTCGCCACTTTTCGGCACGTTCTTCCACGGCAGAACCGCGAGGGGGAATTGCGCAAAGAGCGAATTTTCGCGACAGTCAGCAGCACTCCCTCGCGGCCCAGGAAACAGTATGTTGTTGCGTGTAATTCTTGCTCTGGTTGTCGTGATTTGGGCGAGCCCTGCGTGGGCAAACCAGACCTGGCGCGTGACCAAGCCGGAATGGACCGACGAGGATGAGCGCGGCTATTCCGACTTCATCCAGAAGATCGGCGAAAGTGGCTGCGAAACGCCGGACGACTGCATCAACTCGGCCGCCAATCCCTATCGCGGTACCGACGGCCGCGGCATCAACTTCAACGCCGATTGCGCCGATCTCGTCTATATGCTGCGCGCGTACTACGCGTGGAAGAACGGGTTGCCTTTCACGTTCGTGAACGGTGTTTCCCCGCGCAGCGGTGGCGACGTGCGCTTCTCGACGAAAGGCAATCGCGCGGGCGGGCGCAGCCACATCACCGGCGGCGAGAACGGGCGCACCGTCATCAACTGGGTACGCGACGCCGTTTCCTCGGCGACCTATCGCATTGGTCCGGACATGGACGAAAGTCCGCTCACCGATCTCTACCCTGTGAAGATTCAGCCGGGCTCGATCCGCCCGGGCACCGCGATCTACGACGTGAACGGCCACGTCGCGCTCGTCTACAAAGTCGGCGAAGACGGCCGCGTCTACTACATGGATGCGCACCCAGACTTCACGTTGACGCGCAGTGTCTTCGGCGCACAGTTCGGGCGCGACCTGCCGGCAATGGGCGCGGGTTTCAAGAATTTCCGCCCGATCCGCATGGAGCGTGGCCGTATTACCATCGCCAAGAACAATCAGATCGCCGACTATTCGACGGAGCAGTTCTACGGCAACGTCAACCCGAATCCGCGCGACGACTGGCGCAACGGGAAGTTCAGCTACAACGGGCTTGAGGTTGGCTTCTACGAATACGTCCGCATCGCCATGGCCGGCGGCAAGGTGAGCTTCAACCCGCTTGCCGAACTCAAAGCGACAATGAAGACGCTTTGCAACGACCTCTACGACCGTCAGCGCTTCGTCGAGATGGCGATTGAGGCGGGTGTCGACCGCAAACCGCATCCCGAACGCCTACCGGTCAACATCTACGGTACCGACAGCATGGAGTGGGAAGTCTACTCCACGCCGTCGCGCGATGCCCGGATAAAGACGGCGTTCCGCGCCTTCCGCGACGACATGGAACGCTTGATCGGCATGTGGATGAAGCGCGATGAGCGCATGTCTTACGACGGCTTGAACCTGCGGGAAGACTTGCAGAAAGCCTACGCGTATGCGGCGGATGTATGCACCGTCGTCTATACGAATTCGGCCGGACGCCGGGTGACGTTGCGTTACCAAGAGGTCGTGGACCGCCTGTTTCGTCTATCGTTCGACCCGTACGATTGCATCGAGCGGCGGTGGGGCGCGTCGAGCACGGAAGAACTCGCCTCCTGCCACAACACGTCGGGCAAGAACCGCTGGTACGAAGCGCAACAACGGCTGCGCAACCAGGTCGATCGCACTTACGATGCGCGCATGGATTTCACCGCGAAGGACTTGGAAGCACGAGCGCCGGGCTCAGGCGCAGACAACCCACCGGACGTGGACGTAAAGCGCACGATCGACAACATGGGCTACCGCACGCCAATCACGACGATGCAGCCGCCGGGCTACTGACCGCATAGTAAACGCCGCGCGACCTGTAAACTTCGCTGGGTATCGCGCCGCCCGCGGCTTCATGCAACATTTGCGGAACGAGGGGGGAAGTCGTGGGGGCTCGGCCGACCAGCGCCGCGAACATGCGCGGCATATTTGCGATGCTGATCTCGCAGGCTTTGTTCCTGATGAGCGACAGCATCGTGAAGCTTGCCGGCGAAACGCTGGCGCCAAGCCAGATCATGGCCGTGCGTGGGATGATGGCGGTCTACCTCGTCGGCGCGATCCTGGTCGCGACGGTGAGTTGGCGCAAATGGTACATGGTGCTGCGCCCGCTGGTCGTGATCCGTGGCGTGATCGAAGGCGCGGTCGCGGTGTTCTTTCTGATCTCGTTGCCGCATTTGCAGCTTGGCCAAATCACCGTCATCTCGCAGGTGACACCGTTGATCCTGACAGTGATGTCTGCGGTCCTGCTCGGTGAAGCCGTCGGACGCTCGCGCTGGCTCGCCGTCGCGGTGGGCTTCGTGGGCGTCGTGCTCGTCGCGCAACCAACGGCCAACGGCATCAGCATCCACGTCGCCGGTGCTCTCATCATGTCGTTGCTGGTCGCCGCCCGCGATCTCATCACGCGCTTCATCGATCCGAACGTGCCAACCGGCGTGGTCACGTTTACAAGCACTGTCGCTGTCTGCGCGTTGGGATTTGCAGGGCTGGAACCGCAACCCTGGGCACCGCTGACGACGAACGCCGTCACGATGCTGGCCGCCTCGGCGATCCTCGTGACACTCGGCATCGTCTTTGTGGTGATCGCGTTCCGCGACGTCGAAGTCTCGGTCGTCTCGCCGTTCCGCTACTCCGCCGTTGTCTGGGCAACGCTCTACGGCTACTTGCTCTGGAACGAACGACCGAACGACATCGCACTCATTGGCACGGCACTCATCGTGCTCGCGGGCCTGTTCGCGATGCAGCAGGAGGCAAGGGCCCTTCGCAGACGCAGTCCCTAAGCTTGGTTAGGCGCCGCGCTCCAGCTGCTTCGCATCGTCCCAAAGCGCATCCATTGCTTCGAGCGAAACTCCGCCTAGCTTCTCGCCGCGCGCTTTGATCGTCTGCTCGACGTGCTTGAAGCGGCGGACGACTTTTGCGTTCGTGCCGCGCAGCGCCTCTTCGGGGTCGACGTCCAGATGCCGCGCCAGGTTCACACAGACGAACAGGATGTCGCCCAACTCGTCGGCGAGCTTTGCCTTCGGCGCGCCGGCGTCGATCTCGGCGGTAAGTTCGCCGATCTCTTCCTTCAGCTTGTCGAGGATGGGCGCCCGCTCGCGCCAATCGAAGCCGACCGACGCCATTCGTTTCTGGAGTTTTAAAGCGCGGGTCAGGGCAGGGGAGGGCAGTGGCACGTCGTCCAGGATACTGGCGCCCTTATCGGGCCGTGTCGCGCGTTCACGCTTTTTATGCTCCTCCCATGCGATGGTTTGGGCCTCGGCGGTTTTCACGTCCGCGCTCCCGAACACGTGCGGGTGGCGGCGCAGCATTTTTTGCGAGATCGCTTCCACCACATCGGCGAACGTGAAGGCGCGCGCCTCCGCTGCGATCTGGGCATGGAACACGACCTGGAACAGCAGGTCGCCGAGTTCGTCCTTCAGCGCGGCTAGGTCATTCCGCTCGATCGCGTCGGCGACCTCGTATGCCTCTTCGATGGTGTATGGGGCGATAGTCGCGAATGTCTGCTCCACGTCCCACGGGCACCCACCCTGCGGTGCGCGCAGCCGGGTCATGATGGCAAGCAGCGCGTCGATGCTTTTGAGGTCCTCAGGCGTATCCATGGGCGGCTCGCTAAGCTCTTGAGGTGATATCAGCGGTCGTAGCGAAGCCGGCGCGGTGGGAACAGCGGGAAGCAGGGCGCAAAGCTTATTTTCGGCGGATATCTGCCGTTCCTTGATATCTTTATCGCATAATATGTATTATGAGCAATTCGAAGTCTCTAGGCTTGGGAATCTGCGGTTTCCTGGTCACCCCAGTTTTCTCATTCCTCATCGACGGTTGCGGCTTCGAGTTCGGCTTGCACTGGCGTTTCATCGCGGCGCGCGATCTTGGCGAGCCATTCCTTGCTCCATTTGTTGTGCGTGATCTCGCGCAGTTGGCGCTGTGCCGTGTCGACACTTGGCTGCTTGCCTGACCCTACTCCGGCGGCCAGCGCGGCCGTGCCAACCGAGAAGCCTTTGAAGGCTTGGTACTCGCGGTGTTCGGACGAGCTCCAGCCCAGGATGCGCTGCTTCACGATCGATTGACGCAGCAGCTGCACGCCTTGGCGGAACAGGCCCAGCGTGCGGATGTCGGCGTCCGTCAGCGTCAGTTCGCTCGCGATGCGCAACAGGATCGCCTCGACGTTCGCTTCGAGCGCGGCGGCGCGGCGCATGAGGTCCCAGAGCGTGGCGTCCTCAGTTTCGTGGTCGGCGTCGCGGAACGCGTAGTTGCACAGCTTCCAGAGCGCGAAGAACTCGCCGTAGAGCCGGTAGAACTCCGCGACGCTGGCCAGGCTGATTTCCCGGCGGCGCTGGCGCAGCGCCCATTCGGAGCTGAGTTTGTTGCCGACAAGCCAGGCGAGGCCAACCGCGACCACGGGGCCGATGAGCGCTTTGAGGATCTCAAACCCGATCGCGTCGAACATGAAGACGGCTCCTGGATGCACCGGCGCACACGAATCGCGCCGGAGCATGCAGGATGCCGCATCGGGTGATCGCGGCTAAAGCAAATCGCCGCCGCAGGCGCTGGCCGTGGTGCCGTGGGCTTTGTAGGCCTTGATCACGTTGCGGCCGGTCGTCCAGCGGTGCACTTCGTCAGGACCATCGACCAGGCGTTGGCTTCTGATGTGCGTGTACCAAGCCGCCAACGGCAAATCACGGCTGTAGCCGAGCGCGCCGTGAAGCTGGATCGCCGTGTCGACGACGCGATGGACCATGTTCGCAAGGTAGACTTTTGCGATGCCGTTTTCTTGGCGCAGGTCCATCTTGTGTTCGGCCTTGTAAGCTATGTGCATCAGCATGAGGCGTGCGATGTAAAGGTCGCTGGCGCAGTCGGCGAGCATGAACTGCACGGCTTGCCGATCCTCCAGTTTCTTGCCGAAGGTGGTGCGTTCGGTTACGTGCTTCACCGCCATGTCGAGCGCGCGTTGGGCCATGGAGACGTTGTGCATGCCGTGACGCAGTCGTCCGTACGCCAGTCGGTGCTGGCCCATTGCGAAGCCTTTGCCTTCGCCGCCGAGTAGGTTTTCGGCTGGCACTTCGAGGTCCGTTATCTCGATCTCCGCGTGACCACCGCCCAGGATGTGCGAGAGCGGACCTTCGAGCGCCATGGTCGGAATGTTGCGCTTGATCTTGTAGCCGGGGTTCGGGAGTTCGACGAGGAACGTCGAGTATTGCTGATGGCGCGGGGCGTCAGGATCGGTCTTGGCCATGACAAGCGCGATGTCGGCGACGCTGGCGGCGCTCGAGAACCACTTTTCGCCGTTTAGCACATAGCGGTCATTGCCCTTCTTCTCGGCGCGCGTTTGCATGCCCGTCGCGTCGGCGCCGGCGGCCTTTTCCGTCATCGAGTAGCAAATGCGTTTTTCGCCGTTCAGCAGGGGTTTGAGGAACTTCTCTTTCTGGTGCGGCGTGCCGTGTTCCAGCAGCGTGAGCATCGTGGCGTCGTCAGGGCCTTGCGTGTTCATCGACAGCGCGCCGAGGTAGCTCTCGCCGAGTTCCATCTGGACCAGCGCGTTCGCGAGTGGGCCGAGGCCCATGCCGCCGTGTTCCTTCGGGATGAACGGACACCAGAGCCCTTGTGCGCGTGCCTTCTTGCGAAGTTCGCCCAGGACTTGTTTGTAATCTTCACCGTCGATGAGGCGCTTCTCGGCGGGCACGCATTCGTCTTGCACCCATTTGCGGATGCGCTCGCGGATTGCTTTGGCTTCGGCAGGGATTTGGAAGTCGATCGCCATGGGTTCTGTCTCCTTATAGGAATAACGGTCAAGCGACCCTAGCACGCGCCTTCGAAAAGCCAGGTCCCTCCCCTTCCCCGGCGCGGCCGATTTACCCTGCGTCAACGGATGGCGGCGATGGGGCCAAACGGATAAGCTTGGCGGCATGTCCGCGATCCCATCAAAGCCGATGACAGTTGGCACGCTCGTCGAGCGCGCGCGGGGCGTCAACCTCAAGTGCAGTTGCGGGCATAAGACCGCGCTGCTACCGGAGCAGCTCGCGAAGATGGCGCATCCGGCGACGAAGTTGCTCGACTTCAAACGGCGGTTCCGCTGTTCGATGTGCGGACGTAGCGGCGCGTCGGATGAGGTCCGGATGACGACGTTTGCGCTGACGGCGGCGCTGGGCGAGCGTGCAGCGCAGCGGCCTCGCGTGCCGCACTAGGCCGTGCCGACACCCAACCGCTCGCGCCACAGGCGCACCTCGTCCGCGAGCTCCGGCGGTGGCGTGGCCGGTCGCAGGATTGCATCGCGTAGCGCCGGATAAGGGTGCAGCAAGCGGCGCTCCTGCTGGAAGCTGAGCCACACGGGCAGGTCGCCGCGTTCGATGAACGTTTGCAACGCGGCGCGGGCGGCGGGGCTGTCCAGGTCGGCGAGCCCGTTGACGGCGCGCGCGATCACAAACTGTTTCTCGAATGGGTTTTGCGGTGGGTTCACGGACTCAATCGAGAAGATCACGCCGATCCGATCGGGCCTGAGGTCGTCCGGCATCGTGCCCACGCGCCGCCAAAGGCAGAAGAATGTCTGGCAAGGCGCGGGCCGCGTCTCATAGATGCTGCAGCCACCGCCCGAGCAATTCGGGCACAAAACGCCTGCAGGCTTGCGCAGTGCGGGAACGTCTATCTTCAGCGCCTTGCAGCACGCGGTGCAGCCGCCGCATTCGCGTCCTGGCGCTAGTTCCGCCGTCATTGGCAATCTCCGCATCGCATTTGGCGCAACAGTATCGGGCCAGGCTGTTCCGATTCAACGGTGAAGACGTGGTTTGGTGTATCGACGGGCCGGGGCTTTGCGTGCTGACATCGGGCTTGCCGAAGTGCGCCGGGGGACGATGCTTGAACTTTTGATGCCGCTGATGACGCCAACGACGGCGGTTGCGGCCGCGCTGGTCGCCTTCGCCGGTGTGTTGCGCGGGTTTTCGGGATTCGGATCGGCGATGGTTCTGGCGCCGTCGTTGGCCGCGCTCTACCCGCTGACCGAGGCGGTGCCGCTTGTGATCCTGCTTGAGGTGGCGCTGTCGTTTCAGTTGCTTCCGGGCGCCATGCGGCTTGTCGTGTGGCGTGAGATCGGCGTCATGTCGGCGGCGGCTCTGCCAGGTCTTGCGGCCGGTGCGTGGCTGCTGACGACGGTGCCCGGTCAGACGCTGCGGATCGGGGTTTCGCTGCTGATCGTTTTGTTCCTGGTCTTGATCGCATTTCAAGTCAGACGGCATGGGCCCAAGACTGCAGCGGGCCTTGGGGCAGCCGGGGTGCTGTCGGGCGTCGCGAACGGTGCGTCGGGCGTCGGCGGGCCGCCGATCGTTCTCTACTACCTGGCCGGCGACGACGGTTCGGCTGCGGTGCGCGCGACGGTGATCTGCTATTTCTTCGTTATCGACGTCGCGTCGGCGGCCATCTTCGGCGTGCAAGGATTATTGACGCGTGACGTGCTGTTGCTCACGCTGGTCTGCGCACCGGCGGCGGTCGCGGGTGTTTGGCTCGGCAGCCGGTGGTTCGACGGTGCGTCCGAGCAACTCTACCGCCGCGTGGCTTACGGCATCATCGCGGCGGCAGCTTTGGTGGGGCCGTTTGTTTGAACTAAGTCAGCACGAAGTCGATGTCGACGATCACGTTCTGGCGGATGACGTTGGACGGTTTGTAGCGCCAGCCCTGCACCGCACGAACCGCTTCCGCCTCGAAGTAACCGTTCGGCCGTGCGCCGATGACGCGAACGTCGCGCACGCTGCCGTCCGGCATTATAGTGATCGTTAGACGCACCTTGCCCTCGACTTGGCGGTCTTGGGCGATACGTGGATAGCGTGGCAAGCCCTGGACGATAGGAAGCTCTTCGATCGGCTGGTTAAGCACGAGCGTGCCGGCGTTCGCCGTCGAAACCGCCGGCGGCTGCGGCTGCAATCGAAGCGGTTCCACCGTTGGTGTCACCGGTTGAGCGGTGGGCTGGCGCGGCCGGATGCGCGGTTCAAGCCTCTCGGGTTCGATGATCACCGGAGGCTTCGGCGGCAAAACGACTGTTTCAAACGTAGGCGGCTCGTAGGTCGAAGGTGTCGGCATCGGCACGATGTTGAACGCCACGATCGCGTAGTAGAGCACAAGCGCGTGCACGATTATCGACAGCACGATGACTTGCGGCGTCCAGATGCGCGGGCGTGTCTGAGCAATGTTCATGTAGGCTCTCCGGCTACGGTTATTTCCGTACGCCAGATTAGTCACGGGCGACAGATTCGAACAAGAGCGGGGTCTGCGGCGAAGTTGTCAGCCGGTCTGCCCGGACACCGAAACAAAAAAGAGGCCGGAATTCCGGCCTCTTCAACGGCAATTGCGGTATCGGCCGCCCCTCAGTCGACGACGTCTTCGGCGACGAGGGCCTTGTTCTTGTAGCCATCCTGGTCGATGGCATCCATCAGCCGCATCACGTCGGCGTAGATCACCTTCTGGTCGGCGCGGATGAATATCTTGCGTTCCTTGTCGCCGCCGGTCTTCTCGGTGACCGCGGCTGACAGCGTCGCAAACGTCGCCTCGATCTCGCCAGTGCTCTGCGTGCCGACGTTGATCGTTCCTGTGTCTTGCAAGCTGACGAAAATCGGCTCGACCGGGTCGACAATCTGCTGGTTCGGGTCGGGCGGCGGCAGGTCGAGCGGAATGCTGATCGTCGCCAGCGGCGCCGAGACCATGAAGATGATGAGCAGCACGAGCATGACGTCGACGAACGGCGTCACGTTGATTTCGGCGTTATCGCCGTAGCGGCCTCTTTTTCCGCCTGCGCTTTCGCCGGTTCCGACTGTGCCAGCCATGTCTCAGTCTCCTCGGCTCACTGCAACTTAAACTCGACTTCGACCGTCGCCGTGATCGTGCGGCCCGCGGCTCTGTAACGCCAGCGTTTCACCGCCGCGAGCGCCGCAGCTTCGAAGTATCCGGAAGGCTTCGCCGATACGACCACAGCATCGCCGACCGAACCGTCGGGGTTGATCGTGATCTGGATACGTACAACGCCTTCTTTTTCCGCCTCAAGCGCGCGTTGCGGGTAGCGCGGCGGTGGCTTCGAGACCGGGCTGTCGATTACTTGCTTGTCCGACAGGATCGTTGTCGCATCCGACGTGCTCTCGGCCGGCGGCTGCGGCTTCAGCGGCACCGGCGGCACCTTCACCTGGACTGGCGGCGTGGGCACGGGGCGCGGGCGGAAGCGCGGCTTGTCCTGAACCACCTGCTCGGGCGGCGGCGGAGGGGGTGGTGGAGGTGGCGGCGGAGGCGCCACGGCCAACACCTGCTCTTCGGGTTCCTCCAGAATGTTGGGCACGATGCCCCACGTCACGGCGACGTAGTAGAGCAGCCCTATATGGAAGAGCACGGAGGCGATAATCGTGATGTAAACCGTGCGCCTATCCATGGCGGTCCATTACCCGATCTCTTGCACCACTAACCGGCAGGCCGATCTTCGGCCACCAAGGCAATCTGAAAGAAGCCGGTGTCCTGGATCACGTTCATCACCCGCATCACTTCTTTGTACTGAACCGTCTTGTCCGCGCGGATGAAGATGCGCCGGTTGTAGTTGTTGCCAGAGGCGGAAACGAGGCGCGCCGAGAACTCACCGTAGTTCACCTCGACGTCGCCGATAAAGACTTTGCCGTTCTTCTGCAACGATACGTAGACCGGATCTTTCACCTTCGCGGGCTTCGACGTGGAGGGCGGCAGTTCGACTTTGACGTTCACGCTGGCGAGCGGTGCCGCCACCATGAAGATGATCAGCAGCACCAACATGACGTCCACGAAGGGCGTCACGTTGATTTGGCTGTTGTCGTCGTACCGCTTCCCCGCCATGAGCGCCTACTCGAATTCGCGAGCGACGCGGATCGACACTTCGTTGGCGAAGTTGTCCATACGCGTTTGGTACGAGCCGATACGGCGGGCGAACATGTTGTAGAAGATAACCGCAGGTACGGCGGCGAAGAGGCCGATGCCAGTTGCGAACAGCGCTTCGGCAATACCGGGCGCAACGACCGCGAGGTTCGTGGTCTGCGTTTCGGCGATGCCGATAAACGAGTTCATGATGCCCCAAACGGTTCCGAACAGACCAACGAAGGCCGCAATCGAGCCAACGGTCGCGAAGATGCCCATGCCCGACGAAAGTTCTTCGCCGGCTTCGGCTTGCACGATCGCCATACGCTGGGCCACGCGGCCGGACACGCCGCCCTTTTTGCCAGCGCCGATTTCTTCGGCGGCGACAATGAGCATTTTGGCGAGATAGTTGTTCTTGAAATTTCGCGAGGCGGCCTTCGCCGCGTCTTGCAGCGAACCGGCGCTGCGGAACGCACTCAAGAAGCGGTTCGTCGTTCCGTTCAGCCCCGAGAAAAACGACAGCTTCGAGATCATGATCGCCCAAGTGACAACCGACCACAACAGCAACAGCACCATCACGACCTGCACGACGATGGACGCATCAAGGAACATTTTGATCGGCGTGATCGAAGGACCCTTTGGTTCTTCAACCGCGGGCACGGCTTCGGCCGGGGCGGCTGCGGCGGGATCCGTCGCCGGTGCGATAGGCAAACCATCCGGCCCGATAGCGGGTGGTGCTGGTTCGCCGACTGGGGCGGCCGCGGGGTCCGTCGCCGGGGCGCCTGGCTGCGTCGCGGGTGCGGCACCAGGTGCTGGTTGAGTTGGAGCCGGCGCCGGCTGCGCCATCGCTACGGACACCATCATCGTGAGCCCGAGCATCAATCCTGCCGCGGCAGCAACGCGCGCGATCGTCATCCCATTACCCCTGTTGACTGTTACACGTCCCATAACCACTTGCCTTCCGTCGACGAAGTCCATTGGCGTTCGACTCATACCACAACGCACAACAAACACAGCGGCTGCACGCCGCTTCATGCTTAACACCTAGATTTCGACCGAGAGTAATCCCCGCGCCCGCAACCGTTGCGATGTTGTTGGAGATAATAAGCGCAGTCCGAACTGGACTAGCCTGTTATCTCGAACAGGTCGCGCCATACGGCTCGACTGCCCGATGATCCCCTGCCCAAAACCCACAAAGAACTTTCGCGCCAGAATACTGGCGCAACCCCAAGGTGCGTTATCTCAAAGAATCAGAGCACAGGCAAACTGAAAAACGACACACTGTCCCTCAAGGTAAAGGCGATGGGGCGGGCTTTCCCCTTGGGATTGCAGGCGCCTGGTTCGGTAAACGCCGCGGGCGTGTCAGAGCGAGATCGTCATCCCGTCGAAAGCAGGCTCTACCCCGTCCGGCAAGGTGCGGCGCAAGGTTTGGTAGTCCAAGTCGGTGTGCAGGTTTGTGAGGATGGCGCGCTTCGGCCGCACCCGCTCGATCCAGCTTAGCGTCTTCTCGACATGCGCATGCGTCGGATGTGCCCGGTAGCGGAGCGCATCGACGATCCAACATTCGACACCGCTGAGAACTTCGAACGCGGCGTCGTCGAGTGAAACAACATCGGACGAGTACGCGAGCGGCCCGAAGCGGAAGCCTTGGCTGACCATCGTGCCGTGGTCCTGATCAAACGTTTGCACCCGAATTGCGTCGCCTGCGTCACCAATCGCGAACGAACGAAACGGCCGGTCGATCGTGTGATCTTCGATGATCGCCGGATAGCCGCCGCGCTCACCGTCTTTGAAGCAATATCCGAAGCGATGCTTCATCGCGCGCATCGCTTCGGGCGCGGCGTAGACATCGACGCGGCGCATAATGTTTTGCGCGATCATGCGCAAGTCGTCGAAGCCGTGCAGTTGGTCCGCGTGATCGTGGGTTATCAAGACAGCGTCGAGTTTGCTGATGTGTGCGCTTAACAACTGCTCGCGCATGTCGGGGCTTGTGTCGACCAGCAGGCGCGTCGCGCCACGCTCGACCAGGATGGAACAGCGGCGGCGGCGGTTTTTCGGCTCGTCAGGATCGCAAGCGCCCCACTCCCCTGCCCCGCCGGCACCTCCGAGGCGCGGTACGCCGCCAGACGAGCCGCAGCCCAAGATCGTGACTTTCAGGCCGGCGCTCATGCCGGCCGCCGGGCCTTCGTGAAGAGGCGGAAGAAGTTGTCCGTGGTGACTTGCTCGAGGCGCTCGGCATCCACGCCTTTCAAGCGGGCGACGACGTCAGCCGTGTTCTTTACGAATGCGGGCTCGTTGCGCTTACCGCGGTGGGGCATTGGCGCGAGATAAGGCGCGTCGGTTTCGACCAGCAGCCGTTCCAGAGGCACTGTCGCCACGATGGAGCGTAGTTCGTCGGCCTTCTTGAACGTCACGATGCCCGAAATCGAGATGTAGAAACCGATATCGAGCGCGGTCTTGGCAAGTTTGGCGGTCGATGAGAAGCAATGGATCAGCCCTGGGAATGCGCCGCGACCGTGTTCTTCACTAAGGATTTCACACAGGTCGTGGTCGGCATCGCGCGCGTGCACGATCAACGGTAGTTGCGTCTCACGCGACGCGGCAATGTGCGCCCGGAAATTGCGGATCTGATCGTCGCGCGGGCTGTGCTCATAGAAATAGTCGAGACCAGCTTCCCCGATCCCAATCACGCGCGGGTGCGCGGCGCGCTCAATCAAGGCATTGGCCTCATTCAACGGTTCGACGGCCGCCTCATGCGGATGGACACCGACGGAGCACCAGATGTCTTCGTATCTTTCCGCGATGGCACGCACGCCTTCGAACGCGCTGAGCCGCGTGCCGATCGTGAGCATCGTGCCAACACCCGCGGCACGCGCGCGCTGAACCACCGCGTCGAGCTCAGGCCCGAAGTCTGGAAAATCAAGGTGGCAATGACTATCGACGAGCATGGCTTGGCGTCAGCGTTGAGACGCCGCCTCAATAGCAAAAAACGTGTTGAGAACCAGTTGTTTCTTGTCGAGATTCAGGTCGTCCGCCCGCAGAGCGTCGGCCTTGAGTGCTTCCCAAAGGCCGGACCAGCGATCCAACGGCATCACCGCGCGCAGGTGTCGCAGAAGCGCGTCTTCATCTGGGATATCTGCAAGGGGCGCGTGCGCGCCGCGCAACGCACGCTCTTCAATCTGGGAAAGCAGGCTCACAAATAAGTACAGGCCGCGTTCGACAGGTGAGCGCGCGACCTTTTCGGCGAAACCGAACAGCTTGGCGCCGTTCAGACGCGGCACTGTCAGCAGCAGTTCCACAATCTCGCGATACATCGCCGAGGCGTCGCTTTCTGCAAGTTCCAAGGCGCGGCCAGGCGCGCCTCCGGCGAGCGCCGACAGTAGCGCTTGGGACTTTTGGTCGATGGATGGCGCAAGCGCTGCGACCGCCTCGTGCATAGCGTCTGCGTCAAGGCTGCGCAGCGTCAGCAAGCGGCATCGCGAACGCGTGGTAGGAAGCAAGCCTCCCGGTGCATGCGAAACGAGCAGCAGCAGCGCGCCGGAGGGCGGCTCCTCCAATATCTTCAACAGCGCGTTTTGCGAGGCACGGTTCATGTCGTCGGCCGTGTCGACGATGGCGATGCGTGCGCCGCCTTCAGATGCGTGGCGCGAGAAAAAGCCGTGCAAACGGCGCACCTCGTCGACCGGCAGCTCGGTCTTGAATCGCTTTTTTTCGTGATCCCAAGGGCGGCGAATGACGATGAGGTCCGGGTGAGCGAGAACTGCGACCTGGCGTGCAACGGAACTGTTCGCCGGCACAGCAAGGTCGTCAGGGCAGTTCTTCGCACCGTGCGCGAGCACAGCGCGCGCAAAGCGCCAGGCGAGGGTCGCTTTCCCAACACCCTTTGGGCCCGCGAGAATCCAGGCGTGCGGCAGACGGCCGGAACGTGCCGCTGTGGCCAGCGTTTGTGCGGCCGCTGCGTGGCCATAAAGCTCGAAGCGTTCGCGCGGGTGCGGCAGGTCACCGATACGATCGCTTTCGGGCGTGGGTTCAGCGTCTGCCGCTTTGGCTCTGGGCGCCATTAGAGGCTCAGTCGTGTCGAGATAGCTGCGCGCACGGCTTCGTGCACGTTGTCGATGCTCTGGGCGGCGTCGATGATGACGCAACGTTTGGGCGCGCCGCGTGCGATTTCAAGGAAGCCGTCGCGCAGGCGTTCGTGGAACGCGCGGCCCTTCCTTTCGAACCGCGTTTCGGCGTCGCGCCGGGAGGCTGCGCGCTTCAGGCCTTCGTCAACGGGCAGATCGAGAACAAGCGTGAGATCGGGTTCCGCGTTCCCCATCGCGAGCCGATGAAGTTCCTGCACTACGCGCTTGTCGAGGCCGCCTGCGTAGCATTGGTAGGCCATCGTCGAGTCCGCGAAGCGATCGCAGATGACGTGGGCACCGCGGGCAAGTGCGGGATCGATGACTTGGCGCCAGTGTTCGACGCGCGCGGCGTAGAAGAGCAACGTCTCGGCCAGAGGCGACCACCGGTCGGCCGCACCTGTCACAAGGAGTGCGCGGATGTCTTCGGCGGATGGGGAACCGCCCGGCTCCCGCGTCTGAACCATGTCTGAGCCGCCTTTCATCAGGTGCTGGGCCAGCAACCGGACTTGCGTTGATTTTCCGGTGCCCTCCCCGCCTTCAAATGTGATGAAGCGGCCGCGGCTCATTGGCTCGCCGGTTGCGGGGGTGCGTCGTCTCCAGAGATTTTGACGGCTTCGGAGGCTACCTGCGGCTCCGGTGCGCTCGACAGCAACTCCTTCACACCAACTCTGATTTGCGTGAAGAGACCGCCGGAATCGACCGCAGCGCCAGCGTAGACGGGCACAAACGTATCCGGAATCCCAGGCGCCGAAATTGTGAGCTTGCCGAGTTCCTGCCCGCGCTGCACCGGCGACATGACGGGTTCGTTGTATGTCAGCGCCACTTTTAGGCCTTCGCGAGAGGCGCGGCGCATCAATATCTTGACGGGCTGCCGGACTGCCAGCGGAACCGTTCGAACTTCACCTGCCCAGACGTCGGCTTCACCGACAACATCGCCTGCCTTGAGCAGCGCGTACGTGCGGAACTCGCGGAAGCCTAGATCGAGGAGGCGTTTCGATTCTGCTGCACGTTCGTTCTCGCCGCCGAGGCCGTTGACGACCAAGATCAAGCGCCTGCCATCTTGGACGGCGGAAGATACCAGACCGTATCCCGAATCCGCTGTGTGTCCGGTCTTCAAGCCGTCTGCGCCAGGATACGTTCCGAGGAGCAGGTTCCGGTTAGCCTGCTTGATGCCGTTCCAGGTGAACTCGCGCTCGGAGAAATACGTGTAGTACTGCGGGAACTCGCGGATGATGTACGACGCCAAGCGTGCCAGATCGTGCGCGGTGACGCGCATTTCGGGATGCGGCAAGCCGCTCGCGTTTTTGAACACTGAGCCCGTCAGACCGATCTTCTTCGCTTCGGCGTTCATCAACTCCGAGAACGCTTCTTCCGATCCGGAGAAATGCTCGGCGACGACCGTGCATGCGTCATTGCCGGATTGGATGATGATGCCGCGCAGTAGGTCCTCGACCTTGATCTGGGAGCCGATGCTCACGAACATCTTCGAGGACTCGTTCTTGCCCGCAACCGACAAGCGCCAAGCCCTTTCGCTGACCGTGAACGTGTCTTCGAGCCGAAGCTCGCCGTGCTTTAGTTTCTCGAAAAGGATCGCAACCGTCATCAGCTTGGCCATGGAGGCTGGCGCCATCGGCCGATCACCGTCCTTCGAAAACAGAATGCTGCCGGTTTCGTGATCCATCATCAGCGCGAACTGCGCCGATGTTTGCAAGGCTGCCGGATCAAACAGTTCCGCCGGTGCTACGGCCGGTTGGGCAAAAGCGCGTGCGGCAACGGCAAAAATGATGACGCTTAGGAGCGATATCAGACGCATGAGAATCCTACTCGACGACGATATGGGCGCCGTTGTGACCTTTGTCGATGACCGTGTTCAACATGGAATCGGCTTGTTCCACGGTCGTATAGGGTCCGAACCGGACACGGTAGATGGGTTTGCTGTTTGGGGCGGATTGGGTCACGCGAGCGCCGCCCGCGTAGACTAGCCGCTGCGCCAACCTGTCAGCGTTTCCGCGGGTTAGGAAGGCGCCGACTTGAACCCAGATTTGGGTGCTGGCGGGGACGGAAACTGTGGTCACCACGCCATCGATGCCGTCGGTGGTGACAGGCACAATCGGTGCCGTGGAAGCGACGCGCACTTCGGCTGCGGGTGGCCGCGCGGACGCTGTGGCTGCGCCGGGTGGCGGGGCCAATTCGCTGCTGGCTACCGAGCTTAACGGTGCAGCCTTGATGCTTTGCGGCGCTGCGGAGATTTCGTCTTCGTCCTGCGGGGGCGATGCGCCGACCTCCGCCCGGCCTTCGAACTGTACGCGGACGCGGGCGGTTCCGTTTTCGTGGAACCCGAGGAGTTGTGCGGCGCGTCGCGACACGTCGATGATCCGCCCGCGCGCATAGGGTCCGCGGTCGTTCATTCGCAGCCGGAGCGAGCGTCCGTTCTCAAGATTCGTGACCCGCACGATCACAGGCATCGGCAACGTGCGATGCGCCGCGGTCAGCGCGTTCATGTCATAGCGCTCGCCGTTCGCGGTCGCCTTGCCGTGGAAGTCTTGGCCGTACCACGACGCGATGCCGGTCTCGTCGTAGAACTGGTCTTCCTTCGGGTAATACCAAACGCCGTTGATCTGGTACGGGTTGCCGACCTTCCAGCCTCCCCCGCCACCGCCGCTCTTGTCGGCTGCGCAGCCGGCGAGACCAACGATCAACACTCCAACCAATGTCGAGCGCACCAATCGCGCGAGCCGCATCGCACTGTTCCGTAACGTGAGTTGAGATCTGCGGCGACTCCCGCGCCGCGACCGGGTGCGCTAAACTGCGCGAGCGCTGCAGACGGCGCAAGACCGCCTCACACGATCCGATCCGCCTCCACTCGCTCCAGTGGTGCGGGTGAAAGGGAGCCATGAGCTACAAACCATTCGATTTGACGGGAAAAGTGGCCCTGGTGACGGGCGGAAATGGCGGGATCGGCCTCGGGATGGCGCAGGCCTTGGCCCAGGCGGGTGCGGACATCGCGATCTGGGGGACCAACGCGGATAAGAACCGGGCCGCGGAGGCTGCCCTTAAGGTCACCGGACGGCGGGTGCTCGTGCAAACGGTCGACGTCGCGAGCGAGGCGCAGGTCGTCGACGGCATGGGGACCGCCGTCGAGAAGCTCGGCCGGGTCGATGCGGTGTTTGCGAATGCTGGAATTGGAATTGCCTCACGTTCGTTTCTCGACATCACGATCGAGCAATTTCGAAAGGTCGTTTCGGTCAACCAAGAAGGCGCGTTCTTCACGTTGCGCGAGGCCGCTCGTCACATGCGCGACCGCGCAACGAAAGGCGATGCGGGTGGATCGCTCGCGGTGGTCGCGAGTTTGGCTGCCATCGAAGGCGCGGCCCGCAACCAGCACTACGCCGCGACAAAGGGGGCCGTGATCTCGATGATGCGGGCGATCACCGTCGAGTTTGCGCGCGACGGCGTTAGGGCGAACGCGATCCTGCCCGGTTGGATTGCGACCGACATGACCGCGATGGCTCAAACGTCTACCGTATTCACGGACAAGGTGATCTCTCGCGTGCCCGCGCGGCGGTGGGGACAGCCGGCCGATTTCGGCGGCATCGCCGTGTACCTGGCGAGCGATGCGTCGGCGTACCACTCCGGCGACACGTTCGTGATCGACGGCGGCTACGCTGTCTTCTAAGCGACCTTTGCGCCGTCGATGATCGCCAGAAAATCCGCCGCCTTCAGGCTTGCGCCACCGACGAGGACGCCGTCCACGCCTTTCGCGTGAAGAATTTCCTTGGCGTTCGACGGCTTCACCGAGCCGCCGTAGAGCAGACGGATCGCGGCACCGGACGGTCCAAGCTTGGCGACGATTCGGCTTCGAATGAACGCGTGCGCTTCTTCGATGTCGGATAGCGAAGCCGTCTTGCCGGTGCCGATCGCCCAAATTGGCTCGTAGGCGACGGCGGTGTTTTCTGTGTTTGCGCTGGCTGGAATGCTTCCTTCGATCTGACTCGCGAGTACGGCCTCCATACGGCCGGAAGCACGCTCAGCATCACTCTCGCCGATGCAGATGATTGCCGACAATCCGGCGCGCCACGTTGCTGAGGCTTGTGCTGCGACTTCGATGCTCGTTTCCCTATGATCTGTGCGCCGTTCCGAATGGCCGGCAATCACGTAGGTCGCGCCAGCGTCTTTGAGCATCTCCGCACTGATATCGCCGGTGTGCGCGCCGCTGGCATTCGGGTGGCAGCCCTGGCCGCCGAGCCGAATCGCCGTACCGGCCACCGTTTCGATCAATGCGCGCAAAAGCGTCGCAGGCGGGCAAACCAAAACCTCGGGCATGGCGGGGTGGTTCTTTAGGCCCTGGGCAAGGGCTGCCACTTCGGCTTTTGCCGCGAGTAGCCCGTTCATTTTCCAGTTCCCTGCAATCAGTTGTTTTGTCGTCGTCACGGCTCGGGTCTTGCGCCTCGCGTTAGGGGCCTGAACGAAAGCCCCCGCGGTCTTTCAGGTCAAGGGTTTGCCTGACTTGCCGCCGCTATGAACGGTCCTTAGTATCCACGCCGCTTCGGTTGGGTGCCGACGGGCACCGCCGTTTGGGGTGACCTGCGTGCGCCTCACCGTGATTGACAACCCACAAATTCTGGTAACGACGTCTCATGCTCGACACTCTGCGCAGGTCCTCCAAAGGTTGGCTTGGGGGCCTTCTCATCCTCGTTCTGGTTGGCAGCTTTGGCTTTCTGTTCGGCATTCAGGATTGGATGGACTTCACGCCAACGACCAAGATTGCGACGGTCGGCGGCGAGAACATTACGCCGGAGACGTTTCAGCAAGAGTTCGCCCGCTATCTGAAACGTGCTTCGCGCGAGACCAAGGTCGAGCTTTCGACCGCGGAAGCGAAGGCAAAGGATCTGGACCGTATTGCGCTTGACGAGATGCTAACTCGGTACGCGATCGTCGGGAAGGCGAAGGCCTTTGGCCTCACCGTCACGAACAATCAAGTTGGCGACATATTGCGGGCCAACATTCCCGACGGGTCTGGCGGCGTAAACCGGAACCAATTGCAACAGTTGTTGCAGGACAACCAGGTCAGCGAGCCGCAGTTTTACGAGCTCGTGCGTTCGGATCTTCTGCGCAGTCAATTGGTGCGGACCGTCACGGGCGGCGTCACCTTGCCGCCGGGAATGGAAGCGGCGCTGCACCGGTTTCGCCGGCAGCGGTTGGTCGCGGAGTACGTTCTCATCGATCCCGCACGTGCCGGACAGATCAACGACCCGGCCGACGCGGCGCTCAAGACCTACTACGACACCCACGCGGACAAGCGCTATTCGACGCCGGAGTATCGCGGCTTTACCTTCGTCACGATCCGGAACGAAGACGTGGCTTCGCGCGTGACTGTCACCGACGACGAAATTCGGAAGGCCTACGACCGGGCCAAAAACTATTTCGAAACGCCCGAGAAACGGAAGATCGAACAGATCCGGTTCAAAACGGAAGCCGCAGCGCGGACTGCGAAATCGAAGTTGGATGCCGGTCAAACGTTCGAGGCCGTCGCAATTGCGGAAGGCTTCAAGCCCGAAGACATTAAGCTTGGCGAAGTCTCGAAGACGGATACGACGATCCCGGCTGCGGCGTTCGATCTGCCGGTCAACAAAGTCAGCGATCCGCTGAAAGGTGCGTTCGGCTGGGTGATTTTGCGCGTGCTGGCCGTCACGCCGGGCACGGTCAAGACGTTCGAAGCGGTTCGCGGGGAAATTCGCGACCAATTCGTCAAAGAGCGCTCGAAAGATATGCTCGTCGGATTGACGATCGACTTCGAAGAGGCGCTTGGTGGCGGTGCGACCATCGAAGAAGCAGCGAAGAAGTTCAATCTCGCGGCGAAGTCGATTCCCACTGTAGACCTGCGGGGTAATGATCCCGCGGGCGCGCCCGTTCAAGGGCTGCCCGGTGGCGACTTCTTGACCCAAGTTTTTGCGACAGAGACGGGCGTCGATTCCGACGTGGGCGAAACCGGCGACGGCGTTCGTTACCTCTATCGCGTGGATAAGGTGACGCCGGTTGCGCGTAAGCCGCTGGCCCAAGTTCGTGAAGAAGTGCTGACGAACTGGCGCAACGAAGAGCTTGCGAAACGTCTGACCGGGATCGCCGATGATCTGGTGAAAAAGGGTAACGGCGGCCAGTCGATAGCTTCGATTTCATCGTCGTTTGGCGTCGCGCCGCTCAAGACCGACCCGATGCCGCGGTATGGCGTCCAAGCGGTCTTTGGTCCGGATGCCATGGAAGCTGCTGGCGAGGCTAAGATAGGGCAGTTTTTCACTGGTTCGGTCATTGACGGAAAGAGCCGCGTGGTCGCGAAGCTCACCGAGATTACCTATGAAGACGAGGCGCCGACAGACCCACTTCGTGCGGCTTACAGTGCGAACCTGCGCCAGGTTTTTGCCGAGGATTTGGTCGAACAGTTCAACAACGCGATCCGGGCCGATGTTGGCGTTTCGATCGACGAGACCCAGTTCGCCAAATTCCACACCGGCGAATGACGGAGCTGACGCCCACGTTCGACGCCTTTCGCGCCGCGTACGATGCCGGTTCGCCGCAGATCGTGGCGCGTTCACTTGTCGCGGATTTGGACACGCCCGTTTCGGCGTGGATGAAACTGGGTGTGTCCGATCCCTACTCGTTCCTATTCGAAAGCGTGCAAGGCGGCGAGATTCGCGGGCGGTACTCGATCATCGGCTTGAGGCCGGACATCATTTGGCGTTGCCGGGGCGCGAAGGCCGAACTGAACCTGCGCGCGCAGGAAGCGCCGGACGCGTTCGTTCCCGAAGCTAATGCGCCGCTTGCTTCGCTTCGCGACCTCATTGCGCGAACGCGAATGGAGCTGCCCCCTACCCTGCCGCCGATGGCGTCGGGCGTGTTCGGCTATCTGGGTCACGACATGGTGCGGCTGATGGAGCGGCTGCCCGCGGCGAAGCCCGATCCGTTGGGGTTGCCGGATGCGCTTCTCGTACGACCGACCATCGTTGCGATATTCGATGCGGTCAGGGCGGACGTAACGATTGCGACGCCGGTGTTTCCGCAAGCAGGTACCGGTGCGCGGCAGGCCTATGACGCAGCGGAGGAGCGCTTGTCCGCCGTTGCCGTCGACTTTGCGCGCAACCGTTTGCCGGAAGATGCCTACGCCAGCGACCCGCTGCAGCTCGCCGAGCCGCAATCGAATACGACGCGCACCGAGTATCACGACATCGTCGCCCGCGCGAAGGAGTACATCGCGGCCGGAGACATTTTTCAGGTGGTGCCGAGCCAGCGGTTCCGCCGGCCGTTCACGTTGCCGCCTTTGCAGCTTTACCGGGCGCTGAGGCGGCTTAATCCTTCGCCCTACCTGTTCTTCCTAAACTATCCCGGTTTTTCGGTCGTTGGATCGAGCCCTGAGATTCTGGTGCGCGTTCGCGACGGCGGCGTCACGATCCGTCCGATCGCGGGTACGATCCGGCGCGGTGCAGAGCCTTCCGAGGATAAGGCACTGGCCGAGAAGCTCCTCGCCGATCCGAAGGAGCGGGCCGAGCATCTGATGTTGCTCGACCTCGGCCGCAACGACGTCGGCCGGGTGGCGGTGACCGGCACGGTCAACGTGACCGAACAGTTCGTGATCGAGAAGTACAGCCACGTGCAGCATATCGTGTCGCAAGTCGAAGGCCGCTTGCGCGCGGACAAGGACGCGGTCGATGCGCTGATTGCGGGCTTTCCGAACGGTACGACCAGCGGCGCACCGAAGATCCGCGCGCTTGAGATCATCGACGAACTGGAGAAGGAAAAGCGCGGCATCTATGGCGGCGCCGTTGGCTATTTCTCCGCAAACGGTGCCATGGACACGTGCATCGCACTCAGGACCGCGATCGTAAAAGACGGAACCATGTACGTTCAGGCGGGCGGCGGCGTCGTCGCCGACAGTGACGCCGAGGCCGAGTTCATGGAAACCGTCTACAAGTCAGCCGCCCTGTTCCGCGCCGCCGAAGAGGCGCAGCGGTCGGCGGGCAAGGTCAACCGCTAGGCTTTGCCGTTACGGCACGATAGCGGCAGGATTTGACTTGGCGGCGCGGCGTTGATCGCCCATGCTTTGCTCATCGACATCACCGGAGGAACCTACCCATGGGCGAAGCTTACATCATCGATGCGTGCCGTACGCCGCGCGGCATTGGCAAGATCGGCAAGGGTGCGCTTGCCGACATTCATCCGCAGCAGTTGGCCGCGACCGTGTTGAAGGCGATTGCGAAACGCAACGACCTGAACACGGCCGAAGTCGACGACATCATCTGGGGCACGTCCACCCAGCGCGGCAAACAGGCGATGGACATGGGCCGCATGGCGGCGCTCGATGCCGGGTACGACACGAAGGCGAGCGGCGTGACGCTCGACCGTTTTTGCGGCTCGGGCATCACGTCGGTGAACTTCGCGGCGGGCTCGATTGCGGCGGGGTATGAGGATCTGATCATCGCGGGCGGGACTGAGATGATGTCCTACACCGCCAGCCTTCGCGACGCGGCCGGGCCGCCGACGCTGATGGATGGCGGCAACATGCGCCTGCGCGCGCGGCATCCGCAGTCGCATCAAGGCGTATGCGCCGATGCGATCGCGACGCTTGAGGGGATTTCGCGCGAGGCGGTGGACGATCTGGCGCTCGTCAGCCAACAACGCGCGGACGCCGCGATCAAAGGCGGGCATTTCAAGAAGAGTGTCGTGCCCGTTTACAAAGAAGACGGTACGCTTGCGCTTGATCGCGAGGAGTTTCCGCGGCCTCAGACAACGCGCGAAGGGCTCGCCGCATTGAAGCCCTCGTTCGAGGCGATGGCGGAGTTCGATCTGGACGGCAAGGGCACGTCGTTCGCCGGTCTGATCCGCCAAGTCTATCCGGACCTGAAGTTCAATCACGTGCACCACGCGGGCAATTCGTCGGGCGTCGTCGACGGCGCGGCCGCGGTGCTGCTCGCCTCGCCCGGTTACGCAAAGAAAAAGGGGTTGAAGCCCCGTGCGCGCATCGTCGCGATCGCCAATGTTGGCGACAGCCCTACATTGATGCTGAACGCGCCGGTTCCGGCTGCACGCAAGGTGCTGGCTAAGGCGGGGCTTTCAATTGACGACATCGACCTTTGGGAAATCAATGAGGCGTTTGCGGTCGTCGCGGAAAAATTCATTCGCGATCTGAAGCTCGACCGCGAAAGGGTCAATGTGAACGGCGGCGCGATGGCGCTGGGCCACCCGATCGGCGCGACGGGCTCGATTCTGATCGGCACGATGTTAGACGAGTTGGAGCGCCGTAACCTAAAGCGCGGGCTGGTTACGATGTGCGCCGCCGGCGGTATGGCGCCGGCGGTCATTATCGAACGCGTGTAGCTTCAATCCGAGGCGAGTGGCGATTTGGTTCGCCACTCGCTCGCCACGCCGTTAGTTGTAGGGATTGTTCGGATTGTAGGGGTTGTTCGGGTTGTAGGGATTCTGGTTGCCGCCATAACCACCTTGGTAGCCGTGCGCGTAGGCGCAGTATTCTTGCGGCACTGTTTGCCCGCCATACCTGTAGCAGGTCTTCGGCGTCGAGTTGAAATACTGGCCGCGGTTAAAGCAGCACGGCTTGCGTGGGTTGTAGCCGCCGTAGTTGTTGTTCCATTGGCCCTGATGGGGGCCGTTCTGCCAACCAAAGCTTTGCCGCTCGCAATACTGACTGGCAACGACGCGCCCGCCGTAGCGATAGCAAGTCTTCGGCGTCGAATTCGCGAACCGGCCATTGTTGTAGCAGCAAGGCTTGTAGGCCACGCGCTGGAAGAGTGCGTCATAGGCACCTTCGCTGGGGACATAAACCGCAGGGGCGGCGCCCGCGCGGTCGCCTGCTGTCGCCACACCGAACATCGCGAGTGACGCAAGGACGCAAGCCGAAATAAAAGCAACAAGTTTCGTCATAGCACTAAGCTCCATAAGACGAATGCTGAGTTAGTCTAAGCCGCATGAACGGCGGCTGAATGCATAAACGCACGGGATACAACGCTGCCGGACCCGGCCAGGTTCCAAGAAAACGCCGGCCGCACGAACTCGTGCGCCGGCGTCCTCATGCGTAGAATGGCTAAGCCGCTTGGTAGCCCAGGACGGCTTTGACTTCGAGGAACTCCTTGAAGCCGTGTTCGCCCCATTCCCGGCCCGTTCCGGACTGCTTGTAGCCGCCGAACGGTGCGTTGAAGTCGGCGCCGGCGCCGTTGAGGTGCACGTTGCCGGTACGCAGGCGCGACGCCACTTTGCGGGCGTGTTCGATCGAGCCGGATTGAACGTAGCCCGACAAGCCGTAAGGCGTGTCGTTCGCCATGCTGATCGCCTGCTCTTCCGTGTCGTAAGGTAGGATTGAAAGCACCGGCCCGAAGATTTCTTCGCGCGCGATGGTCATGTCGTTCGTTACGTTTGCGAATACCGTGGGGCGCACGTAGTAGCCGCGGTTCAAGCCTTCCGGCCGGCCGAGGCCGCCCGCGACAAGCGTCGCGCCTTCGTCGATGCCTTTCTTGATCAAGCCTTGGATCTTGTTGAACTGCGCCTCGCTGACGACAGGCCCCATGTTCATGCCTTCGGCGAACGGATCGGCGACCTTAACCGATTCCGCCGTCGCCTTGGCGATTGCGATTGCTTGATCCTGCTTGCCGCGCGGTACGAACATGCGCGTCGGTGCGTTGCAGCTTTGGCCGGAGTTCATGAAGCAGCTGACAACGCCGCCGGAAACCGCCTTCTGCAGGTCCGCATCTTCG
Source organism: Micropepsaceae bacterium (assembly GCA_046153995.1). Taxonomy (GTDB): domain Bacteria; phylum Pseudomonadota; class Alphaproteobacteria; order Micropepsales; family Micropepsaceae; genus SZUA-430. The sequence goes on from JBJXEH010000049.1 coordinate 46,374, forward strand.
AGCACGATGTTCGCCGACTTACCGCCGAGCTCTTGCGTCACGCGCTTGACCGTATCGGCCGCGCCTTTGGCGACTGCGATGCCCGCGCGCGTCGAGCCCGTGAACGACATCATGTCGATGCCCGGATGCGACGACATCGCTTCGCCCACGCCAAGACCGTCGCCGTTCACGACGTTGAACACGCCCGCAGGGACTCCCGCTTCATGGAACACGTCGGCGACCAGCATCGCGTTCAGCGGCGCAATCTCGGACGGCTTCAGCACCATCGTGCAGCCCGCGGCGAGCGCCGGGGCGGCCTTGCACATGATCTGGTTCACCGGCCAGTTCCACGGCGTGATCATGCCGACGACGCCGACAGGTTCGTGGACGATGCCAGTCGTGCCTTGCACTTTCTGGAATTCGAAGTCCTTCAGGATCTTCATCGTCTGTGTGATGTGCGCGACGCCAGTTGCGGCTTGGGCTGCTTTCGACAACCACTTCGGCGCGCCCATTTCGAGCGAGATCGTCTCGACGAACTCGCCGTAGCGGCGCTGATAGACATCCAGAATCTTTTGGAGCAACGCGAGGCGCTCTTCCTTCGTTGTCTGCGAGAACGTCTCGAACGCGCGGCGGGCGGCGGCGACGGCCTTGTCGACATCGGCCTTCGAGCCCAGGCTGATCTGTCCGATCGGTTCTTCCGTTGCGGGGTTGATGACATCGAGCGTCTTCGGCGTGGCGGGGTCGACCCACTTGCCGTCGATGTAGAACTGGAGGCGTTTCTGCATGGGGGATGCTCCTTCGTGGTGTGCGTGGAACTTGGTGAATACGGATGGGCACCATATAGGCCGTTGCGTCCGGCAAAGCGAGCGGGGGCGGCTCAATTTTGCGCCGGAAAGCCGCCTTACTATCCCCCAGCGGTTGTGATTATCTGCCCGCTTGAGTCACCAACTGGCGCCGCCGTCATATGATCCTGCTGATCGACAACTACGACAGCTTTACGTGGAACCTGGTCCACTACCTGGGCCAGCTTGGCGCCACGGTTGAGGTCGTGCGCAACGATCAACTGACGGTCGATGAGGCGATGGCGAAACGGCCCAAAGCTATCGTGTTGTCGCCAGGTCCGTGCGACCCGGACAAGGCCGGCATCTGCCTGTCGCTGATCGAACGTGCGCGGGAGACGACGCCGATCCTGGGCGTCTGTTTGGGACATCAGGCGATCGGGCAGATTTACGGCGGCAAGGTCGTGCGGGCGCCCTCTCCGATGCACGGCAAGGTCAGTGGGATACGGCATACGGGGGTGGGCGTGTTCAAGGCCCTCCCTTCCCCTTTCAAGGCGACGCGGTATCACTCGCTGACTGTGGATCGGGCGAGCCTGCCGAACACGCTGACCATCACGGCCGAGACCGACGACGGCGTCATTATGGGCGTGCAGCATCGCGAACACCCCGTTCACGGCGTTCAGTTCCATCCGGAAAGCATCGCGACCGAGCACGGACACGCGCTCTTGCGCAACTTCCTCGATCTGGCGAAGGCTGCATGAGCGCGGACCGTTTCAAGGCGCTGGTCGGCAAGGTTTCGTCCGGAAGCGTGCTGACCCACGCCGAGGCCGCCGACGCATTCGATGCAATCATGGACGGCAAGGTCGGCGAGGTTCAGGTCGCAGCATTCCTGACGGCGCTGCACATGCGGGGCGAGACGGTTGAGGAGATCGCGGCGGCGGCGGATGCCTTGCGCGCGCGGGCTTTGACGGTCGACGCGCCGGCCGATGCGATCGACACCTGCGGGACCGGCGGCGACGGTTTGGGCACGCTCAACATCTCGACGGCGGCAGCGATTGTGACGGCTGCGTGCGGCGTTAAGATCGCCAAGCACGGCAACCGCGCGCAGTCGTCGAAGAGCGGTACGGCCGACGTGCTCGCGGCGCTGGGTGTAAAGATTGAGCTTACGCCGCAGCAAGTGTCGCGCTGCATCAACGAAGCGGGTTTGGGCTTTCTGTTTGCGCAGACGCATCACAGCGCGATGCGCCATGTGAGCTCGATCCGTCAGCAACTCGGTTTCCGGACGATCTTCAACCTGCTGGGTCCGCTGTGCAATCCCGCGCGTGTGAAGCGGCAGTTGCTCGGCGTGTTTGCCGAGCAGTGGATCGAACCGCTGGCACGCGTGCTGAACACGCTGGGTACGGAGCGCGCCTGGCTCGTGCACGGTAGTGACGGGCTCGACGAGTTGACGGTGACGGGACCCAGCCATGTGGTCGAGCTTGATCGCGGTCAGATACGGCGGTTGACGATAATGCCCGGCGATGTGGGCTTGGCGACGCACCGGCTCGACGCGTTGTTCGGTGGTGATGCCACTACGAATGCAGGGGCGATCCGGCGTTTGCTGGACGGTGAAGCGGGCGCCTATCGGGATATCGTTTGCCTCAATGCAGGCGCGGCAATGGTCGTGGCCGAGAAGGTGGCGACGTTGAAAGATGGCGTTGCACTGGCGCAGCGCGCGATCGACGACGGACTTGCTCGGGCGACGCTGGCAAAGCTTGTGGCCGCGTCGAACGCGGAAAGCGCGGGCGTGCTCGACAAGATCGCCGCTTACAAGCGGGGGGAGATCGCAACCGCGATGGCGGCGGTCCCATTGGCCGAGATGGAGGCGCGGGCGAAGCGTGCGCCGGCGGTGCGCCCGTTCGCAGATGCTTTGCGCGTGGCGGCTGAGTGCGGCAGGTTCGCGTTGATCGCGGAGATCAAGAAGGCGAGTCCTTCGAAGGGGATTATCCGACTAAACTTCGATCCGCCCGCGTTGGCCCGCGCGTATGAAGGCGGCGGTGCGGCTTGTCTTTCTGTGCTCACGGACGGGCCCTCGTTTCAGGGAGCAAACGAGTTTCTGACGCAGGCGCGCGGCGCGACGGGGCTCCCTGCCCTTCGCAAGGATTTTCTGTTCGACCCCTATCAGGTGGTCGAGGCGCGGGCGTTGGGGGCCGATTGTGTCCTGATCATCATGGCTGCGGTCACCGACCAAGAGGCGCAGCTGCTGAACGCCACAGCCCTGCAGTGGGGCATGGACGTGCTGGTCGAGGTTCACGACGGGCCGGAGCTTGAGCGGGCGTTGAAGTTGGGTCCCAAGCTGATAGGCATCAACAATCGCAATCTGAAGACGTTCGAGACTTCGCTTGGTGTCACTGAGGAACTAGCGCCGCTGGTTCCGAAATCGGCGATGGTCGTGTCGGAAAGCGGGATCAATTCGCATGACGATTTGGTGCGGCTGTCGAAAGCGGGGGTGCGTGTGTTCTTGGTCGGCGAGAGTTTGATGCGCCAGCACGACGTGAGCGCGGCCACGCGCGCGCTGCTCAAGGGTGCGGCATGAGCAAACTCACGCATCTCGACGAACACGGTAAGGCGAAGATGGTCGACGTGTCGGGCAAGGATACGACCACCCGCACCGCGATGGCCGAGGCGATCGTGCGCATGAAACCGGAGACGCTGGCGCTGGTGCTCGACGGCACGGCGCCGAAGGGCGATGTGCTTGCGGTTGCGCGCATCGCCGGGATCATGGCCGCGAAGAAGACATCCGAGATCATTCCGCTTTGCCACCCGCTGCCGATCTCCGGCGTGACGGTTGCTTGCGAGCCGGATGAGGATGGTTCGCTCATCCGCGTGCTGGCGAGCGTCAAGGTTTCGGGGCAGACCGGCGTCGAGATGGAGGCGATGACGGCGGCGACGGTTGCGGCCCTCACCATCTACGACATGCTCAAAGCGGCCGAGCGCGGCATCGTGATTGAGGCCGTGCGGTTGATGTCGAAGGACGGCGGCAAATCGGGCACCTATCGCGCGGAGCCTGAGAAGGGTCAGGCGCGCGGGCGTTTGGTACGAAGGGCTTCGACGGCGGCGGCGGCGCGGTTGGTCCGGCATCGATCGAAGCCGGTCGAGGCCGAGGGACCGCCGCGCAAATCCGTGTCGGATCATGCGGCGCGCCGCGATGCTTTGCGGCGGTTCATGGTGGCGCGCGGGCTGACCGCGCATGCGTGGGCGAAGGATTCGGGCGTGGCGGTTGGCGTGATCTTCAGCTTCCTGCATGGGCGAACGCCCACGCTCACGAAGGCCGAGGAAGAGAAGCTCTCCACCGCTGCGGGCGTCGCGCCTGAAGACCTTTATCGCGGCTGAGCATGCTCACGGTCGCCGAGGCGCAAGCGAAGGTTCTCGAAGGTCTCAAGCGCTTGGGGTCTGAGCAGGTGTCGGTCGGCGCTGCTGCGGGCCGCGTGCTCGCCGCTGACGTCGCTGCGAACCGGACTCAGCCGCCGTTCGACGTTAGCGCGATGGACGGGTACGCAGTGCGGGCGCAAGACGTCGCCGTGCTTCCCGTGACGCTGAAGGTTGCTGGTTCGGTCGCGGCAGGCGCGATGTTCGAGCGCGCCGTCGCCAAGGGCGAAGCCGTGCGCATCTTCACAGGCGCACCGGTGCCCAAGGGCGCGAACACGGTTGTCATTCAGGAAAACACGAAAGCTGAAGGCGACAGTGTGCATGTCGTCGACGGTGCGGCGCCTGCGGGGCGGCATATCCGGCGGGCGGGGCTCGACTTCAAGAAGGGCGACAAGCTTCTGAAAGCCGGGCAGCAACTGACGGCGCGCGACGTGTCGCTGGCCGCGGCGATGAACCATGCGGCGCTTCCTTGCGTGCGGCAGCCGCGCATTGCGATCCTCGCAACAGGCGACGAGTTGGTGCCGCCTGGCGGCGATCCAGGGCCTGCGCAGATCGTGGCGTCCACGTCGGCCGGACTTGGCGCGAACGCGTTGGCGTGGGGGGCGACGATCCGCGACCTCGGCATTGCGCGCGACAGGATCGACGACATTCGTTTCAAGGCTGCTGCAAGCGACGGTGCCGATCTGTTCGTGACACTGGGCGGCGCGTCTGTCGGCGATCATGATCTCGTGCAGAAGGCGCTGGTGCCGGAGCTCAAAGTTTCGTTCTGGAAGATCGCCATGCGCCCGGGCAAGCCGCTCATCTTCGGCAAGTACCGATCCATCCCGTTTTTAGGGCTCCCTGGCAATCCGGTGTCGGCATTCGTTTGCGCGCAGTTGTTCCTCAAGCCAATGATCGCGAAGTTGCTGGGAAGGGACGCCGTGCCGGCGGGGTTGACCGCGCGTCTCGCCGGGACACTCGCCGCAAACGACCAACGCCAAGACTACGCGCGCTGCGGCCTGCGGACCGAGCGCGACGGAACGTTGGTGGCGGAGCCGTTCCCGGTGCAGGACTCGAGCATGTTGCGTTTGTTGGCACATGCGGATGGGCTCATCGTCAGGCCGCCGGGGGACCCTGCCCGGGCCGAAGGCGACACGGTGGCGGTCTTGCGCCTGGATTAGCGCCATAAATTTCCCTGTTGACGGACCCTGGGAACAACACTAGAACAAACGGTGATTGTTCCGACTCTGTTCCTACATATAGGGCCCCACCCCATGCTCACCCGCAAACAGTACGAACTTCTGATGTTCATTCACGAGCGTCTGCGTGAAACCGGCGTGGCGCCGTCATTCGACGAAATGAAAGAGGCGCTGGACCTACGATCGAAGTCTGGCATCCATCGCCTGATCACGGCGCTTGAGGAGCGCGGGTTCTTGCGTCGCCTCGCGCACCGCGCGCGGGCGCTCGAGGTGATCAAGCTGCCTGAGAACTCGAACATGCCAAAACCTCGCGCACGAACGGTTTCCGCCGCGGGGCACAAGCCAAGCCTCGGTATCGTCGATGGCGGCGGCATCCGGCCGCCGCACGCGAAGACCATTGGCTCGGGCTCCAAGAAGATTATCGAAGTGCCGATCATGGGCCGGATCGCCGCCGGTACGCCGATCGAGGCGCTGCAGAATGCAACCGACAACGTGCCGGTTGCTGAGGCGATGCTGGGCTCCGGTGAACATTTCGCGCTCGAAGTGACCGGCGACTCGATGATCAACGCGGGTATCCTCAATGGTGACACGGTGTTGATCCACCGGACGGAAGACGCTTCGTCCGGGGATATCGTCGTGGCTCTGGTCGATTCCAGCGAAGCGACGTTGAAGCGGTTGCGTAAGCGCGGTTCGCAGATCGCGCTCGAAGCTGCCAACCCAGCCTATGAAACGCGCATCTTCGGGCCGGACCGGGTCAAGGTGCAGGGCCGTTTGGTCGGGCTCGTCCGGCGTTACTGAGTTTTTGCTACCCAAGGTCTATCGCCGCGCTCGCGTGCGACAGACGTCCATCGAACGATAGCGCCATCGAGGCTTGCCGCGATGGCGCCTTCGGTTTGTAAGAGTTGCCGCGTCACGTTGAGTTGCGCCTGCTCGCATGGCGCGTTCCAACCTCGCGTTAAATCGATCAGGATCGACGCGGTCGAGCAATCGTCGATCACCGCCTCGCGGCTCCAAGCGACGGTAGTGGAACTTTCGGGAAGGCCTCGAATCTGAGCGACGCAGCCTGCGGCGTCGCATTTGAAGCCGAGCGGATCGTCGGTCTCGATGTCCGTTATCTCACGCGGGTCACCATCGCGCCGCAACCAAACCTCGGCGTCAAATCGGCCGCGTCGCGACGACAGGAGATGGAGGCGATTGTCGGCACCCCGCACGGCGACATTGTCGCCGTCGGCCGTGATGAGGACATCGGGTTGTGTCGCCCAAAGCGCGGCGATGAGCCCGGCGAGAATTGGAATGGTACCCAGCCAACGCCAGGATGCTTGCCAGATTGCGATCCAAAGACCGCCCGCGGCGACGAGAACCAAGCTCTCCACCGGCCAAGCGCCGACCGATTGCGTCGCGCCCGGCCAGGAGGCGACCCAGTGCGCGACGACAAGCATCCAATCGATCCCCTCCCCCATCACCGCTAAAGGCAACGCTTCGAGGCCGAACGGCATCAGCAATAGCGCTAGCACGCCGGCCGGCATGATGACGAAGCTCACGATCGGCATCACGATCACGTTGGCCGCGACGCCGTAATCCGAGAACCGGTTGAAGTGGTATGCAGCAAACGGCGCCGTGGCGATGCCTGCGATCATGCTGGTGGCCGCCGCCGCCGCGAGCATACGGCCCGCACGCAGAAGGATGCCTGGCGGTTCCGCGTCGGGTATCTTTCGCGCGGTCCACCATTCGTACGCCGCGATCAACGCGACGACGGCGGCGAACGACATTTGGAAGCTCGGGTCCATCCACGCTTCAGGCGTCAGCAAAAGCACCACCGCGGCCGCAATCGCTACCGTGCGCATGCTGAGCGCGGTGCGATCGAAAATGATCGCGACGAGCGCGACAGCGATCATGACGAACGAGCGCTGCGTCGGCACTGATGCACCGCTGAGCAGCAGGTAACCCGCCGACGCCACGAGGGCTGCGGCCGCGGCCCACTTCTTCACGGGATAGTTCAGCGAAATTTGAGGCACGAACGCGAAGATCAACCGTAGCGCGGCGAAGAAGCCGAAACCCGCCAGCGCCATGTGCAGCCCCGAGATCGACAGTAGGTGCGCGAGGCTGGAGTCGCGCATGGCCTCGTTGTCTTCATCGGAGATCTGACCACGTTCGCCGGTTAGAAACGCCGCCGCGATAGGCCCGGCGCGCGGCGATGTCGCCGCGATGATGCGCTCGCTGACATTGCGGCGGAGCCGGTTGATGGCGTCGGACATCTGCTCTTGGGTCGTCGGTTCACGAGGCGCCACGATGCGTTTGACGGGCGAGAGCGAGAAGCCGACGGCTCCGATGCCTTCGAACCAGAGCTTACGTCCAAAGTCATAGGCGCCCGGTGCAACCGGCGAGGGCAGTGGGCGAAGGCGCGCGCGCAACTCGATCCAATCGCCGGGGGCTATAGGCTCTGCTGGCCGGTTCACAGACACGCGGATGCGTTGCTGCGGCTCAGACAATGCCGGTGCCGTGCTGAAGACGCTCAACCACAGCCGGGTGCGCTTGTTGTCGGCGGGTTCGGATCGCTCCACGCGTGCCGTGATAGTCAGCAAGCGTGTTTCGCTCGTTAGCGGTTCTGTGCCGATGTTGTGGGTCCGCACCATTGCGAGCGACAGCCCGACGGCACAGGCAGCGATGCAAGCAAGCGCCACACGCGGAATCTCTACGCCCAAAGCCGCTGCTAACAGCCAAGCGCCGACCGCCATTGGTGCCACGAAAGCGATCGCGAGCGGTGGTTCGAACGGCAGGCCGAAGTAGATGCCGATACCAACCCCTACGAATGCCGGAACAAACATGCCTCGCCGCAGCACATCGGCGTGCCATCCTGCGACGATGCCCGCGGGCAGCCAAAGCGCCGCCGAGTGGGCAAGCGAAACGGCATCGCGCCAGTACCAGCGCTGCAGCGTTTCGCCTTGGTTTACAGCCTCGCCCAACGGCGTTTCCTCGTGCTAAACGGGCGCGCCAAACCACACCGAACTGAAATCGACCATGACCATCGTGACGCGCTTTGCGCCCTCCCCTACCGGCTATCTGCACATCGGCGGCGCCCGGACCGCTCTCTTCAATTGGCTCTACGCGCGCCACACGGGCGGCACGTTTCGCCTGCGGATTGAAGACACCGACCGGCAGCGTTCGACCCCAGCCGCGATCGACGCCATCATCGAGGGTATGGGGTGGTTGGGGCTAAATTGGGACGGCGAGGTCGTCTATCAGTTCGCAAGGGCCCAGCGGCACGCCGAAGTCGCCAAGCAATTGATGGAAAAAGGCCGGGCCTACCACTGCTATGCCTCGCCCGAAGAGCTTGAGGCGATGCGCGAAGACCAGCGGAAAACCGGCAAGCCCCTCCGTTACGACGGCCGCTGGCGCGACCGGCCCGCGACTGACGCGAAGCCCAACGTGCCCCCGGTCGTGCGCATCAAGGCCCCGCAAACGGGCGAGACGATCATCCACGACAAAGTGCAAGGCGACGTGCGTTTCGGCAACGACGTGCTCGACGATTTCATCCTACTCAGATCGGACGGCACGCCGACTTATATGCTCTCCGTCGTCGTCGATGACTACGATATGGGCGTCACCCACGTCATCCGCGGCGACGACCATCTGACGAATGCCGCGCGGCAGCGGCAGATCATCGACGCCATGGGCTGGCCGGTGCCGACTTACGCCCATCTGCCGCTGATGCATGGCGAGGATGGGCAGAAGCTATCGAAGCGGCACGGGGCGCTTGGCATCCACGAGTACAAGGACCTGGGCTACCTGCCCGAAGCGATGCGGAACTATTTGCTGAGGCTCGGCTGGAGCCACGGCGACGACGAGACGATCTCGACCGAGCAAGCCATCGCCTGGTTCAACCTCGACAACATCGGCCGCAGCCCCGCACGTGTCGACTTCAAGAAGCTCGACAACCTGAACGGCCATTACATGCGCAGCGCGAGCGATGCGGTTCTCGCCGACGGGACTTTGGCGTTACTGAAGTCGAAAGGCGCCGCGGTGACTGACGATCTGCAAGCGAAGCTGATCGCCGCGATGCCGGGCCTCAAGGAACGCGCAAAGACGCTGGTCGAGCTTGCTGACGGCGCAAACTATCTGTTGGCGCAACGTCCGTTGGCGCTCGATGACAAGGCGCAGAAGCTGCTGACGCCCGAGGCCCGCGCCATCCTGGCAGGACTTGGGCCAGCGCTAGACGCGACCGCGGAATGGTCGGCGGCAGCGCTGGACGCAGCCACGCGCGTCTTCGCCGAGCAAAAGGGCCTCAAGCTCGGTGCAGTGGCGCAGCCTCTGCGGGCGGCCCTCACCGGCCGCAGCACGTCGCCGGGCGTCTTTGACGTCCTAGAGGTGCTGGGGCGGACGGAATCCTTAGCTCGGATTGGGGACCAGGCGCTGGGCTAGTCCACGGCCTAGAAAGTCCCGCCAATTGGCTTTTTCCGCCATTTCCTGCTTAAACTCGCTGGAGAATATTGCGGCGCACAATGGAACGGAGTACCCCCGGGCCCAACGTGCCAGAAGCTACTCAGGAGGTCCCCATGCCCAAGCCCCCCTTCGCCTCGAAGTCCGGCGGCTCGGCCACCGTCGTCATCGGCAATAAAAGCATCGAGCTTCCGATCTCGCGCGGGACGATCGGGCCGGATGTTGTAGATGTGCGCAAGCTTTACACCGACGGCGACGTGTTCACGTACGACCCGGGTTTCACGTCGACCGCGAGCTGCGAAAGCGCGATCACTTACATCGACGGCGACGACGGCGTTCTGCTTTATCGCGGCTACCCGATAGAGCAGTTGGCGGAGCACAGCGATTTCATCGAAGTGTGCTACCTGTTGCTGCACGGCGATCTTCCCTCGGCCGACCAGCTGAAGACGTTCCGTAACGCGATCACGCGCCACACGATGGTGCATGAGCAGATCAGCATGTTCTTCCGCGGCTTCCGCCGCGATGCGCACCCGATGGCGGTGATGTGTGGCGTCGTCGGCGCGCTGTCGGCGTTCTATCACGACTCGACCGACATCAACGATCCGATGCAGCGCACGATCGCGAGCCATCGGATGATCGCGAAGATGCCGACGATTGCGGCGATGGCTTACAAATATTCGATCGGGCAGCCGTTTATCTACCCGCAGAACAACCTAAATTATTCCGAGAATTTTTTGCGGATGTGCTTTGCCGTGCCGGCTGAGGAGCACAAGTCGAACCCCGTGCTGGCCCGTGCGCTCGATCGCATTTTCATCCTGCACGCGGATCATGAGCAGAACGCCTCGACGTCGACGGTGCGTTTGGCCGGTTCGTCCGGCGCCAATCCGTTTGCATGTATTGCGGCCGGTATCGCCTGCCTGTGGGGCCCGGCGCATGGCGGCGCGAACGAAGCGGCCCTCAAGATGCTGGAAGAGATCGGCCACGTCAGCCGCATCCCGGAATACGTCGCGCGGGCGAAGGACAAGAACTCCGGCTTCCGCCTGATGGGCTTCGGCCACCGGGTCTACAAGAACTACGACCCGCGCGCGAAGGTGATGCAGCAGACGTGTCACGAAGTGCTCGACGAACTGGGCATCCGCAACGACCCGCTGCTGCAGGTTGCAATGGAGCTTGAGAAAATCGCGCTCAATGACCCGTACTTCGTCGAGAAGAAGCTCTATCCGAATATCGACTTCTATTCGGGCATCACGCTGAAGGCGCTTGGTTTCCCGACCTCGATGTTCACGGCGTTGTTCGCGCTCGCACGCACCGTCGGCTGGATTGCGCAATGGGCCGAGATGATCGAGGACCCCAGCCAGAAGATCGGGCGGCCGCGGCAGCTCTACGTCGGCGCGCCGAAGCGCGACTACGTGCCGGTCCATAAACGGTAAGTTTTAAGCGGCGCCTTTGGGCGCCGTTTTCTTTTTCGGTTCGTCAAGCAATTTCAGAACGGCGCGCGCCGCGCGGATGCTTGGCTTTTCATCGCCCTGGCCGAGCGCCTTAACGGCCTCTGCGCATGCGGTTATTTGCGCAATACGCGCCGACGGGTTGGTGAGCAATTTGATGAGTTCCGCCGACAGGTTTTCGGCCGTGCATTCTTCCTGCACGAATTCCGGGATCGCTTCACGTTTCAAAATCAGGTTCACGAGCGTGATGTAGGGAACCTTGATGTAGCGGCGCGCAATTGCGGCCGTGATCTGCCCCACCCGGTACCCGATGACCATCGGCGTAGCCGCGAGCGCGAGTTCCGTTGCGACGGTGCCTGACGCGGCGAGTGCGACATCGGCCGCTTCAAACGCACCAAACTTGTCTTCCTGATCTTCGGTCACGAGGATCGCTTGGTCCCATTCGCCGGCCAGTTGGCGTACGCGCGCCGCAACGGTTGGCACGGTTGGGATCACGACCTTAAGCGGGCCAGCGGCGCGCTGGGCACGTTCGACGGCCGCTCGAAAGACGGGCCATAGGAAACGTATCTCGCTTAAGCGGCTGCCCGGGAGCAGCACGAGAAGCCGGTCATCCGAGCCCATTCCGTGACGCGCGCGGAAGGCGGCGCCTACGCCCGGCGCAGGTGCACGTTCGATTACCGGATGGCCTACAAAAGTAGCCGCAAGGTCCACGTTCGCAAAAAACGGCACCTCGAACGGCAACAGGCACATGACATGATCGAAGTACTCCGCCATCTGTGCCGCGCGCTTCGGTCTGGATGCCCACACTTGCGGGGCCACGTAGTCCACCAGCTTGAGGTCCGGGGCGCGTTTGCGGATGCGCTTGGCGACGTTATGGGTGAAGTCGGGGCTGTCGATTAGAACGACGATGTCCGGCTGTTGTTTGACCGCGAAGTTGGCTGCTTGGCGCATGCGCATGAGAATGCGGGGTAGTTTCGGTACCACTTCGCGCAAGCCCATCACCGATGTGTCGTCGATCGAGAACAGGCTTTGCAGACCGGCCGCGCGCATGCGTTGGCCGCCGACGCCTACGATGCGCAGGCCCGATGGTGCCAGCGTTTTCAAGCCTTCGATAAGTTGGCCGCCGAGAGCATCGCCGGACGGCTCGCCGGCGATAAGCATGATGGTGCGCATTTTCATGGGCTGCTCATGCTGGCGGCGCATACGAAGAGACCGAGTTCGTCGGACCTCGCGCGGACGGCGGCTTCGTCTACGATGACGCTCCGTCCGGCCTCGACAAGTATGCCTGCCAGACCCGCCCGCGCTGCATTGATAACGGTGCTTTCACCTATGGCCGGAGGATCGATTGTGGGCAGTTGCGTTGGGGTCATCGCCTTTACAAGGATTGCGTCCGAGCGTTTGCCGTCGCCCAACGTCTGCAGCATTGCATCCGTGCCTGCGCGCGATTCACTCGCGATGACAGCGCCGTTTTCGACGACGACCGCTTGGCCCCGGCGGGTGGCGCCGTGCTCCTTTGCAAGTTTCAAGGCACGCGAGAATTCGCCTTTCAGTGCAGGTCCCGGCAGTGTCTTTGTGAGGCAACCTTCGCGGGCCGCCAAGGCAGGGGCGGCATCTAGCGGCGAGACGACGCGAAAACCGCGCGATGTAAACATGTTCGCTATCGCGCGGTGCAGCGTGTCATCGTTGCGGCCGAACTGACCCAGGATGCGGGCCATGAACTCAAGGCCGCCGAGGTCCGGGCGGAGTTTGATGTTTTTGCCGTTCGGGCGTTCGAATTTCCCGGCGAACGTGATGTCCGCGCAACCTTGGCGGCGAAGTTCGGCGATGATCGCGCCGATCTTGCTGATGGCAAAGCGTGTGTGGGCGGTTGAGGCGGGCATCGGGCCGGCAAACTCGTCGATGGCGATCATGTGATAGGGGCGGTTCGCGCAGGCGCGTACGATCTCAAGCGGCAGCGCGCCTGCGCCTGCGACGATGCCCAGTTTCGGTAATGGCGGCGTCACGCGTTCTCGGAGCGGTTCTCGCGCTCGGGCATGCACAGCGGCCGGTTGCCGCCCGCACGGACGAAGTTCACGATTTCCATGACTTCCTGCCGGTCGGCGAACAGTTCCGCGACGTCGGCCAAGCGTTCTTGGAACGTGCCTTCTTGCGCGAACAACAGGCGGTAGGCATTGCGCAATTCGTGGATTTGCTCGCGGTTGAAGCCGCGGCGCTTCAATCCGACGAGGTTCAGCCCTGCGAGGTGCGCGCGGTTGCCCATGACAGAGCCATACGGGATCAGGTCGCCTTCGAGGCCGGCCATACCGCCGACGAATGCGTGCTTGCCGATGCGGCTGAACTGGTGGACCGCCGCGCCGCCGCCGAGCCACACGTAGTCGTCAACGACCACATGGCCGCCGATCATCGCGTTGTTTGCAAATACGCAGTGGCTGCCGACTTGGCAGTCGTGCGCGACGTGGCTGTCGGCCATGAACATGCAGTTGTCGCCGACGCGTGTCACGCCCGTGCCCTTTGCGGTGCCCGGGTTCATGGTCATGTGTTCGCGGATGATGTTGTTCGCGCCGATGATGAGGTCGGTCTCTTCGCCCTGGTAGGCTAGGCTTTGCGGCGGCTGGCCGAGGGATGCGAACGGATAGACGACAGTGCCCTTACCAACCGACGTGCGCCCGTCGACGCAGACGTGATTGATGAGGCGCACGTTTGCGTCGAGCGTAACCTTCGGTCCCACGATGCAGAACGGGCCGATCTCGACCGTTTCGTGGACTTTCGCTGTCGGCGCAATAACGGCAGTCGGGTGAACTTTAGTCATTTGTGTTTGTGGGCCTTCCTGCCTTGTCCATGATCATCGCGCTGTACTCAGCTTCCGCACACAGTTTGCCGTCGACGTAAGCCTCGCCGGTGAAACGCCAAACGGGAGCACGGGCGCGCAGCAGTTTTACCGGGATTCGCAGCATGTCGCCGGGCACGACCGGATGACGGAAGCGCGCTTTGTCGATCGACATGAAATAGACGAGTTTGTCGGCGGCGTTGGCGTTCATCGAGTACATGACGAGCGCACCCGCCGTTTGCGCCATCGCCTCGACGATCATCACCCCGGGCATCACCGGATGCCCCGGGAAGTGGCCCAAGAACACCGGATCGTTGATCGAGATCGCGCGAATGCCCGTGGCGCTTTGGTTCGGCACGATGTCGACCATCTTGTCGATCAACAGCATCGGCGGGCGATGCGGCAGCAGTTCCAACAGCCGTTTCGTATCGGCGGCGGGGAGGTCACTCTTTTCCGGCGTCGCGCTCATTCTTGCTCCGTGATGCCTTGGCCAGGCGCGCCAGGGTTCCAACTTCGCGCCGCCATTGTTCGATGGGGTGGGCGGGATAGCCGGCATAGACCTTGCCTGCCTCCAGGCTGCGGGTCACACCGGACCTCGAGGCAACGAATGTGCCCGCACCGATTTTCAGGTGATCGCCGACGCCGACCTGGCCGCCAAGCACTGCGAAGTCGCCGATCTCGCAGCTGCCCGAGATACCGGTCTGGGCGACGATGATGCAACGCCGCCCCACGCGGTTGTTGTGACCTATGTGAACCATGTTGTCGAATTTCGAACCTTCGCCGATCACCGTGTCCGCCATCGCGCCGCGGTCGATGGTCACGTTCGCGCCGATCTCGACGTCGTCTTGGATGATCACGCGGCCGATCTGCGGGATTTTGACGTGGCCCGACGGCCCGCTGACATAGCTGAAGCCGTCTTGGCCGATGCGCGTGCCCGCGTGAATCGTGCAGCGGTCGCCCACCAGCGCGTGACTGATCGAAATGTGGGGGCCGAGTTGGGCGTTGTGACCGATCTGAACGCCGCGTCCGATCACGGTGCCGGGGCCGATGACGCAGTCGTTGCCGATTTCCACGTCTTCGCCGATGAAGACACCGGGGGCGATGACGGTCCCCTGCCCGATCCGGGCGGTTGGTGCGATTTGTTGGACCGGCGGCTTCGATTTCGGCCAGATCATGCCCGCGCTGGGATAGAGTTCCGAGGCGACCTTTGCGAAAGCAAGTGAAGGTTGCGGACAGACGATCGCGACTGCCGTCGATGGGACGCTTGCAAGGACGGCTTCCGCGACAAGGATGGCACCGGCCTTTGTGCGTTCAAGCGCGCCGCGGAATTTTACGCCCTCGCAGTACGAAAGGTGGTCGGGTCCGGCGCTGTCCAACGCGCCCACGTCGGTGATCGATAGGGCGCTGTCGCGCGCGAGCTTGCCGCCCGTCAGCCCGGTGACGCGAGCGAGCGAGAATGGGCCGGCATTGTCGAAGAAACGCGGATCAGCCATGGGTCGCAAAAGGAAGAGCCGGGCTCTTATCGAGCCCGGCCCTCTATCGGACTTCGGTCCGGGAAGATCAAGGGCTTAACGCCCCTAGATCAGCCGTTAGCCGGGTGGCTTCGCCGCACCGGCGGGCTTGGCAACCGCCTTAGGCGCGACCGGCGTTACGGTAACCTTCGGAAGCGAGGTATTGAGGCGCGCGATCACGACGGAGGTCACGTCGAGGTTCGTGGCCCCAAGGACCACGAGGCCGCGGTCGAGCAGCAGATTGGCGCCGCGTTCAACCATGATCTTTTCGAGGATCGGGCCCAGCGCCTTTTCCACCGACGTGCGCGCCGTGCCGAGACCGCCTTGGATCGCGGCTTGACGATCTTGGACCTTCTTCTGGAAGCCTGCGCGGCGAGTTTCGAGCTCTTTGATCTTTGCGTTGCGGGCCTCAGGCGCCATCACGCCCGCCGCTTTCTGAAAGGCGGCGACGTCGGCTTGGAGCTTCTTGTTCTCGGGCGAGAACTCGGCTTCCATTTTCTTCGCAAGGCCTTCGACCTGCGCGTACATGTCTTTCCCGACCGACGACTGGCGGAGCACTGTACCGCGGTCGAGGAACAGGATGACGGCTGCAGGCGCCCTGCCGGTAGCCGCCGCAGCGGGCTTCGCGCCGGCGGCCGGAGCCGCGGGCTTTGCTGGTGCGGGCTGCGCCAGCGCGCTCATCGCGCCAAACGTCAATGCGGCAACGGCGAGAGCGGCGCCGGCCAAAAGTTTCTTTGTATTCATAGAGGTTCTATCCTTCCCAGTTAGCCGTTCGGCTTTCCAGCCGGTTTTGCCGGCGCTTTCGGTGCCACAGGGGTCACGACGACCTTAGGCAACGCAGTGTTCAAACGTTGAATAACGGATGCGGTTACATCGAGGTTGGTTGCACCAAGAACGACGAGACCGCGATCAAGCAGCAGGTTGGACCCGCGCTCAACCATGATTTTTTCAAGGATCGGCCCAAGCGATTTTTCAACCTGGGCGCGCGCATTGCCGAGACCATTTTGGATGGCCGCTTGGCGATCCTGCACCTTCTTTTGGAACGCGGCACGGCGCGTCTCCAACTCTTTCACCTTTTGCTGGCGAACTTCAGGCGAGAGCAGCGCGGCTTGGCTCTGGAGCGCCTGAACGTCGGCCTGCAGTTTTTTGTTTTCCGGCGCGAAGTCGGTTTCCATCCTCTTCGCGAGGCTTTCGACTTGCGCGTACATGTCTTTGCCGACGGACGATTGGCGAAGCACCGTCCCACGATCGAGGAACAAGATCACCGCCGCGGGTGCGCGTCCGGTAGCCGCTGCGGCAGGAGCGGCGGGCTTGGCGGGCGCCGGCTGCGCTGACACTGAAACCGTCCCAAGCATTAGCGTTACCGCCACGACCGCGGCTGCAGCCCATAGGGCCTTAGGCGTCTTCATTTGATCTGCAACTCCTGGAGCGGACCTAGAACTTCGTACCTGCGCTGAAGCGGAAGGACTCCGTTTGGTCGTAGTCTTCTTGGTTTATGATTTGGGAGAAATCAAGGCGTACCGGACCGAATGGCGAGTTCCAATACACGCTCACACCTGCCGAAGCTCGCAGCGACATTTCGTCCACGATGCAGAGGTCGAGGGGTTGGGCCGGGTTGTTGTCAACACACGCCGGCTTGTCCGAGACGATGCCCACGGTGCCGAAGTCGGTGAACAGGCTTGTCTTGATGCCCAACTCGTCAGGCAGGAAGTTCGGGAAGCGCAATTCCACCGTACCGATGGCGTACATTTCACCACCCACTGCCGGCGGTGTACCTGCATCCGGGGAGATATCACGCGGTCCGATGCCCGACGTCTTGAAGCCGCGGAACGATCCGCCGCCCTTGAAGAAGCGGTCGTTCAGTTCCAACACCTCTTCGCCGTAGGCCACGATGTAACCGGCGCTTGCCGCGACATTCAGAACCAGTTCGTCGATCCAGAGGCGCTTGTACCAGTTCGTGCTGAGCTCGGTCCGAAGGTAGGTTTTGTCGCCGCCGAGGCCCGCGACGTCGCCGCTCCATGTCAGGTCAAACCCGTTCTTCGGCTCGATCGGATCGTCTTTCTCGTCATAGGCGTAGGTGAAGCCGACGGACGAAAGCGTCGTGACGCCTTCCGACTGCAGCGGATTGGGCGGACCGACATAATTGATATCGTCTTGGCGGAGCGTGTAACGCAGACCTAAGCGGCCGTACTCCGACAGCGGGAAGCCGAGGCGCAAGCCGATACCGCGGATGTCGGCCTCATAATCGGCTTCTTCGTAGATGGAGTGCGTGTTGTAGAGGTCGAAACCGGCCGACATGTTGCGGTCGAGGAAGTACGGCTCCGTAAAGCGCAAGTCGATCTGTTGACGGATGCTCGAGATCGAAACCTGCAAGCGCAGGAACTGCCCGCGGCCGAGCAGGTTCTTTTCGGTCAAGCTGACTGCGCCTACCACATTGTCGGCAGACGAGAAGCCGGCGCTGATCGAGAATTCACCGGTCGATTGCTCTTCGACTTCGACGTTTAGAACCGTGCGGTCGCCCGACGTGCCCGGTTCTTCGTTGATTTCGACCTTCTTAAAGAAGCCGAGGCCGCGGATGCGCGAGCGCGAGCGATTGATCAGTACGCGGTTGAACGCGTCGCCTTCGACCAAGCGGATTTCGCGGCGAATGACTTTGTCCAGCGTGCGCGTGTTGCCGACGATATTGATCCGCTCGATGTAGACGCGCGGGCCTTCTTCCATCTTGAAGACGACATCAACGGTCTTGGTTTCCTTGTTCCGGCGTACCCGGGGACGGATATCGACGAACGCGTAACCTTTCGTGCCGGCCGCAAGCGTCAGCGCGTCCACGCTCTTATCGATCAGTTCGGCGTTGTATTGTTGGCCACCTTCGAAGCGGATGAGCTCTCGGAGTTCGGGAAGCGGTACATCCTTCAGCTTTGTGTCGATTTCGACTTTGCCGAAGTCGTACTTGTCGCCTTCCTCGATCGTGAAGGTGATGTAGAAGCCGCTGCGGTCCGGCGCGAGTTCGGCGACGCCCGAGATGACGCGGAAGTCCGCGTAACCTTGGCTCAGATAGTAGCGGCGCAGCTGTTCGCGGTCGAACGTCAGGCGGTCGGGATCGTAGTTGTCGTTCGACTGCAGGAAGTTCCACCACACGGATTCTGCTGTCGCGATTTTGTCGCGCAAGGTGCCGTCGCTGAACGCCTTGTTGCCGATGAAGATAATGCGGCTGACGCCGGTCGTCGGGCCTTCGTTGATTTCGAAGACGAGGTCGACGCGGTTTTGCGCAAGCTGAACGGTCTTGGGCTCAACCGATGCGGCGAAGCGCCCAGAGCGGCGGTAAATTTCAATGATGCGCTGAACGTCGGATTGAACCTTCGAACGCGTGAAGACCATGCGCGGCTTTAGCTGAACTTCGTCCGTCAGCGTCTTGTCCGAGGTCTTGGAGTTTCCTTCGAACGCGATGCGGTTGATGATCGGGTTTTCGACGACCTTCACGGTCACGACGCCGTTCGACTGCTGGATCTGAACGTCCGCGAAGAGGCCCGTCGCGTAGAGCGTCTTCAGCGACTGGTCGACTTGCTGCTGCGAATACGCGAGGCCTTCACGGACAACCATGTACGACAGAACGGTCGATTCCTCGATGCGCTGGTTGCCCTCGACGTTGATGCGCGACACAACGGGGCCGTCCTGTGCGGCGGCGGGCGCAGCTACGGCGACGAATAGGGCGACCAAGAGCGCCAACGCCGTTCCGAGTAGTCTTTTCATTCGTGTACGCCCCGCGGCCCAAACTAGGTAACTGGCAAGCACTTCAGAACAGGTTGAACTTCGTAATGTCGTTCCAAGTCGCAAAAAGCATCAGACAGACCACGAGTACGAGGCCGATCCGAAAGCCAAACTCTTGCGCGCGTTCCCCTAAGGGGCGCCCACGGACAGCTTCTATGCCATAGTACAGGAGATGTCCCCCGTCGAGCATCGGGATGGGAAAAAGATTAAGTAAACCGATGCTTACGGACAACACCGCCGCCAGGTTGATGAGGTCTACAACCCCAAAGAACACGGCAACTTGGCTGGAAACCGTCGCGATTCCGATGACGCCAGAGACCTGTTTGTAGTCCCCGGTCCCCGTCAAGAGTTTACCAATAAACTGGCTCGTAATGAGGATGTACCACCGTACGTTCCGATACCCGCGATAGACCGACTCTAAGATGCTGTATTTGACCAGGGAATCGAGAGATTCGACCGGGGAATTCCTGATTCCGATCGCGGGCAGCTGGAGTTTCCCGCCTAGGCCGTTTTCACGTTCGAACGTAACCGGCGTGACAGGGAACGAGAGCCTCTCTGTGCCCCGCAGGATTACAAATTGGAGAGGGACGCCCTCACTGAGTGTTACGATTTGTGTCAGATCGCGGAAACCGAGAATTTTCTGGCCCTGAATCTCCTCGACGATGTCCCCGGTTTTGATTCCTGCAGTGTCGCCCGGCATTCCTTTCATCACTTCGCCAACGCGCGGGGGCACGTCGCCATAAGTCCACGCGAGTGCGGCGAAGACAAAAAACGCCAGGATGAAATTGGCGACAGGCCCGCCGACCGCGATGATCGCCTTTTGCCAGAGCGGTTTGTGATGGAAAGAGCCCGCCCGTTCTGCGGCTGACGCATGATCTAATTTTTGATGATCGGGGGTGCTTGAAACGCTCTCATCACCCCAGAACTTTACGTAGCCGCCAAGCGGTAGCCACCCAATTTTCCAGTGCGTACCAAGGCGGTCCTTGAAACCAATAATCGCGCGACCGAACCCGATTGAGAAGCTTTCAACGCGCACGCCGAAGTAGCGCGCTGCCAGGAAGTGGCCAAGTTCATGTACGAACACGACGGTGGTAATGACCGAGACAAATGCGAGCGCGCCGATCGATGTAAAACTCAGCCACCCCAAAAATGTCGTCGGATATTCCATCGTTTTCCGTCCCGTTTTTCTTGGTTCAGTTTGGCAGAAGCCGTGCCGCGGTGGTGCGCGCCAGGTCGTCGAGTTCTAGGGCCTCACCGATTGATGCAGGGCTCCGGCCACTCGACTCGCACTTCCGCATCACCGATTCCACGAGGCGCGAGATGCCGGAAAAGGCCAATTTCCCTGCCAAAAACGACTCAACGGCGACTTCGTTCGCCGCATTGAGGATGGTAGGTGCCCCCCCCTGCCGCCGCAAGGCATCCTGTGCCAGGGCGAGACAGGGAAATTTGACAGTGTCGGGGGCTTCGAACGAGAGCTGGCCCAGGTCCGCAAGGTTCAGGCGGCGCGTCGGCGCTTCGATTCGGTCAGGATAACCCAGTGTGTAAGCGATCGGCGTGCGCATGTCGGGACTGCCCAATTGGGCCAGCACGGAGCCATCGACATACGAGACGAGGCTATGCACGATCGATTGCGGGTGGACCACCACCGACAGGCGTTCCGGTGCAATTGCGAATAGGTGGTGGGCTTCGATCAGCTCCAAGCCCTTGTTCATGAGCGTTGCTGAGTCGACGGAGATCTTCGCGCCCATCGTCCAGTTCGGGTGTTTGCAAGCTTGCTCCGGCGTCACCGACTCCATTTGCGCCATCGTCCAAGTGCGGAACGGCCCGCCTGATGCGGTCAGCGTGATCTGTTCGATGGCGCTGGCGTGGTGGGCTTCGAAGCACTGGAAGACGGCGTTGTGCTCGGAATCGACGGGCAGAAGCGTCGCTTTGCTGCGGCGCACTTCCGACATGAACAAGTCGCCGGCGCAGACGAGGCATTCCTTGTTCGCGAGCGCCACTGTTGCGCCGCGGCGAACAGCGGCTAGCGTCGGCCGTAAACCGGCAGCACCGACGATGCTGGCCATGACCCAGTTGGCGTCCCTCGCGGCTGCCTCTTCGATGGCGGCTGCACCAGCCGCAACTTCGATGCTGGTGCCGGACAACTCCGCCTTCAATGCCGCGTAGTGAGCGTCGTTTGCGATGGCAACAAATTCGGGCTGCAGCTTGCGCGCTTGAAGCGCGAGTTCGTGAGCGTTGGCGTTTGCCGTCAAGGCTACGACACGATAGCTGCCGGGGCTCTTCGCGTTGTGGTACTCGATCAAGTCGATCGTGTTGGCACCGACCGAACCGGTCGAACCCAATATCGTGACTCTGCGGCCCTGACCCTGCTTCACGACGCGATCCATGCCAGCGGTGACATCTTGGCCCATACAACATACGCGGCAAGCCCAAGCGTGGCGAAGATCATACCGTCGAGCCTGTCCAGTGCGCCGCCGTGCCCCGGAATTAAGTCCGATGCGTCCTTGACGCCAAAGCTGCGCTTTAGGACGGATTCGGCAAGGTCGCCGCACTGCGTCAAAAGCGAGAGCGCGGTGCCTGCGGCCATGAATTTCACATCGGCGTCGCCACCGAACCACTGCGCGAAGGCGATAGTGGCAGCGATGCCGGCGGCAATACCCGCAACCGCGCCCGCCCAGGTTTTGCTCGGCGATATTGCAGGTGCGAGCTTTGGACCGCCGACGGCGGAGCCTGCCAGATAGGCGGCGCTATCGGTCGCCCAGACGACGGCAAACAGCCAGATGATTGTTTCGAGTCCGTATGGATTGTGCTGGCGCAGCCATACGAGCGCGAGGCACGGCACGGCGATGTAGAGGATGCCGAGCGCGACCCAAAGGCCCCTCTCTTGTCTGCCTTGTGCGATCAAGTTGCCGAGGAGCGCGGCGACTAGGATGCTCGCCAACGCCCAATCTGCATGGCCAAGGGCCAGCAACGCTTGCGAAGCCGCTAGTGCGAGCACGTGCAGCCCGAGGCGCCAGCCCATGCGTTCGCGGTGAACGATCGCCGTCCATTCGAGTGCCATGGCGATACCCGCTGCGGCTGCCCAAACGGCGAGCACCCAATTTCCCACATAGACGGCGGCTAAAGCCGCTGGAACGAGTACCGCTGCAGCGAGAATGCGAGGCCAGAGGCTTGATCGCTTAATCTCTACCGTCACGAGGGCCCGCCCGCAGCCGTCGTGAGCCCACCGAACCGGCGGTCGCGCGCTTGGTAGTCGCGGATCGCGGCTGTCAACTCCGGCTTGCCGAAGTCGGGCCAGAGTGCGTTCGTGAACACGAACTCTGAGTACGCCGATTGCCAGATCAAGAAGTTGCTCAAGCGCTGTTCGCCGGACGTGCGGATGACGAGTTCGGGATCGGGAATTCCTGCCGTTGCGAGGTACGACGTGAAGATTTCGCGAGTCACTTCGGCCGGAGTAATCTTGCCCGCCGCCACGTCTTCGGCAATACGGCGCGCGGCTTCGATGATCTCGTCCTGGCCGCCGTAGTTAAAGGCGATGGTCAGCTTTAGCTTGGTGTTTTCGCGCGTGCGCGCTTGCGCCTCGTCGATGAGGCCGATGATGTCCCCGTCGAGCTGCTGCTTCGCGCCGATGACACGGATCTGAACGCCGTTGCGATGAAGCTCGTCAAGGTCGTCGCGCAGGTAGAGGCGGAGTAAACCCATGAGGTCGTTGATCTCGGCCTTAGGGCGCTTCCAGTTCTCCGACGAGAAGCTGTAGAGGGTGAGATAATCGAGGCCGAGTTCGGGGGCGGCGCGAACGATGTTGCGGACGGCCGCTACGCCTGCCCTATGACCCATCACGCGGGGCAAGTGGCGCGCGGCTGCCCAGCGTCCGTTGCCGTCCATGATGATCGCAACATGGCGCGGGTTCGGGTGACCTTGTTCTGCGGGCGCGGGCGGCATCCGGTTTTGGAATCTGCGGGCGGCTAAACCTGCATGATTTCCTTTTCCTTGGCGGCTAGCCCATCGTCGATTTCCTTGATGTGCTGGTCGGTCGCCTTTTGTACGAGGTCGTGCTGCTTTTTGTGTTCGTCCTCGCTGATCTGATGTTCTTTCTCGAGTCTCTTCAGATGCTCCATGCCGTCGCGGCGGATGTTGCGCACGGCGATACGGGCGGCTTCGGCGTATTTCGCGCCGATCTTCGAGAGTTCTTTGCGCCGGTCTTCCGTCAGCGGCGGGATCGGGATGCGCAACAGCTGGCCGTCGACTTGCGGGTTGAGGCCCAGGTTGGCGCTGCGGATAGCTTTGTCGACCGCGATCGCGAGTCCGCGGTCCCACACCTGCACAGTCAACATGCGCGGTTCTGGTGCGTTGATCGTCGCCACCTGGTTCAACGGCATCGGGCTTCCGTAAGCATCGACGTGAACGGGTTCGAGCAGCGTCACCGAAGCGCGGCCGGTGCGCAGGCCCGCGAACTCGTGCTTCAACGTAGCGACAGCGCCCCTCATACGTTTGTGAAGATCGTCGAGGTCGAAGGGTTTCATTTGCGCCATTGGTTTGCTCCTGGCGAGGTTTGTTTCAAGTCGTGATCACGGTGCTGAGGCCCTTGCCTTGCAGCACACGGACGAAGTTCATTTTTTCGTGGATGTTGAAGACGACGATCGGAATGCCGTTCTCGCGCGCGAGTGAAACGGCCGCGGCATCCATGACCTTTAGGTCGCGCGAGAGAACGTCCATGTACGAGAGTTTGCTGTAGCGTTCCGCCTTTGGATCTGTCTTCGGATCAGCCGAGTAGACGCCGTCGACCTGCGTGCCCTTCATGAGCGCATTGACGCCCATTTCGGAGGCGCGAAGGGCCGCTGCTGTGTCGGTTGTGAAGAACGGGTTGCCTGTGCCAGCGGCGAAGATGACCACCCTGCCCTTTTCCATGTGGCGCATGGCGCGTCTGCGAACATAGGGCTCGCACACCGTCGTCATCGGGATCGCGGAAAGGACGCGCGTATCGACGCCTATACGCTCAAGCGCGTTTTGCATCGCAAGCGCGTTCATCACGGTCGCGAGCATACCCATGTAGTCGGCACTGGCGCGTTCCATGCCCGAAGCGGCTGCCTTTAGGCCCCGGAAGATGTTGCCGCCGCCGATGACGGCGCACACTTCCGTGCCGATTGCTCTTGCTTCTTTGATTTCGCCGGCGACGCGATCGACGGTCGGAAGATCAAGGCCGAAACTGCCCGGTCCCATCAACGCCTCGCCGGATATCTTCAGCAGAACCCGGCGGTAGATCGGCGCTGATGTCATGGTCACGGTTCCTGTAGCGATTTAGCCCTTCGCTGCGGCGGCGACTTCGGCTGCGAAGTCACTTTCCACTTTCTGGATGCCTTCGCCAAGTGCGTAGCGCACAAAGCCCTCAAGCGAGACCGGCGCGCCGACGTCCTTTTCCGCGTCTTTCACGACGGTTGCGACGGTCTTGTCCGGGTCCAGGATGAAGGGCTGCATCGGCAGCACGACTTCTTCGTAGAACTTGCGCATACGGCCTTCGACCATCTTCGCGATGATGTTCTCGGGCTTGCCCGACTGGCGCGCCTGATCCGCAAAAATAGACTTCTCGCGTTCCACGACCGCCGAATCGAGTTGTTCCGGCTTCATCGCGAGCGGCGGGAACGGCGTGCCCGCGACGTGCATCGCCAACTGCCGGCCGAGTGCTGCAAGTTTCGTTTGATCACCGGACGACTTCAGCGCGACCAGCACGCCGATCTTGCCGAGGCCGGGTGCGACTTGATTGTGCACGTAGGTTGCGACCACGCCGGGCGAGACCGCGAGTGTACCGGTGCGGCGCAAATCCATCTTCTCGCCGATCTTGCCGGAGAGCGCGGTCACTTGGCCGGTGACAGTGTTGCCGCCGCCGAATGGCATATCACCAAGCTTTGCGACATCGCCGCCGGCGCTGAGCGCCAGTTCGGCAATTTTGCCGGCCATCGCCTGGAACTCTTCGTTGCGAGCCACGAAGTCGGTTTGCGAGTTGACTTCGACGACCGCGCCGGCGCCGGCTTTCGCCGCAACCGCGACGAGGCCTTCGGCGGCGACGTTGCCGGCTTTCTTGGCCGCCTTTGACAGGCCCT
This sequence comes from Micropepsaceae bacterium, assembly GCA_046153995.1. Taxonomy (GTDB): domain Bacteria; phylum Pseudomonadota; class Alphaproteobacteria; order Micropepsales; family Micropepsaceae; genus SZUA-430. The sequence continues at coordinate 71,804 of JBJXEH010000049.1, forward strand.
TTTTGCGCAAAATGTCGATCGCGGCTTCGATGTCGCCGTTGGCTTCATTCAGCGCGTTTCTGCAATCCATCATGCCGGCGCCGGTTTTCTCGCGCAGGTCTTTGACCATCGTGGCTGTAACTTCAGCCATGGGAGGCTCCTAATCGTTCGAGTGGGTGGCGCGCAAGCCGCGAGGCCCGCGCGCGCAATGTTGGTTAGTTCGGCAGGTCTTGCGCCGGGACTTCCGACGAAGCGCCGATGTCGACGCCCGCCGTTCCTTGCGCCGCCGAAATGCCGTCGATGACCGCACGGGCGACCAGATCGCAATAAAGCGCAATCGCGCGCGACGCGTCGTCGTTGCCGGGGATCGGGAACGCGATGCCTTCGGGGTTCGAGTTCGAGTCCACGATTGCCACGACCGGGATGCCGAGCTTGTTCGCTTCTTGGATCGCGATCGCTTCCTTGTTCGTGTCGATCACAAAGAGTAGGTCGGGTACGCCGCCCATGTCTTTGATGCCGCCGAGCGCTCGCTCAAGCTTGTCCTTGTCGCGGGTGAGGTCGAGCGCTTCTTTTTTCGTGAGGCCCGCTGCGCCGGCGTTCAACGTCTCCTCGATCGAGCGCAGGCGCTTGATCGAGTTCGAAATCGTTTGCCAGTTCGTGAGCGTGCCACCGAGCCAGCGGTGGTTCACATAGTATTGCGCGCAACGCTTCGCGGCGTCGGCAATGCCTTCGGACGCTTGGCGCTTCGTTCCGACGAACAGCACGCGGCCGCCTTGGGCGACGACGTCACGCACCGTCTTCAGCGCTTGGTGCAACAGCGGCACCGTCTGCGTGAGGTCGATGATGTGGATCTTGTTGCGGGAGCCGAACAGGTATTGCTGCATGCGCGGGTTCCAGCGATGCGTCTGGTGCCCGAAATGCACGCCAGCTTCCAACAGCTGACGCATGTTGTAGTCAGGTAAAGCCATCTGGCTTTGTCTCCTTAACCGGTTGAACCTCC
>JBJXEH010000050.1:0-6890 GCA_046153995.1 Micropepsaceae bacterium
CGCGCAAGCACGATGCGTGCAGGCTCTAACGCGTCGTCCAGGTCGTAGCCGATAAGATCGGTCCGCCCATCCTCGTTCGTGTCGTAAAGCACGTAGTCGAACCGCATGTCGTTGTTCTGATCGACGTAGACAGCGTCGGTCCGGCCGTTTTCGTTCCTGTCCACCATCATGAGCGTGGCTTGGCCCCGGTTGTCCGGCACCACCAACGTCGTGTCGGGCCGCCCATTACAATCGCCGTCGAAGAAGACCATCGTGGCGTCCTCCCGCTGCGTACGTTTGGCGGCGGTCCTGACCGGCGCGCAAGAACGGGCTCTCGGAACTTCCGCTGCCTGCGCTTTCAAGGCCGCGCGATCGGACGTCATAGCGAGCACGCGCCGCGCCTCGCTGGAGGCAATCGCAAGGCTCGCCTCGGCAATCCGCCCCGACGTCGCGACGCCGACGAGCTGGCCCGCATCGTTCAGCACCGGCCCGCCGGTGTCGCCGGTGCTCGCCGGCATTTGCAGTTGCACGACGTCGGCGCGATGTCCGCTGCCGTCACCGGCAGTCCAAACGAAGTTGCGCTGAACGCCGCGCACGACGCCTTTGGCATAAGACCAAATCTCGCCGAACGGATGCCCGATCGCATGCACCGGAACGCCTGCCCGCAACGCCGCCGCATCGCCGATCGGAAGCGGCTGTATATCGCTGGGTAGCTTCGCGACCCTGATCAGCGCCAAATCGGCAATCGCATCGACGCGCACGACGATCGCCTTCACCGCATCGGACTCGCGCGGCAAGACGCCCGGCCGAAGCGGCTTGAAGATAACGCCGACACTCTTCGCGCCGGCAACAGCGCGTGCGCTGGTCAAGATCGTACCGTCGGGATGCACGACCGCGCCCGATCCCAACGTCGTCTTCGTGACGATCAGCGCGACAGAACGCGCGAAGCGGAGGAACATCGCTTGCTCCGCCGGTCCGCGAAACACTGGCGGCACGCCGGTGGCAGCCCGCCGCAACACCTGCTCCAGCCGCTCGGGCGAAACACCGCCGGGCCCGCCGCCCATCTGGCTCAAGTCGGGCAACGGTGCGGCTGGTGCAGCGGCATCGCGCCCGGGCTGAGGCACGCCAGGCATCGTCGCCGGCGGCTCCGCGTGCGCAATGCCGAACGACACAAGAGCGGCAGCCAATGCAACGGCAAAACGCATGAATGGAATACCTCGGAACCTCACCCCGCGACCCTAGCAAAGCACCGGCGGCCCCGCGAGGTCTTCGCCTAAGGCGCGAGTTTCCCGGGCAACAACCGGATCGCAAAGCGAATGCCTGCGGCCCGAACCAGGAACGTCACCGCCAGCGCCGCTACGAGTGCGAACCCGTCGCCCGCCCCGGCCAGCTGCACACCATAGTAGGCGAGCGCACCCAGCACCGCCGCTGTCACGTAGATCTCGCCAGTGAAAACCAACGGTGCACGGTTGGCGAGCATGTCGCGCACGATCCCACCGCCCGACGCCGCAATCGCGACGAGAAAGATCGTCACGGAGACATCGAGGTGAAGCGCCGTGAGCCGCTGCATCCCGGTCGCCGTAAAGAGTGCCAAGCCCACAGCGTCGGCCCACACCAGTGTCTTCTCCGGCGGCGCGCCGAACCTAACCGCCTCGAACACGACAACCGCCGACACCAACGCCGCCCACAACGGCTCCGGCGCCGTAAGCCATCGCACCGGCAAGCCCACTAGAAGGTCCGCAATCGTGCCGCCACCGAGCCCCGCTGCGACCGACAAGAACACCGCGCCGATCAAATCGAACCGCTTCTCGGCCGCGACCAATGCACCAGACGCCGCAAACACGGCGGTTCCAAGCAAAGTCAAAACGGCGAGCGCGACGTCCATGCCTACGTCTTGGCGGTTTTCGGAGGCGCCATCCGCGCGGTCTCAGCCGCAACGAATGCGTCGTACGGTGTGCGGCCCACGACGAACCAGCCGAACCAGCGCCCCGGGCCCCAGCGCAACACGCCCCAGCCCAGCAGCTGAAACGTCAACGTTCCGATCGCGGCGATCCCCACGGTAACCACCGCCGCCCACAAGAACCGGTTGATCATCGCCTCGCCCATCCAACCGCCGGCCAGCGTCCAATTCAAGCCGATGAGCGCCGCCCCCATCGGCGCCCCGAGCGCGAACGTCGTGTAAGGCGAGATGTAAGGAAACCGCGGTGCGAAGTAATAGCGGAACGTGAAGAACGTCATCACATGCGCAAAGCTGACCCACGACACGAGCGATGTCACCTTGAGCGGCAACCAAGACTCCACCGCGATCTCCACGCCTTTGCTCAGCGCCGTCGCAATCACCCACGGTGCCGGCAACAAGATCGCAAACACGAGGAACCAGGCGAGATAGCTGCGCAACAAATGCACGAACACCTCGACAGGGAAGTAAACGGGTCCGTTGTACTGCGGCATGCCCATGTTATGGCGCCCTCAAATCCCCGATAATCGCCTCGATGTAGTTCGTGATGATCGAGACATGGCCCTCGCCGTCCGGGAACGTCGCGCGGGCGTTTGGGATGAACTTCGCGTAGTGGCGGCCGATCGAGACAGGCACCTGGATATCGTGCGTGCCGTGCCAGATCGTGACCGGCACACGGATGTCGGCCAGCGTGAACGGCCACGGTTCGCCGTACACACGTGCGTCCGATGTCGGTCCCTTCGCCGAGGCGCGCAGGCCCTCGCGAAAACTTGTCAGCAGCATCTGCAGGAATTCGGGCGTCATCGCGATCGCGTCGCGCGAACTCGCTGGCACACGCGCGCGGATGCGGTGGAAATGCTGATCGGCGACCGGGTTGCGGATCAGCGTGCGCATTAACGTGCCCAGCACCGCCGACGTCAGCGGCCGGTTGCCGACATCGAGCAGCAGACCGACGCGATTGCGGCTCATGCCCGGTGCCTCAGGCGGGCCGAGCCCCGCAATGATCGCAACCTTCGTCAACCGGTCGCGCAAAAAATACGCACACGAAGCCGCGTAAGGCCCGCCCCCCGACATCCCGATGACGGCAAACTTGTCGAGCCGCAGATGATCGGCGAGTTGTTCGATGTCGCGCGGCCAGTCGGCGAGTTTGCGGTTCGGTTGCGGGTCCGACATGCCGTAGCCGGGCCTGTCCACGCCGATCATCTGCGTGCCTGCAACCTCGAAGAAACCGGCTTCAAGCCGCGAGCCGGGCCAGCCGTGGAAGTAGAAAACGGGGAACGCGTTCTTCCCCCCGAACTGCGCAAAGCCCAACCGCCGTCCGTCGCGCAACGTTACGGTTTGCATCGTGCGCGCGATGACGCCGTCGGGCTTGGCCCGGGAAAGCGCGATCGGGGCGTTCATGTTCATGGGCTAGCCCAACGAGTCTTTAAGGATAGCGTTATGTGGGTTCGCCCTGAGACACTGCAAGCCGAGGCTGGCCACAAGGTTATCTTTCGGCCTAGAAACTGCCCCCATGGACGTGCGGCTAAAAAGACTGAAATTCCGCGCCTGGCACCGCGGCATGAAGGAACTCGACCTCATTTTGGGGCCGTTTGCCGATGCGCACGCCGACCACCTTGACGAGACGGCCCTCGATGCGTTCGAACAGTTGCTGAACGTCCCCGACAACGACCTCTATGACTGGTTGTGCGATCGCACCAACCCGCCCGAGCGCTTTCGCACGAAACTGTATGAGCAAATTCACGATTTTTGCCGGCGCGCCCGAGGGCTATGACGCGCTTGTGATCGCCGAGGCGGTCGGCAAGAACGCGGGTCTGCACCTTCACATCGCGCGCGACGAGCCGCGTGCGGCCGCTTTGGCCGAGGCGCTGAATTTCTTCGCGCCGAAGGTGCCTGTGCTGATGTTCCCAGGCTGGGACTGCTTGCCCTACGACCGCGTGTCGCCGAAGGCCGAGGTTGCGGCCGAACGCATGGCGACGCTCGCCGCCTTGACCACGCGCGCGAAAGGTCCGCGCGTCGTGATCGCGACCGTGAGCGCCGCGCTGCAGCGGGTGCCGCCGCGGAGTGTTATCGAGAGCGCGAGTTTCCGCGCTGCGAAAGGCGGCACGGTCAAGCGGGACGAACTGCTGGCGTTCTTGAGCCGCAACGGGTTCATGAGCGCGAGTTCGGTGGTGGAGCCGGGCGATTTCGCCGTGCGCGGCGGCATCGTCGATATCTTTCCGCCCGGCGTCGAGATGCCCTACCGGCTCGATTTCTTCGGCGACACGGTGGAAACGATCCGCCGCTTCGAGGCCGAGAACCAAACTTCGGTCGGCGAGGTGAACGAGATCACGCTAACGCCGGCCAGCGAAGTGCCGCTCGACAAGTCGTCGATCCAACGCTTCCGCTCCGGCTACATCGCGGCGTTCGGCGCGGTGCTGGGCGACGATCCGCTCTACGAAGCGGTCAGCGCCGGCCGCAAGCATGCGGGTATGGAACATTGGCTGCCGCTGTTTCATGAGCGGCTGGAGACGCTGTTCGACTACACCGGCGACGCACCGGTGACACTAGACCACCAAGTCGAGGAGTCGCACGCCGCGCGCCTCACGCTAGTCGCCGACTATCACGAAGCCCGCGCGCTGGCCCGGCAAGAAGCCAAGGCCGCCATGAAAGGCATGGCGCCGCCCTACAAACCGCTCGAGCCGGAGACACTATACCTGACCGATGCGGAGTGGGGTGGGGCGCTGGAGAAGCACGCCGCGAAACAGTTCTCGCCGTTCAAGCCGGTCGAGATGTCGGGCCAGCTCGACGCCGGTGCTGTGAAGGGGCGCGACTTCGGGCCCGAGCGAGCGACATCGAAGAACGTGTTCGACGCGGTCGCAACCGCAATCGCCGAAACGCAAGCGAAGAAGAAGCGCGTGGTCATCGCGTGCTGGTCTGGGGGTTCGGCGGACCGCATGGGCGGCGTGCTGGCAGATCATGGCGTTGCCGCGATCCGCACACTCGACAGCTGGGGCGAGTTGATCGACCTGCATCCGCAAGCGGTCGGCATCATCGTGCTCGGCATCGAACACGGCTTCGAAACGGAAAAACTCGCTGTCATCGCCGAGCAGGACATTCTGGGCGACCGCCTCGTCCGCCGCCACGCGCGCCAGAAGCGGGCCGCGAACTTCATCGCCGAGGCGGCGGCGCTCAACACGAACGATCTCGTCGTGCATGTCGATCACGGAATAGGGCGCTATATCGGCCTGAAAACCATTGATGTCTTGGGTGCCCCGCACGATTGCCTCGAGCTGCAATATGACGGCGGAAAGCTGTTCTTGCCGGTCGAGAACATCGAGCTGCTGTCACGCTACGGCGCCGACGACGAAGGCGCGGTGCTGGACCGGCTCGGCGGCGCGGGTTGGCAATCGCGCAAAGCGAAGCTGAAGAAACGTATCCGCGACATGGCGGAGCAGCTGATCAAAGTCGCGGCAGCGCGGCAGCTGCGCGAAGGGCCCGTGATCGACGCGCCGCACGGCGTCTACGACGAATTCTGCGCGCGCTTCCCGTACGGTGAAACGGAGGATCAGGAAAAAGCCATCGCCGACGTGATGGAAGACCTCACCATCGGGCGGCCGATGGACCGGCTGATCTGCGGCGACGTTGGCTTCGGCAAGACGGAGGTCGCGTTGCGCGCGGCGTTCGTGGTGGCCATGACCGGGCGGCAGGTGGCCGTCGTCGTGCCGACGACGCTGCTGGCGCGCCAGCACTACAAAACGTTCACGACGCGGTTTCAGGGCTTCCCGGTGAAAGTGCGCCAACTGTCGCGCATGGTGAGCACGAAAGAGGCCGGCGAAACCCGCGCGGCGCTGACCGCGGGGACGGTTGACGTCGTCATCGGCACGCACGCGTTGCTCGCGAAGTCGATCGCGTTTCGCGATCTGGGCATTCTGATCGTCGACGAGGAGCAGCACTTCGGCGTCGCGCACAAAGAACGGCTGAAGCAGCTGCGCGCCGACGTGCACGTGCTGACGCTGACGGCCACACCGATTCCGCGCACGCTCCAACTCGCGCTGTCCGGCGTGAAGGAAATGTCGATCATCGCAACGCCGCCGATCGACCGGCTGGCGGTGCGCACGTTCGTGACGCCGTTCGATCCGGTGACGCTGCGCGAGGCGCTGCTGCGCGAGCACTATCGCGGCGGGCAGAGCTTCTATGTCTGTCCGCGAATATCGGATTTGGGCGAGGCGGAGGAGTTCCTGAAAGCGACGGTGCCGGAGGTGAAGGTCGGCATCGCCCACGGGCAGATGCCGCCGACGCGGCTCGAAGACATCATGTCCGCGTTCTACGACGGCAAGTTCGACGTGCTGCTCTCGACGCCGATAGTCGAAAGCGGCCTCGACATCCCGACCGCGAACACGCTGATCGTGCATCGGTCGAACATCTTTGGGCTCGCGCAACTCTACCAACTGCGCGGACGCATCGGCCGGTCGAAGGCGCGCGCCTTTGCCTATTTCACCGTACCGGCCGACCGGGCGCTGACCGAAAACGCCGACCGCCGCCTGAAAGTGCTGCAAGCGTTGGATACGCTCGGCGCCGGTTTCAGCTTGGCGAGCCACGACCTCGACATTCGCGGCGCAGGCAACCTGCTTGGCGAAGAACAATCGGGCGAAGTGCGCGAAGTCGGCATCGAACTCTATCAGGACATGCTGGAAGAGGCGGTCGCGAGTCTGCGCGGCACCGAACTCGAACGCGACGAGAGCTGGTCGCCGCAGATCAACCTCGGCTCGGCCGTATTGATCCCGGAAGGCTACGTCGCCGACCTGAACGTGCGCCTTGCGCTCTACCGGCGCCTCTCGACACTTGAAACCGATCAGGCAATCGAAGCGTTCGCCGCCGAACTGATCGACCGCTTCGGCCCATTGCCGGAAGAAGTGAAAACGCTGCTCAAAATCATGTCGATCAAACGCCTCTGCCGCGTCGCACAGGTGGA
>JBJXEH010000051.1:0-18948 GCA_046153995.1 Micropepsaceae bacterium
ACGCGGTGGTCGCATGACATTTGCACCGTCATCACGTTCGCGATGGCAAGCGCCCCCTTCTTCACCACAGCGCGCTGTTCGCCGGCACCGACCGCCAGGATCGCCGACTGCGGCGGGTTGATGACCGCCGTGAAATCGCGCACGCCGAACATGCCGAGGTTCGAGATTGAGAACGTGCCGCCTTCGAACTCCGCGGGCTTCAGCTTCTTGGCCTTCGCGCGAACCGCAAGCTCCTTCACCTCGCGCGAGATCGCTGCCAGGCTCTTCGTCTCCGCCGCAAACACGATCGGCGTGATCAGTCCGAAGTCGAGCGCAACCGCGACGCCGACATCGGCATGCTTGTGGCGCAGCAGCGCCGTCTCGGTCCACGATGAGTTCACGCCCGGCACGCGGATGAGCGCCAGCGCCGCCGCCTTCACGATGAAATCGTTCACCGAAAGCTTGTACGTGCCCGCACCCTCGGCCGGCGCCTTCTCGTTCATCTGCTTGCGCACGTCGAGCAGCGTGTCGATCGTGCAATCGACGGTCAGATAGTAATGCGGAATATCGCGCTTCGACGCGGTGAGGCGCTTGGCAATCGTCTTGCGCATCGAATCGTGCGGCAGTTCTTCGTAGGAGTCCTTCGGATAAAACAACCTCGCATCCGGCATCGAAGACGGCGCAGGCGCATCCGAAGGACGCGGCGCGGCAATAGGCACAGGCTTTGCCACCGGCGCACGCTGCACACCACCCTTCGCCGCAGCCTCAACATCGGCCTTCACAATCCGCCCATGCGGGCCTGAGCCTTGGATCACGGTCAGCTCCACACCACCCTGCACCGCCACGCGCCGCGCCAACGGCGACGCAAACACGCGCGCACCGGGAACAGGCGGCGGCATTGGACCGATGCCTGAAGCGGCTGCTGGAACAACCTTTGGCACCGGTGCAGGCGTGACCGCTGCCGCAGGTTTCGCGTCCTTCTTCGGCGCTGCAGGCGCTGCGGTGGGCGCGCCACCAGACTTCGGTCCCGCAACGTACTTCTCGTTCTCGTCGCGTAACTGCGCAATGACAGCGTTGACCTTCACACCCTCAGCGCCCTCGGCCACGAGCAAATCGGCGACGACGCCTTCATCGACTGCCTCGACCTCCATGGTCGCCTTGTCCGTTTCGATTTCGGCAATCACGTCGCCCGACTTCACTTTGTCGCCGATCTTGACGTGCCACTTGGCAAGCTTGCCCTCCTCCATCGTGGGCGACAGCGCGGGCATGAGAATGGGTGTGGTCACTTAGGCCTCAGCTCCGGTACAGCACGGCCTTCGCCGCCGCGATCACGTCGTCCACGTTCGGTAGCGCGAGCTTTTCGAGGTTCGCCGCGTACGGCATTGGCACGTCCTTGCCGGTGACGCGGGTCGGTGGCGCGTCGAGATAGTCGAACGCTTGTTCCATCACCTGCGCCGCGATCTCGGACGCGATGCCGCAAATCGGCCAACCTTCTTCGACGGTCACGATGCGGTTTGTCTTCTTCACGGATTCGACGACGGTCGCTGTGTCCAGCGGACGCAACGAGCGCAGGTCGATAATCTCCGCCTCGATACCCTCCTTCGCCAGCGCATCGGCAGCCTGCAATGCCAGACCAACCGTGATCGAGTAGGACACCAGCGTCACGTGCGTGCCCGCGCGCACGACCCGCGCCTTGCCGATCGGGAGCACGAAGTCGTCAACCTTCGGCACGTCGAACGAACGGCCGTAAACGATCTCGTTCTCAAGAAAAATGACTGGGTTCGGATCGCGGATCGCTGCTTTCAGCAACCCCTTCGCGTCGGCCGCGAAATACGGCGCGACGACCTTCAACCCCGGCACATGCGCATACCACGAACCGTAGCTCTGGCTGTGCTGCGCAGCGACGCGCGCAGCCGCGCCGTTCGGCCCGCGAAACACGATCGGACAGCCCATCTGCCCGCCCGACATGTAGAGCGTCTTGCCGGCCGAGTTGATGATCTGGTCGATCGCCTGCATCGCAAAGTTCCAGGTCATGAACTCGACGATGGGCTTGAGGCCCCCGAACGCCGCGCCTACGCCGAGGCCTGCGAAACCCTGCTCCGTGATCGGCGTATCGATCACGCGCTTCGGCCCGAACTCGTCGAGTAGCCCCTGGCTGATCTTGTAAGCACCCTGATACTGCCCAACTTCTTCGCCCATCAGGAACACGGCCGGATCGCGCCGCATCTCCTCGGCCATCGCCTCGCGCAACGCCTCGCGCACGGTCATCGTGACCATCGGCGTGCCTGCTGCGATGCTAGGGTCGTTCGCGACCACAACGGCGGCGGGTGTAGTTGCGGATGCCTTCGACGCCTGCTTTGCGACCGGTGCCGGAGATGCCGACGCACCGCCGTTTGCCTTTGGCTTCGGCTCATCCTCACTCTGCAGCACGGCGATCGGCACGTTGACCTTCACGCCTTCCGTGCCTTCCTCGACCAGCAGTTTCGAAATGACACCCTCGTCGACCGCCTCGACCTCCATCGTGGCCTTGTCGGTCTCGATCTCGGCAATCACGTCGCCGGAGGTCACCTTGTCGCCCACCTTCACATGCCACTTGGCAAGCTTGCCCTCCTCCATCGTGGGCGAGAGCGCAGGCATCAGAATTTCGGTGGGCATTTCGCGAACGTGTCCGGTTAGGCGCCAATGCCAAACAAAGCCAAGAACATCATGATCGTGCCGACGATACCGACGCCCCAGAAGAGTGGGCGGATGTACGGCAGCCCTAGGAGGTACACGACCGCATGCGCGACGCGCGAATAGAAGAAGAGCTGCGCGCCCCACAGCGTCATCGTCGTTGAGATGTCTTGGTGCGCCGCGATCAACGCGAGCGGCGCGAATAAGATGAGCCCCTCGCGATGATTGTCCACGCAGCGCTTTGTGCGCGCCTGCCACACGGACGGCGGCCCCAGATTGTCGCGATCGTTCATCATGTTCGTGAGCCCTTGCGCTTGCGTTCCCGCGGCCGCCTGGATCAGCACCAGCACGAACAGCAGCGCCACACTCAGCGCCAGCATCGTCAATTCCATAGACAATTCCATCGGTCTTCAGTCCCCTCAAGTTCAATCGCTTACGGCACGCCGAAAACGGTGCCGCCGCTGTTGTCGGCTTCGTTCGTTTCCGCGACCGTGTTTGCAGCATCCGCCACGACCGTGAATTCGTAGTTCCCGGATCGCCAAACCAGGCTGTCCCAAAACGCGATCTTGTGATTGTAGACGTGCCCCGGCGACAGGCCCGGCACGGACACAGTTAGCCTGTCTGGAAACGCAGCATCCGTGTACGGCGCAGCATCCGCGGGCGACGGCTCCGCGCAACTTGTGTTGCACTCGACCGTCACCTTGAACGGCCCCGCGGCCACCGTCCCCGTGTTACGAACGGAGATTGTGCCCTTGGTCATGCGGGACGCGATCGGAACCAGGTTCGGTGCCTTAGCCACCAACACAGGCGCTGGAACCGGCGGCTTGGCCGCCAGCGGCGCCGCAAACACGGCAAACACCGCCGCGGCGAATGCGAAGATCGAAGCTCTCATCGCTCTACTCCTCTTAGGCCCCGCGTTCAGTGAATGATGTCCGTCCAAAGCTCCGACGGATCGGGCTCGGGCGACGTTTGCGCAAACTCGGCTGCGTGGTTCACGACCGCGCGGATTTCTTTGTCGAATTCCTTCAACTCGTCCTCGCTGGAGAATTTGCCCTCAAGCAATATCTTGCGCACGTGGTCGATCGGGTCCGCCGTCTCCCGCACGTGATCGACCTCCTCGCGCGTGCGATACTTCGCCGGGTCCGACATCGAATGCCCGCGATAGCGGTACGTCTTCATCTCCAAGATGATCGGCCCCTTGCCGTCGCGGCACCATTTCACCGCGCGGTCGCCCGCGTCCTTCACAGCCAGCACGTCCATCCCGTCAACTTCTTCGCCGGGTATGTTGAACGACGCGCCGCGCTTGTAGAGGTGCGTCTCCGCGCTTGACCGTGAAATTGCGGTACCCATGGCGTATTGATTGTTCTCGATCACATAGACGACGGGCAGCTTCCAAAGCTCCGCCATGTTGAAGCTTTCGTACACCTGCCCCTGGTTCGCCGCGCCGTCGCCGAAATAGGTCAGGCACACCCGGTCGGTGCCCTTGTACTTGTTCGAGAACGCGAGGCCCGTCCCCAGCGGGATCTGCGCACCCACGATGCCGTGCCCGCCGAAGAAATTCTTCTCACGGCTGAACATGTGCATCGAGCCGCCCTTGCCTTTCGAGTACCCGCCCGAACGGCCCGTCAGCTCCGCCATCACGCCGGCGGGATCCATCCCGCACGCCAGCATGTGTCCGTGGTCGCGATAGGCGGTGATGACCTGGTCGCCCTCGCCGATCGCGGCTTGCATGCCAACGACGACCGCTTCCTGCCCGATGTAGAGGTGGCAGAACCCGCCGATCAGCCCCATACCGTAAAGCTGTCCCGCCTTCTCTTCGAAGCGGCGGATCAAGAGCATTTCGCGGTAGTAGCGGACGAGTTCGTCCTTGTTCGGCGCCACCTTCGCAGGCGTCGGGGCGCGGCTCGCCGTGTCGGCTTTCGCCATGCGTCAGGTTGTCCTCTGAGCGTCTCGGGCGTTCCTGTACCCGTCCGCCCCCTCAGGGCGCAAGGCGCACCGCGTGCTGCGCTGCAACAGCCTTATCTTTTGTCCTTCAGGATGACGACTTCATCGCCCTGGGTAAGCCCCAGCCGCGCCCGCGCCTGCTCCTCTAAAAGGTCCGGATCGACGCTCTCCGGGCGCAGCAACCGCACCCGATGCTCAAGCGCAGCGCGCTCGGTCTTCGTGCGCTCGAGTTCCGCCTGCTTCAGCGCAACTTCTTCCTGCAGGCGAACCCAGTTGACGAGCCCGTGCTTCCCGTAGATCGCGAAGTAGCCGAAATAGACGACGAGCGCGAGGATCACGAGCGTGAATCCCACCCCTCGCGCCGAGCGCGGTGCCGTTGTCGCGTGTTCGTCCATCGCCTTGAATCGAATCATATCGATGGGTGAGCGGCAAGCGCTTTTGCGTTAAGCGGAATTAACCGCCGCTCAGAGCAGGAACGGCTTCGCGCGGAACCACTTCGACAGCAACCATTTCTGACCGCTCGTCACCGGAAGACCGGCGTGCAGCGTTGCGCGGTCCGGCGCGCCGGTTGAGGCGTCACAGTTGTGGAACAGAACCGCGTCGCCAGTTTCGCCCTTCAGCTTCATGTTCGCGTTCACAAACTGCGTCTCCCCGCCGCCGTAATCGTCGTTCAGCGTGACGAGCAACGTGCGGATGCGTTGCCCACTGCGATCGGCCGCCGCAATCTCCGGCGCGAAGAAGTCGAAATGCGCGCCGTATTCTTCGCCCGGCTGGTACATTAAAATGTTCATCATCTCGCCGTTTGCAATCGACAACCCCGCCACCTTCGAAAGACGCAGGTCGATAGCGTGCAGTACGATGTCCTGGTGCATCGGCCAGAATACCGCGACGCTGTTCGTCCGAAGGTTACTCTGGGTACCCTTCCCCGCCGCGCCGTCGATGACACTCGCAGGCGCTAACAACCGCGACGACAACCCGATGATGTAGTCGCACTCCTCGACGGTGAGCAGCTTGTCGAACCGGCGCAGATACGGCTGATCGCAAACTGCTGACGGCTCTGGCATCTGAAGACCTGGCGGCTCTTTCAGCAATGCCCCGATCTGATCGAAGTCCGGATGCCCCTCCGGCGGCTTCGTCGCGACCGCCCCGGCCGTCACACCCGCCACGCGCTCGGCGAGCGGATGCCGGATCTTTTGCATCCCCTCGCGCCACAGGGCGAACGCCCGTTCCGGCGCCAGCGTCCGCCCGGTCAACGCTTGGCGCCGCAGGATCGCAAAGCCTGACAAGCCGTCGCCCAACAACCCCGCGCGCAGCAGCAAATCCTCCGCCAATGCCGACTTCGGCGCCGCCATCTCGATGAGCAACGCCAGATGCCGAAGCGCCTGCCAGTCGTTCGCCTTTGCGGCGTCGATCGTGAGGCTCAACGCGCGCGTCCAATTCGGATCGGCAAACACACCGTTCGCCGTCAGGGTCGCCAGCAGCCGCCGCGCCGTGTTGCCGCCGAGCGAAACGGCGCGCTCCAACCGCTCCCGCGCACGCGCCGGATCGGGCCGCGTCTCAAGTCCCTGCAAGTCGCGGATCGCGAGCAGCGCCAACGCTTCGGGGTGTCCGCTCGTACCCGCGGCCTCGAGCCAAGACGTCGCGACAAGCCGCTGTCCTGCCCGGTCGAGCGTTACGGCAAGCTCGAACTGCGCCGCGGCGTCGCCAGCCCGCGCCTTCGCTTCCAGCGCTTTGGTGTCACCAGACATCAAAGGTGCGCGTAAACCGCTGCCGGCCCCAACGCCTCTTCGATCCGCAGCAACTGGTTGTACTTGGCAAGGCGGTCTGACCGCGACGCCGAGCCCGTCTTTATGCGCCCGCAGTTCGTCGCGACTGCGAGATCCGCGATCGTCGTATCTTCAGTCTCGCCGGACCGATGCGACATGACCACCTTGTAGCCCGCTTTGTGCGCGATTTCGACCGCGTCCAGCGTCTCAGACAACGTGCCGATCTGATTGACCTTGATCAGGATGGCATTCGCGACGCCCTTCGCGATTCCTTCACGCAATCGCTTCGGGTTCGTGACGAATAGATCGTCGCCGACGAGCTGCACTTTTTTCCCAACCAGATCGGTCAGTGTCTTCCACCCAGCCCAATCGTCCTCGGCCATCCCGTCCTCGATGGACACAATTGGATAGCGGTTACACAGATCTTCGTAGAACCGCGCCATCGCGCCGGAGTCGAGCTTTTTGCCCTCCCCCTCCAAGTGATAGACGCCGTCTTTGAAGAACTCCGTCGACGCGGGATCGAGCGCAAGCTTCACGTGTTCACTCGGCTTGTAACCGGCCGCCTCAATCGCGCGCATAACAAACGACAACGCTTCGTCCGCCGATTTCAGGTTCGGTGCGAACCCGCCCTCGTCGCCGACATTGGTGTTGTGGCCCGCATCTTTGAGCGCCTTCTTCAACGCATGAAAAACCTCCGCCCCCATGCGCAGCGCCTCACGAAACGTCGGCGCGCCAACGGGCAGAATCATGAACTCCTGAAAGTCGATCGGATTGTCCGCGTGCGCGCCGCCGTTGATGATGTTCATAAACGGCACCGGCAGCACATGCGCCTTCGCGCCGCCCACATAGCGGTACAGCGCCTGCCCGCGCGCCTTCGCCGCCGCATGCGCTACGGCCAGCGAAACGCCCAGGGTAGCGTTGGCTCCCAAGCGGCTCTTGTTCGGCGTGCCGTCGAGATCGATGAGCGTACGGTCGATGTGGAGCTGCGCCTCCGCTTCCATCCCCGACAGTGTTTCGAAGATCTCGCCGTTCACAGCGGCAACAGCCTGCTCGACACCCTTGCCGCCATAGCGCTTAGCACCGTCGCGTTTCTCGACCGCCTCATGTGCGCCAGTGGAAGCACCGGACGGCACGGCAGCGCGACCTATAATCCCAGCCTCAAGCTCGACGTCGACCTCCACGGTTGGATTGCCGCGGCTATCCAGAATCTCGCGTCCGCGAATGTCGATGATAGCGGTCATGTCGTTCCTCAAAATGTCGCCGCCGCTTCATAGCGAAAGCCGTAAGTAAGCGAAAGATCGCCGTTTAGCCGCTTGTCGCGAGCTTCACGAACCCAAGGTTCACCACGAACAAGATGAAAATCACGATCGGCACCACGACACCGAGCAGGAACCGCAACACCTGCCAAGAGGGCCCATCGGCGATCCCCAGTTCCTCCAGGACCGCCTTCTTCGACATCACCCATCCAACGAACAGCCCCAGGAAGATGCCGCCCAGTGGCAGCATGATGTTCGACGTGAGGTAGTCGATCACGTCGAAGAACGTCTTGTTCTCAAACGCAGATACGGAGGAGAGAGGGAACCACTTGCTCCAATTGTTGAACGACAGCACGGTTCCGATACCGACCACGAAGCAAACGAAAGCGCTGCCATACGCCGCCGCAGGACGGCTGATCCGCAAACTCTCCGTCGCCCATGCAACCACAAGCTCAAGCAGCGAGATCGCCGATGCCAACGCCGAGATCACGAGCAAGAAGAAAAACGCGGCCCCGACGAACGCGCCGCCTGGCATCTGACCGAATGCGATAGGCAGCGTCGTGAACATCAGCCCCGCACCTTCGCCGGGGTTCAAGTTATACGCAAAGACGAGCGGAAAGATCGCAAACGCCGCCAGGAACGATGCAAACGTATCGGCCGCGATCGTCCACACCGCCGCCTCTCCCAACCTGATGTCGCGCGGCGCGTACGCGGCATAAGTGATCATCGCACCGATCCCGGTACCGATTGAGAAGAAACCTAAGCCTACCGCACTAAGCGCCACCTCGGGCGTCAGCTTGCTGAAATCCGGCGTGAAGAAGAACGCCGCGGCCTTCGCCACATCGGCGGTCATGACCGCGTAGATGACAAGCCCTGTCAGGATCACGAACATCAACGGCATCAAGAGCATTACCATGCGCTCAATCCCATCGTTCACGCCGCGCGCGACGACGAAAGCAGTAAGCGCCATGAACACCGCGTGATGAAACGTAAGGCCCACGGGATCGGCCAACATCTTCCCGAACAGCGCCCCGACATCCTCCGGCGACTTGCCTGAGAACGCGTCGCTGAGTGCGTGGGGCACATAGGCGACGGTCCATCCGCCGATTACGGAATAGAAGCTCAAGATCAGAAACCCGGTCAGCACGCCCCACCCGCCAACCACCGCCCACGCCGGCGTTGCCCCGCTTTCCCTTGCTACTTTGGCGAGGCTACCGACTGCGCTCTTGCCGCCGCGCCGCCCGATCACGAACTCGCCGATCATGAGCGGCAGAATGAGGATGACGAGACCTGCGAGATACGCAAACAGGAACGCGCTGCCCCCGTTCGCGCCGACCATGTAGGGGAACTTCCAGATGCTGCCGAGCCCAACCGCGGAGCCCACCGTCGCCATCAGAAACGCGAATCGGCCCGACCAGGCTTGTTTCTCAGACATCGAATTCCCCTTCACATCGACGGCCTGAGCTTTAGCTTAACCCGCATCGAGTCGCCAACCCGGGCGCGGGGCCCACGGCTGAGCGGCCACACTATCAGGGGAAATCAATGTCGCCTTTAATCGTTCTCGTCACGATCGCAGCGCTGCTGCTCTACGCCTACATGGGCACGCGCGTCGGCCCTGCCCGCCGCAAGCACGGCATCGCGGCACCTGCCACGACCGGACATCCGGACTTCGAGCGCGTCTTCCGTGTACAGATGAATACGCTCGAATGGCTACCGATCTTCCTGCCCGTACTTTGGATCGCCGCCGCATATTGGGACGCACGCATTATCGCCGCCATCGGGGTCGTGTGGATCATCGGCCGCTTTATGTACATGGAAGGTTACATCGCCGAGGCCGGCAAGCGCTCTATGGGCTTCCTGGTTCAAGCGCTGGCGACACTCGCCCTTCTGCTCGCGAGCATCGTTGGCGCCGTCATGCAGCTAATCGCGCCCTAGAGATTATGGGGTTTCCCGGACTAGCGCGGGCAGCAAACCAAATGCTACCCATGCCGCCCTGCTAGTCCGGAGACGCTTATGACCGCCGTAACCCTTAGACGTTGGAACATAGCGATCGGCGCGGGCCAGCCGCTCTTCGTCATTGCGGGCGTGAACGTACTTGAGAGCTTAGACCTCGCGCTCACGGTGGGCCGCAGCTTGAGAGAGACCGCGGCAAAACTGGGCCTTCCCTATGTCTTCAAAGCGAGCTTCGACAAGGCGAACCGTTCCTCGATCACAAGCTATCGTGGTCCTGGTTTGAAAGAGGGTCTAGCGATGCTGGCGGAGGTGAAGCGCCAGCTGAACGTGCCGATCGCAACCGACCTGCACGAAATCGATCAGGCCGAACCCGTCGCCGCTGTCGCCGATCTGGTACAAGTCCCGGCGTTTCTTGTGCGACAGACGGACCTCGTCATCGCCGCAGCGCGCGCCACTGAAGCGGCGGGCGGCTGGCTGCACGTCAAGAAGGCACAGTTCTTGGCGCCCTGGGATTGCAAGAACATCATCACGAAAGCCCGCGAAGTCGCCCCGAAACTCGACATCGTGCTCTGCGAACGCGGCTCATCGTTCGGCTACAACAACCTTGTCGTCGACATGCTTGGCATCGGCGAGATGCAGCGCCTCGGCGTCCCAGTCACGGTGGACGCCACGCACGCCGTCCAACTCCCCGGCGCCGACCCTCGCACGAATGGCGGCTCCACCGGCGGAAGGCGCGAAGGCGTCCCCATCATCGCAAAGGCAGCCGTAGCAGCTGGCGCCGACGGCATCTTCCTGGAATTCCACCCAGACCCCGACAAAGCGCTGTGCGACGGGCCTAGCTGCCTGCCGCTTAGCGGCGCGGCAAAGTTGCTAGCGACGTTGAAAGCCGTTCATCAAGCCGTGCGATAGTCGGCGCAAACAAAACAAGTTCGTCATGGCCGGGCTTGACCCGGCCACCCAGGGCAACGAGCAACAGTCGATGTAATTGAAATCGTCATTCTGCTGGCGTGATCCTGGGTGGCCGGGTCGCGCTTCGCTTGCCCGGCCATGACGATTTTTTTGTGGTCTCTAAACCAACCGAGCCTGATCGACTGCTGCCTTGATGAAGCTCGCGAATAGCGGGTGCGGTTCGAACGGGCGCGACTTTAGTTCCGGGTGATACTGCACGCCGATGAACCATGGGTGGTCGTTGCGTTCGCAAATCTCCGGCAGCAACCCGTCCGGCGACATGCCCGAGAAAATAAAGCCCACCTTCTCCAACGCCTCGCGATAGTCGAGGTTCACTTCGTAGCGGTGGCGATGGCGTTCTTCGATTGCGGTGGCCCCATATATCTCAGCAACCTTGCTCCCGCGCTTTAGTAGCGCCGTGTACTTGCCCAACCGCATTGTGCCGCCCAGGTCGCCGCCGGCCGCGCGTTTCTCCAACTGATTGCCCTGCATCCACTCGGTCATAAGCCCGACCAAAATGTGCTTCGCCGGTCCGAACTCTGTCGAACTAGCATCCTCGATGTTGAGCAGATTGCGCGCCGCTTCGATCACGGCCATCTGCAGCCCGAAGCAAATACCGAAATACGGCACCTTGCGCGTGCGGGCGAATTTCGCCGCCTCGATCTTGCCCTTCGTGCCGCGCTCGCCGAAGCCGCCCGGTACCAAAATCGCGTGCACATCTTCCAGCGCCTGAATATGTCCCGGCTGCTCGAAGATTTCGGATTCGATCCACTCCGCCTTCACGCGGACATTGTTCGCGATGCCGCCGTGCGTCAGCGCTTCGTTCAGCGACTTATACGCGTCGAGCAGCCCCGTGTACTTGCCGACGATCGCAACTTTGACCTCGCCCTCGGGGTCTTTGATCCGCTTGACGATTGTCTTCCAGCGCTCGAGCTTCGGCGCCGCCACATCGTTGATCCCGAAGATCGACAGTACCTCGTCGTCGAGCCCCTGCGCGTGATAGCTGAGCGGCACCTCGTAGATAGTTTTCACGTCCAAGGCCTGAATCACGCTCGATGGCCGTACGTTGCAGAACAGCGCAATCTTGCTCCGCTCGTCCGCCGGAATTTCGCGATCGGAACGGCACAGCACGATATCGGGTTGAATACCGATCGAGCGTAGTTCTTTGACAGAGTGCTGCGTCGGTTTCGTCTTCAATTCGCCCGATGCGGCAATGTAGGGCACCAGCGTCACGTGAATGTAGAGCGCTTGGCCGCGCCCCAGATCGTTCTTGATCTGACGGATTGCCTCGAAGAACGGCAAACCCTCGATGTCACCGACCGTGCCGCCGATCTCGCAGAGCACGAAGTCGACATCGTCGGTGTTGTCGACGACGAACGCTTTGATTGCGTTCGTCACGTGCGGGATCACCTGGATCGTCGCGCCCAGATAGTCGCCCCGCCGTTCGCGCGTGAGAATGTCCATGTAAAGGCGACCGGTCGTGATGTTGTCGCCCTTCGTCGCCGACACGCCCGTGAAGCGTTCGTAATGACCGAGGTCGAGATCGGTTTCCGCGCCGTCGTCGGTGACGAAAACTTCGCCGTGCTGATAGGGCGACATCGTCCCCGGATCGATGTTGAGATACGGATCGAGCTTACGCAAACGAACCTTGAACCCGCGCGCTTGAAGAAGCGAGCCGAGTGCCGCAGAAGCGAGTCCTTTTCCAAGTGAGGAGACCACGCCGCCGGTGATGAAGATAAACCGCGCCATGGACTTGAACCCTAAACAGCAACACCGAGCGCAAACAAGAAAATTTTCCGCGCGACTGTGGAACGCGTTTCACAGACACAGCACGGCACGTTAACGAGCGCGGAAATCCGCTACGGCGTACCACCACCAGGCTGCGCAGGCGGAGCCGAGGGTGCGGGTTGTCCACTACTTGGTGCCGGTGTCGCAGGTGCGGCCGGAACCGGCGTGGGGGAGGGATTCGCAGGGGCCGGTTGCGGCGTCGGCGACGGCGCGCCGGGCAGTGTCGTTAGCGTTCCCTCGGTACCGGGTGTGAGCGGCCCCGACGAACGCGTCGCCTTTGCGACAAGTGCCAACGCAATCGATGTGGAGATGAAGATCGTCCCGAGAATGACAGTCGTGCGCGTCAATGCATTGGCGGTGCCACGCCCCGTCATCAACCCGCCGGCGCCCCCGCCGGACCCCAGCCCCAAGCCGCCGCCTTCGGAGCGCTGCAACAGGATGACACCGATCATCGCGACGCACACGACGATCTGAATGGTCAGAAGAATGGGGAACAAGGCGGCCATGAAAGCACTCGTCAAAATCGCAGGAGCGCGAGGCTCGCGCGCCCTCCAAGAAGCCGCGGTTTGTAGCCGAACCACCGTGCAATGGCCACCCCTCGCTTCTGCGGCAAGATGGTGGGAATTGTGGGCGAAATCACGCTGCACAGCCTAGCTTCCGCCACGAACCGCGCCGATATTTGCGGGGCCTTGGATTCGTTTAAGGGAAACGCATGTCCCCCATCCTCCGTGCCGCACTCGTGTCTGCGATCGCAGCCCTAGCTGCCTGCGAAAGCAAGCCGCCCGTCGCGGTCGCGCCAACACCATCGCAACCGCCAGCCGGACCGCTGACGCTCCCTGAGGACGCGCCGGCATCGCGCCACTTCGGTGCGGTGCGAGCTGGAACGGCAGGCGGTGCAGAGGTGATCGGTTCCTACACACGCGGATGCCTCGCTGGCTCCGAGCAATTGCCTGCCGGTGGAACGCACTGGCAGGTGATGAACCCGTCGCGCAATCGCGCGTGGGGACATCCGAAGCTGATCGCATTCGTCAAGTCGCTGGCCGAAAGCGTAGCCGATGACGGCCATCAGGGGCTTCTGATCGGCGACTTGGCGCAACCGCGCGGTGGCCCGATGTCGTCGGGCCATACGTCGCATCAAGTCGGCCTGGATGCAGACGTCTGGCTGACGCCGATGCCGGCGCGAAAGTTGAGTGCGAGCGATCTTGAGGACTACGAACCGCCATCGCTCGTCGACTTCAACACATTGCGCGTCACCGGCGGCTTCGGCGACGCGCAGTATTCGATGCTCCGCCGTGCTGCGGAAGCGAACGGCGTCGAACGCATTTTCATCTCGCCGCCTATCAAACGCGCGATGTGCGACCGTACGGCGAGCGGCGACCGTTCTTGGCTGCGTAAGCTTCGTCCGTGGACTGGCCACGCTGCACACATGCACGTCCGTCTCGCCTGTCCCGCGGGCAGCGACGACTGTAAACCCCAAGATGAACCGCCCGAAGGCGACGGTTGCGGTGCGGAACTACAGTCGTGGTTCACCGACCGCTCATGGATGAAACCGAAACCAGGTCCTGCTGTGCCCTACGCGCCGATGAAACTAGACGGGCTGCCGGCAGAGTGCAGGCGGGTCCTTACCGAGCGCGGTTGAGTCCGGAGCGCGAGCGTCACAGGTTATTCGCCCCCCACAATCATCCGCCGTTCCTTCGCGTCGTAGGCCGCGCGGGCTTTCGCTTCCGGTGCCAGCAGCGACACCAAAATCCCAATCCCGAACCCAAGAGGGATCGTCACGATGGCCGGGTTCTTTAACGGGAAGATCGCGCTCTCCGCGCCCATCAAATCGACCATGATCGTCGGCGAGATCGCGATCAGGCCCAAACTCGCCGCTGTACCTGTCACGATGGAAGCGACTGCGCCACCCGTCGTGAACCCGCGCCAGAAAATCGACAACACCAACGCTGGAAAGTTCCCGGACGCGGCAACCGCAAACGCAAGCCCCACCATGAAAGCGACGTTCTGTCCCTGGAACACAATGCCGAGCGCGATCGCGACAATCCCGAGCACGACCGTCGCAATCCGCGCGACCATCAGCTGCTCCTCGCGCGGTGCGTCACCTTTGCGGTACACCGAGACCCACAAATCGTGACTGAGTGCTGCGGCGCCGGAGAGCGTCAACCCGGCAACGACGGCAAGGATCGTCGCGAACGCGACTGCCGCGATGAAACCAAGCAAGCCCGTGCCGCCCAACACTTCGGCGAGCAGCGGCGCCGCCATGTTGCCGCCCTTGTCGATTGCGAGTATTGCCTCGCGGCTGACGAGGACCATTGCGCCAAAGCCCAAGATGAACGTCATCAAGTAGAACGCGCCGATCAGCCCGGTCGCCCAAAACACCGACTGCCGCGCCGCTTTCGCATCCGGCACCGTGTAAAAGCGCATCAGAATATGCGGCAAACCCGCAGTGCCGAACATCAATGCCAGACCCAACGAGATCGCATCCCACGGGTTCGCCACCTGCTTGCCGGGCGCCAACACTTCGGCGCCGTACATCTCGGCCGCCTTAGAAAACAGCAGCGCTGGGTTGAATTCAAACTGCGCCAGCGTGAGTACGCAGAGCAGCGCCGCCCCGCCCAGCAGCAACACCGCTTTTACGATCTGCACCCACGTGGTCGCGATCATCCCGCCGAACAGCACATAGGCCAGCATCACAATGCCGACCGCCACGACCGAGGCTTCGTACGATATCCCGAACATCAGCTTGATCAGATTGCCGGCACCAACCATCTGCGCGATCAGATAGAACGAAACCACGGCAAGCGTGCCTATTGCCGCCGCCACGCGCACCGGCGTTTGTTGCAGCCGGAAGCTCACGACATCCGCAAACGTGTACTTGCCCAAATTGCGCAGCGGTTCGGCGATCAGAAACAGGACCACAGGCCAGCCGACGAGCCAGCCGGTCGAGTAGATCAGCCCGTCGAACCCCGACAACGACACGAGCCCCGCGATACCGAGGAAGCTCGCCGCGCTCATGTAGTCGCCTGCAAGCGCGAAGCCATTTTGCCGCCCGCTGATCGACCGGCCGGCCGCAAAGTATTCCTCCGTCGTCTTCGTCTTGCGCGCGGCCCAATAGGTGATGGCGAGCGTTGCCGCAATGAACACCAAGAAAAACGCAACCGCCGTGAGGTTGGGCTCGCCCAGGCTGGTCGCGGGCACGGTCGTGTTCATCCGCGCGCCTTTTCGTTGATCGCCTTCAAGCTTGTGTCGAAGTGCCTGTTCGCCCAGACAACATAGATCCACGTCGTGACCCACGCGCCGACAATCACGAGCGCGCCAGCGACGATCCCCAAGCTCACACCGGGCATCACTTGCGTCGCGATGGTTTCCTTCGCGAAGGCAACTGCGAGGATGAACCCGAAATAGAGCGCAAACACCACGGCCGAAAGGCTGATCGCGACCCGCCAACGGGCGCGCGCCAAGGCGCGGATATCGTCACTCATGCGGAAAGCCCCTTCCCGTTCGAACGAATTGTAGCTTGTCGCAGTCTTCGCTGTTGTACAACTGCATCGGCGGGGACGTTCCGTGCTAACGATGATCCGCAACGAACCAGAGGAACCGCGTGACCAAACGCATCGTGTGCTTCGGTGAGATTTTACTGCGCCTCGCGCCCCCTGGTCGGGAGCTGCTGTTACAGACGGCAACCCTGCACGCAACGTTTGCAGGCGCCGAAGCAAATGTAGCCGTCGCGCTCGCCTCCTTCGGTCACGACGCGGAGATGCTCACCGTCGTG
The DNA here is from genome assembly GCA_046153995.1 of Micropepsaceae bacterium. Lineage (GTDB taxonomy): Bacteria > Pseudomonadota > Alphaproteobacteria > Micropepsales > Micropepsaceae > SZUA-430. Next base: position 16,080 of record JBJXEH010000051.1, read on the forward strand.
CCCGATGGCGCGCTGGGCGATCCCGTCGTTGCCGAACTGCGCCGTTGGGGCGTTGAAGTGCGCCGCGTCAAGCGCGGTCCCGGCCGGCTCGGCCTGTTTTTCTACACACCCGGCGCCGTACGCAGGCCGTCCGAAATTCACTACGACCGCGCGGGCTCGTCGTTCGCCGCCGGACCCAGTCTTTGCGCCGACGCAACGGCGCTCGACGGCGCCGACTGGTTCCACGTATCCGGCGTGACACCGGCCCTCGGCCGGACCTGCGCCGACGCTGCGATCGCCATGGCACGCGCTGCGCGTGCGCGCGGCGTCGGCATCTCGTTCGACGGCAACTATCGTTCTAAACTCTGGGAGAGTTGGCACGATGAGGCGCCCGGCATTCTGCACCACCTGTTCGAAGCGGCGGACATCCTCTTTGGTGACGAGCGCGACATCGGCCTCGTACTCGGAAAGAAGTTCGCGAATATCGGCGACGCGGTTGCGGCAGCCTTTACCGCGTTCCCACAGCTGAAGCGCGTTGCCTATTCGACGCGTTCGCAGCGTGCCGTTGAGCATATCGATTACGGCGCCAAGATGCACACGCGAACCACGACGCATGAGGTTGCCGCCACCGAGCTTTCCGGCATCGTCGACCGGGTCGGCACCGGCGACGCTTTCGCGGCAGGGATCATCCACGGACTTCTGACCGGAATGAACGATGCCGACGCGCTGAAGTTCGGTCACGCCGCAGCAAGTCTCAAGCACTCGATTCCCGGCGACTTCCTCACGCTTGGCGAAGCTGCCGTCCGCGCTGCAATGACCGAAGGATCGTTGGACGTACGGCGCTAACTCGCGACCTCGTCCTTGAAGTAAGGCTCCACTGTGCCTTTGAGCTTGATCGTCATCGGGTTGCCCTTGCGGTCGCGCGCGTTGCCCGCGGCGAGCCTGACCCAGCCTTCGCTCACGCAATATTCCTCGACGTTCGTCTTCTCCACGCCGTTGAACTTGATCCCGACGCCGCGCTGGAGCAGCTCTTCGTTGTAGTATGGACTGTCAGGCGTGGCGGAAAGCCGGTCCGGCGGTGTTGCAGTCATGGCGGTCATCCTTAACGTATGGCGCTCTATAGCGGCCCCGGCGTTGACTTTGAAGCACCCCCTCGGGCGATATGGCCTCCAAGGGGACTCAAAGTTCGAGGGGCGTTGTGCTGGCATCTCTGATCGCCGCGTGCACCAGGCTGTGCGTTCGCATTGCCCCTGTGATTGCGTTGCTGGCCTTGGTCGCGACCTCCTACGCGGCCTATTTCGCCGCGACACATTTCAAGATTAACACCGACACCACGAAACTCGTCTCGCCCGAAGTCCCGTGGCGCAAGCAGGAAGCTGCCTTCCGCGCCCTGTTCCCGCAACCGGCGAACATGATTCTGATCGTGATCGATGGCGCGACGCCGGAGCGCGCACAAGACGCCGCCGCGAAGTTGACCGCCGAACTCAGCCGCCAGCCCGCGTTGTTCCAGTCGCTCCGCCAACCCGGCGGCGGCCCGTTCTTCGAGAAGAACGGTCTGCTTTATCTGCCGCTCGCTCAAACGCAATCCGCCACCGAGCAAATTATCGCCGCCCAACCCTTTTTAGGCGCACTCGCCGCCGACCCAACACTGCGCGGCGCGATGGATGCGTTGACGACCGCTTTGATGGGCGTAGAGCGCGGTGCGATCACGCTCGATCGCCTCGAACGTCCGCTGAGCGAGTTCGACGCTGCGTTGAAGACGCATTTCGACGGCAAACCCGCGCCTCTTTCCTGGCGCAAGATGATGATGGAGGGCGAGCCGGACCTGCGCGAAACCCGCCGCGTCATCGAAGCGCTCGTCGCCGTCAACTTCGGCACGCTCAAACCCGGCGAGAAGCCAACGCGCGCCATTCGGGAAGCAGCACAGCGTCTGAACCTCAACGCCGCCAACGGTGTCACACTACGCCTCACAGGACAGGTGCCGATCTTCGACGAAGAATTCGGAACACTGACCGAGAACGCGATCCCCATTGCCTCCGCCACGATTGGCGTGATCGTTCTGATGCTCTGGTTCGCGCTCAAATCCATGCGCCTGATCCTGTGCGTTGTTGCAACCATCTTAAGCGGCCTCACCATCACCACTGCGCTCGGCCTTTACCTTGTCGGCGCTTTCAACATCATGTCCGTCGCCTTCGTAGCGCTGTTCGTAGGCCTCGGTGTCGACTTCGGTATCCAGTTCTGCGTCCGCTACCGCGCCGAACGCCACGACCGCGGCGACCTCAGCCAATCGATCGTCGAAGCCGCCCGCGTCATCGGCCCGTCGCTGACGTTGGCGGCACTCGCGATTGCGGCTGGGTTCTACGGCTTCCTACCTACCAGCTACCGCGGCGTCGCCGAACTCGGCCTGATCGCGGGCACCGGTATGCTGATCACGTACCTCCTCAGCCTGACGCTGCTGCCCGCCCTTATCCAGCTTATGAAACCCAAGGGCGAAGCGACAGAAGCGGGCTTCGCGTCCCTCGGAGCCCTCGATCGCACGCTGTTGCGGCTACCGGGCCTCTTCGTCGTGTTCGCCATCACGCTCGGCGCGGCGGCCGTTGCGTTGCTGCCGAGCCTCGCCTTCGACTTCAACCTGCTCAACCTCCGTTCAAGGGCATCGGAGTCCATCTCGACGCTGCTCGATCTGGCGCACGATCCCGACCGCTCGCCGAACGCGATGGACGCCCTCGCCAAGTCACGCGAGGAAGCCAATGCTTTGGCTACACGTCTTCGCGCGCTTCCTGCCGTCGCCAAAGTCGTCACCATCGATGACCTCATCCCGCCTGACCAAGAGCAAAAACTCGCACTCATCGCCGACGCCCAATTGCTGCTCGATCTGACACTCAATCCC
>JBJXEH010000052.1:0-5893 GCA_046153995.1 Micropepsaceae bacterium
AGCTCCCATTTCTTGAAAATCTTCTCGGCCTCTTTTTCGCGGCCGGGCTTCAAGACCATGAGCATGCGCTCCTGACTTTCGGAGAGCATCATTTCGTAGGGCGTCATGCCCTTTTCGCGGATCGGCACATGATCGAGGTCGAGTTCGATGCCGGAGCCGCCTTTGTCGGCCATCTCGCACGAGGACGACGTGAGGCCTGCGGCGCCCATGTCTTGGATGCCGACGATCGCGTCGGTCGCCATCAGTTCGAGGCAGGCTTCAAGCAGTAGTTTTTCCGTGAACGGGTCGCCGACTTGGACGGTGGGGCGCTTTTCGTCGGAGGCGTCGTCGAATTCGGCGGAGGCCATCGTCGCCCCGTGGATGCCGTCGCGGCCGGTCTTCGAGCCGACATAGACCACCGGGTTGCCGGAACCTTTGGCGGCGGAGAGGAAAATCTTGTTCGTTTTGGCGAGGCCGACGCACATCGCGTTGACCAGGATGTTGCCGTTGTAGGCTTTGTGGAAGTTCACTTCGCCAGCGACCGTGGGCACGCCCATGCAGTTGCCGTAGCCGCCGATGCCGGCGACGACGCCGGAAACGAGATGCTGCGTTTTGGGGTGGTTGGGCTCGCCGAAGCGGAGCGCGTTCAGCATTGCGATGGGACGCGCGCCCATCGTGAAGACGTCGCGCATGATGCCACCCACGCCCGTTGCGGCGCCCTGATACGGCTCGATGAACGAGGGGTGGTTGTGGCTTTCCATCTTGAAGATGATCGCGTCGCCGTCGCCAATGTCTATGACGCCGGCGTTCTCGCCCGGGCCTTGGATGACCCACGGTGCGCTCGTCGGCAGCTTCTTTAGGTGCACGCGCGAGGACTTGTAGGAGCAGTGCTCGCTCCACATGACGGAGAAGATACCGAGTTCGGTGAGGTTCGGTACGCGGTTCAGGACGCGCAGAATGTGCTTCCACTCGTCTTCGCTGAGGCCGTGGTCGATCGCGTGGGTGAGTGTGGTATCGGTCACGAGAGGGCGCTCACCAAGCTGTCGAAGATCGCTTTGCCGTCGGTGCACCCGAGCAGCGGGTCGGCGTGGCGTTCCGGGTGGGGCATCATGCCGAGTATCGTGCGTTTGTCGTTGTAGATGCCCGCTATGTTGCGGGCGGCGCCGTTTGGGTTTTCACCTTCGACATAGCGGAACGCGACTTGGCCTTCGCTTTCGAGGCGGTCGAGCGTTTCTTTGTCCGCGAAGTAGTTTCCGTCACCGTGGGCTACGGGGAGGTTGATGTGCTGATGCGGTTTATAGCGCGCTGTGAACATCGTGTTCGCGCCTTCGACGGTCATGTGTACGTCGCGCGAGACGAACTTCAGATGCGCGTTGCGCATCAGCACGCCGGGCAGCAGGCCGGTCTCGCACAACACCTGGAAGCCGTTGCAGATGCCGAGGACGGGCGTGCCCTTTTTCGCGCGGGCGATCACGTCGCGCATGATCGGCGAGTGTGCCGCCATCGCGCCGCAGCGCAGATAGTCGCCGTAGGAGAAGCCGCCGGGGAGAACGATCAGGTCGAGATCGTCCGGCAGGCTCGCGTCCTGGTGCCAGACCATCAAGGGCCTCGAACCGTTCGCTTGGGTGAGGGCTGTCGCGACGTCGCGGTCGCAATTGGAGGCGGGGAAGACGACAACGGCCGCTTTCACGGGCGTGATTCTCCTCGGAGGCTTTGAGGCCGGTTACATAGCGAGTTGAGGGGAGAAAGGCGAGAGCGCTACGCCTGCTACGTCGCGTCGCGCGTTGGCTCGCTTAGCTAGTGAGCGCTTGCGGCTGCTTCATGTAGTCGTTCAAGCGCTCTTGGAGTTTGCGGCTGATGCCGGCGCCCCAGTTGCGGCCGATTTCTGAGATTTCGCGCTGAAGCTCTGCCTGGTGTTCGCGCAGGCGTTTGCCGGTTGGCGAGCGGTGGAAGGCTGCGATCTCGCGCATTTCGGCCGCGGTGAAGCGGCGGGCCCAGGCGCCGGCCATTTGCTGGAGCAGCTGGTTTACGCCGTGCGTCATTTCCGTGCGCATGGAGCGTTCGATCACGCGGCGCGTGTCCGACGTGATCGACGGGAACTGCGTTTGCAGTGCCGCCATCTGTGCCGGGATCACGCGGTCGATCTGTTCCATGACCGACTTGCGGCCGCCCATGGCCTCAAGCAGATCGGTCGCCGCCGCGATGCGCGCGTTCATTTCGGATTGCGCGACCGCCGGTTTGGCGGGCGCTGCCGCCGCCGCAATTGGCGGCATCAACATCGCAAGGCACGTCACGCTTAAGACGAAGATGGAGTTCGTCATCAGCCCCTACCCAGTTTCTAGTTTACTGACCCATTCTTCCTGCTGGCCGGACGCTTCCCACGGCGCCCGGCTTTCGGCACGTCACTTCAATTCAATTCAATCGCGTAGTTCTCAATCACAGTGTTCGCCAGAAGCTTCTCGCACATTTCAGACAGTTTCGAACGTGCACGGCTTTGATCGGTTTCGGCAAGTTCGATCTCGATCACTTTGCCTTGACGTACGTCGCCGACATTTTCGAATCCCAAACGGCCGAGTGCTTGCCCGATCGCTTTCCCTTGCGGATCGAGCACACCCGATTTCAGCATCACCGTAACGCGCGCTTTCATTTGACGAGCACCGGCCCCTTCCGTTCCGGATTTTGCACTTCGGTCAGAATTCCCAACCGCCGTGCGACTTCGCTGTAGGCTTCCGTAACACCACCGAGATCTCTGCGGAAACGATCTTTGTCCAACTTTTCGTTGGTCTTGACGTCCCAGAGCCGCATCGAATCCGGACTAATTTCGTCAGCCAGAATGACACGCATCATGTCTTGTTCCCAGTGCCTTCCGAATTCAATTTTGAAATCCACAAGTCTAATCCCCACGCCAAGGAACAACCCTGAGAGGAAGTCGTTGATTCGAATCGCCAGTGCCGTGATGTCGTCAAGTTCTTGCGGCGTCGCCCAACCGAACGCCGTGATGTGCTCCTCGGTTACCATCGGGTCATGCAACTTGTCGTTCTTCAGGAACAATTCGATAATCGATCTGGGGAGTGCCGATCCTTCGTCGAGGCCAAGACGTTTCGCCAGCGATCCGGCGGCGACGTTGCGCACGACAACTTCGAGGGGAATTATTTCGACGGCACGGATCAACTGCTCGCGCATGTTCAGCCGGCGGATGAAGTGATTGGGCACGCCGATCTGCGTCAGCTGCGTCATCAGGTATTCGCAGATGCGGTTGTTCAGCACGCCCTTGCCTTCGAGGACGGCCTTCTTCGTCGCGTCGAAGGCGGTGGTGTCGTCCTTGAAGTATTGGATCAGGGTGTCGGGCTCGGGTCCTTCGTAGAGGATCTTCGCCTTGCCCTCGTATACGAGCTTGCGGTTTTTCATCTGCATGTCCGGGTTCGAGGCGGCCCTAATAACGGCCAAGCGCCCGCTTAAGGGTGTTGAATGACCCCCGGCGAGCGCTATTTGACAGTAGCGCAAATGCGGCCTTTGGCACAATGCGGGGCGTTGCGCGATATGTCGCCCTTGCCTACTGTCCGGCGCAATCATTGGGAGAGTTCAAGAATGTCCGGTTTCGACAAGCGCCGCGAAGGTTACGAGAGCAAATTCGCCCACGACGAAGCCCTGAAATTCAAGGCGACGGCGCGCCGGAACAAGCTTTTGGGCCTGTGGGCGGCGGAGAAAATGGGGCTCGCGGGCGAGGCGGCTGACGCCTACGCGAAAGAGGTCGTGAAGGCCGATTTCGAGGAGGCAGGCGACGAGGACGTTTTCCGTAAAGTTCGCGGCGACTTGGACGCGAAGAAGGTCGAGGTTTCCGACCACCAAATCCGGCGCGAGATGGAAGACTTGATGGCAACCGCGGTCGAGCAGATTACCTCGACGAAATAGCGCGCGCGGCTTAAGCGAATTTTGGGCTATTGTTCTCCCCAGATACTTTCGGGGGACGCGATGACGCGTGCATTCGCCTTTGGCGTGTTGAGCCTGGTTCTGGCGGCAGGTGTTGTGATCGCCGCCGACCTGCAATCGGACGACACCTCAGTAGACGTCTTCATGAAGGGCGAGTCGCCAGGAGACGGTTGGAGCCAGTACGGCGGTGATCAAGGCGGCATGCGCTATAGCAAAGTAGCGCAGATCACAGCGGCGAACGTCGACGATCTCATTCCGATTTGGACTTACTCGACCGGCGACATCGCCAAGCGCGATGCGAAGACGATGCGGCGGACGAAGTTCGAGGCGACGCCGATCTTGGTCGGCGACAAGCTGGTGCTGTGCTCATCGTTCAACGAAGTGATCGCGCTCGACCCGGGGACAGGCAAGGAGCTGTGGCGGTTCGATTCGAAGATTCCGACTGAGAAAGTTGGGCCGGCGAACAAGTTCAATTGCCGTGGGGTCGCGGCAAGACTCGCTTCCGACGATATTATGCCGAACGTCCGTCCTGCATGTTGGGATCAACTGTTTGCAGCGACGAACGATGCTCGCTTGATTGCCTTGGACCCTCTGACGGGAAAGTCGTGCCCGGAGTTTGGTACAAACGGCGAAGTCAAGGTCGATGCAGGCATGGCGTTAGAGTGGCCAGGCGAGTTTCAGATTACGTCTGCGCCGATCATTGTTGGCGGTGTTGTGATTGTCGGGTCAGCGATTGGCGATAATGCCCGAGTGAAGGCGCCGTATGGCACGGTGCGCGCGTTCGACTTTCACACAGGCGCGCCGAAGTGGTCATGGGATCCGGTGCCTCGTGATGCGAACGATCCGGCGGCGAAGACTTGGGGCGAGGGCTACAAAGACGTTGGGCATGCGAATGTTTGGGCGCCGATGTCGGTGGATGAGACGCGCGGGTTGGTGTTCTTGCCGACTTCTTCGGCCAGTCCGGACTTTTTTGGGGGTTTGCGGCCGGGGGATAACAAGCATTCGAACTCGGTTGTCGCGTTGAAGGCTGAGACGGGGGAGCTCGTTTGGGCGTTTCAGACGGTGCATCACGATGTTTGGGACTATGACAATCCGGCGCAGCCGACGCTGGCCACCATCGACGTCGAGGGTAAGCCCCGCGATGTCGTGATCCAGCCGACGAAGCAGGGGTTCTTGTTCGTGCTCGATCGCGACACGGGCGAGCCTGTGTTTCCCGTTGAGGAACGGCCGGTGCCGCAAGGGGGCGTTGCGGGTGAGGTGTTGTCGCCGACGCAACCCTATCCGACCGTCATTCCGGCGCTGGCGCCGCAGAAGATTTCGGCGGATGAGGCGTTCGGCCTCACGCCTTGGGATCGCGAGGCTTGCCGGAAGCTGATCGCCGACACGCGCAACGAGGGGCTCTACACGCCGCCGTCGTTGAAGGGGACGCTGATGTTTCCGTTCACGGGCGGGGGCATGAACTGGGGCGGCGTTGCGTTCGATCCAGTGAAGCAGATCGTCTATGCGAACACATCGCGGATGCTGCACCGGATCACGCTGTTTCCGGCGGCCGAATTCGACAAATTGGACGAGAAGTTTCCCGATCGCGAAGTGTCGCCGCAGAAAGGTGCCGCTTACGGGATGATACGTGACACCTTGCTGTCGCCGTTGGGGCTGCCGTGCAATCCGCCGCCGTGGGGCGTGCTCGCCGCTGTCGACTTGAAGACCGGCAAGATCGCGTGGGAGGCGACGCTTGGGACGACGGAAGAACTCGCGCCGCTGAACATCGCGCTCAACACGGGCACGCCAACGCTTGGCGGACCGCTGGTGACGGCGGGCGGGCTGGTGTTCATCGGCGCGACGGCGGACAGATATTTGCGCGCGTTCGATGCGGCCAGCGGCGCGGAGTTGTGGCAAGGCCGCTTGCCGGCGCCTGGCATCGCTACGCCGATGACCTATGAGTGGAAGGGCCGCCAGTTCGTGGTGATCGCGGCGGGCGGGCACG
>JBJXEH010000053.1:0-50736 GCA_046153995.1 Micropepsaceae bacterium
TACATCCAGCGCTCGGCGCCCTCGCGTTGGGCGGCGCGCTCGTCATCCTGTTCCTCGCCTATTTGAGCGAGGTCGCGACCCGCAAGGCGCTTTCCGAGGCGTCGATGGCGCAGCGCGATTCGGAATATTTCATCGGAACGATGCATAATAACTCGGAGTCCGCGCGTGCGATGGGCATGTCGGACAACATCCGTAAGCGCTGGCTCGAGCATCACGAGGCAAGCCTTGCGTGGCAGGGACTGGCGAGCGACCGGGCGACGCGGCTGAATTCCGCGGCAAAGCTGTCGCGCCAGGCGTTGCAGATCTTCTCGCTCGCGCTTGGTGCCTACCTCGCTTTGAACAACGAGATTTCGGCGGGCGCGATCGTCGCCTCGTCGATCATCATGGGCCGCGCGCTTGCGCCGATCGAAGCGACAATCGGGCAATGGCGCGCTTTTGTAGGCGCCCGCCAAGCCTACGCGCGCCTCAGCACCGCCCTAAAGGTCGACGACAAGGCGCAGCGCACGCAGCTGCCGCCGCCGGCGGGCAACTTCAAGCTTGAAGAAGTCTGGATGCGCTTTGAAGGCGTGAAAGAGCCGATTTTGCGCAACATTTCGTTCGAACTGGCGGCCGGCGAGGTCTTGGGCATCATCGGCCCGACGGGAACCGGTAAGTCGACGCTGGCGCGCCTGATGATCGGCGGCTGGAAGCCGACGACCGGCAGCGTCCGCCTAGACGGCGTCGAGGTTTCGGATTGGCCGTCGAGCGAAATCGGACCGCATGTCGGCTATTTGGCGCAAGACGTGGAGCTTTTGGACGGCACGGTTGCCGAAAACATCTCCCGCTACGGCGCGCATGATTCTGAGGCGATCATCGATGCCGCCAAGATCGCTGGTGCGCACACCTTTATCCTGACGCTGCCGAACGGCTACGACACGGTGATCGGCGATCGCGGCAAGCTTTTGTCGGGCGGTCAGCGCCAGCGCATTGGGCTTGCGCGCGCCATCTACGGCAACACACGCGTTGTCATGCTGGACGAGCCGAACGCCAATCTCGACGCGAACGGCGAAGCGGAACTGCGCCGCGCGGTCGAAATCCTGAAATCACAAGGCCGCACGGTGATCGTCGTCACACACCGCCCCGGCATTCTGCCCGTCGTCGACAAGATCGCCGTCTTGCGCAACGGCGAGATCGTCTCCTTCGGCCCACGGGAAGACGTGTTGGGCGCGCTGAACAAAGCAGCCAACGCCGGCGCGAACGCGGCACGGCCAACGATTCCCCCAACCGTTACGAATTTGGATGCCCGCCATGCAGCAAGCTAAACCCGGACCTCGCCGCCCAAACTGGCCCGACAAGATCGCGGGCGTTTCGACCTCCACGAAACGCGCGGTGACGGTGGGCTTTGTCGCTATCGCGGTCGCGGTCGGCGGCTTCGGCATTTGGAGCACGACGGTGCCGATCGCCGGCGCCGTGGTCGCGAACGGCCAGGTGGTCGTCGCGTCGAAGCGCAAGCTGATCCAGCATCCGACCGGCGGTGTCATCCGTGCGCTGCAGGTGGAAGACGGCTCGCTCGTCAAACAGGGCGATGTGCTGGTCCAGCTCGAAGACGCCGACGCGCTGGAGCGGTTTGCGCGCACGCGCGATTCGTTCTTCTTGGCGGTAGCCACAGAGGCGCGGCTGTACGCCGAGGCGCTGAACCAACAGGAAATGCAGGCGCCGGCGGAACTGGTGCAAGTGGCCGCCACGAATCCGACGGTCAAGGCGATCATCGATGGGCAGCAGCAGCTATTCGACGTGCGTCGCGTGGAACTGCGCGGGCAGCTGTCGATCATCGAAGAGCAGCACCAGCAGCTGAAGAACGAACTTGCGGGCCTTTCGGCTGAGCGCACATCGGCGACGCAGCAGATCGGGCTCACGCGAAAGGAACTCAGCACGGTCGAAGACCTTTACGAGAAGGGCTACACGACGCGCACGCGCGTGTTCTCGCTCCGGCGCGAGATGACGCAGCTTTCGGGCAGCGAAGGCCGCATCTCAGCGAGCGCCGCGCGCACGCGCAGCGCCTTGATCGAGAACCAGTTGAAGCTCGTGCAGGCCAAGAACCAGATCATGACCGTCGTGAACGGCGAGTTGCGCGACACGCAGGCCAAGATCCCGACGCTGCGCGAACAGTACAACGCCGCGAAGAAAGCCTACAACGCGATGACGATCCGCGCGCCGGTTGCGGGCACGGTGATGGCGTCGCGGGTGAACACGCTGGGCTCCGTCGTGCGCGCAGGCGACACGATCCTCGAGATCGTGCCGGCCGGCGACCGCTTGATGGTCGAGGTGCAGCTTCGCCCGAACGACGTAGACTCGGTGAAGGTCGGGCTTTCGACCGAAATCACCCTCACCGGCATAAGCCAGCGCGACTCAAAGCCGTTGCACGGGCGCGTGACGCATGTGTCGGCCGACTCGCTCACGGATTCGCGCACGAGTGCGACCTATTTCGTCGCGCATATCGATGTGCCCGAGAGCGAGATCGAGCGGCTTAAGAACATTCACTTCCAGCCGGGCATGCCCGCCGCCGTGATGATCAAAACCGGCGAACGCACGGCGCTTGCCTATCTGACCCAACCGCTTACCGACAGCATTAACCGGGCGTGGAGAGAGCAATGATGCCTCCCGCCCGCAACCTCAACAATATTGCCGAAGCAGAAGGACGCTGACCCATGGTTAAATACATCCGCTCCGATCTCGAGTTCATTCTGGACCAGATCCTCATTGCCGAGCGCCACGCTGCGGGTGAAAACCTCGCGGACATTCTTCCAAACAGCGAGCTCCCTTTTGGGCTTCGCACGATCGATGGCTCGTTCAACCATCTGGTGCCGGGGCAAAGCACGCTGGGCTCGGCCGATCAGCAGTTCCCGCGCTTGCTCGATCCGGTGTTCCTGGCCGGCCAGAACGCGATCTTCGGACCGCCGTTGCCCACGCATTACTCGCAGACGACGGGGATGGTCGTCGATTCGGCGCCGCGTACGATTTCCAACCTGATCGTCGATCAGACGGCAAACAACCCGGCAGCCTACGCCCGCGCCTACGACGCTGGCGAAGACGGCGTTCTGGGCACCGGCGACGACGTTCTGAAGGACGGCGTTTCCATCGTCATCAGCCCCGGCCTCGACGGCGATTTCGGTACGGCGGACGACAAGGAAGTGTTCAAGTTCGACAACGTGACGCCGGACGAGGGTTTGTCCGCACCGTTCAACTCGTGGATGACGTTCTTCGGGCAGTTCTTCGACCACGGCCTCGACCTGGTCACGAAGGGCGGCTCGGGTACGGTGTTCATCCCACTGCAGGCGGATGATCCGCTGTTCAACGCGGGTGCCGATGGTATCGCGGGCACGGCCGACGATGGGCCGAACTTCATGATCCTGACGCGGGCGACGAACCAGCCAGGCGCCGACGGCATTTTGGGCACGGCCGACGACGTTCACGAGCACACGAACACGACATCGCCGTTCGTCGACCAAAACCAGACCTATTCCTCCCACCCGTCGCACCAAGTATTTCTGCGGGCCTACGCGCTTATCGGCGGTGAGCCGCATGCGACTGGCGAACTGCTGACGAGCCGCGGCCTGGGTCCGGACGGTATCTACGGCACCGGCGACGACGTGCCGATCGGCGGCATGGCGACATGGGGCGTCCTGAAAGCGCAAGCGCGCGACATTCTTGGTATCGAGTTGACGGACAAGGACGTTTTTAACGTTCCGCTACTCGCGACCGATGCCTACGGCAACTTTATTCCAGGCACCAACGGTTACCCGCAGGTCGTGATGCGCACGGCGGGTGCCGACCTCATCCTGGGCACGGCGGACGACGGCACGGAGCTTGTTGAAGGCAATCCCGCCGCACCGATCAGCCTGACGAACGCGATCCGTACGGGTCACGCGTTCTTGGACGATATCGCGCATACGGCGGCACCTACCGGCACCAAGGTCGCCGACGGCGACACCGACGCGGGCAACGCCGTCGCTCCTGGCCAGTACGACGACGAACTGCTCGACGCGCACTATGTGGCCGGCGACGGCCGCGTGAACGAAAACATCGGTTTGACCGCGGTTCACGCCGTCTTCCACGCAGAACACAACCGCCTGGTTGAGCACACGAAGCAAGTCGCCTTGGATACCGGCGATCTGGCGTTCCTCAGCGCATGGTTGATGCCCGGCACGGCACCGCTCGCCTTCCCCGCCGATCAGTCCGAAATCGACGCGCTTGTTTGGAACGGCGAACGCCTGTTCCAGGCCGCGAAATTCGGCACTGAGATGCAGTACCAGCATCTTGTGTTCGAAGAGTTCGCGCGCACGATCCAGGTGAACGTCGACGCATTCATCGACTTCAACGACACGATCGACCCGTCGATCGTGGCCGAGTTCGCGCACACGGTTTACCGCTTCGGTCACTCGATGCTGACGGAAACGGTGGACCGCTACGATTCCGACTTCAACGCGAACCACATCGACCTGATCAGCGCGTTCTTGAACCCGCTTGAGTTTGCGGCGTCCGGCGCGACGCCCGAAGAAGCGTCGGCCGCGATCATCCGCGGCCTCACGCGCGACGTGGGCAACGAGATCGACGAGTTCGTCACCGAAGCTCTGCGCAACAACCTGGTCGGGCTGCCGCTCGACCTTGCGGCGCTGAACCTGGCGCGCGGGCGCGACACGGGCGTTGCGTCGCTGAACGCGGCGCGGCGCGAGTTCTATAACGGTACCGGTGACGCGCAGCTGAAGCCCTATATCAGCTGGGTCGACTTCGCGATGAACATCAAGCATCCGGAGTCGCTGGTGAACTTCATCGCGGCGTACGGTACGCATGCGTATTTCAGCGATGCTCGTGCCGACACACTGGCGGAGAAGCGGGCAATCGCGACCGCCCTGGTGCTCGGCGGGACCTTTACCTTGAACGAGGGAGTGGCAGGCGAGGAGCTAATCGTCGTCGACGAAACCGATCGGATGAACTTCCTGCACAGCCGCGATGCCTACGCGAACACGGCCGCAGGCGTGACAACGACCGGCGTGGACGCGATCGACCTTTGGATCGGCGGTTTGGCGGAAGCCAAGATGCCGTTCGGCGGCATGCTGGGCTCGACGTTCAACTTCGTGTTCGAAACGCAGCTGGAATCGCTGCAAGACGGCGACCGGTTCTACTATCTGCACCGCTTGGCGGGGACGAATTTCTTCCTTGAGTTGGAGCAAAACTCGTTCTCCAGCATCGTTCAGAAGAACGCGGGCGTCGCGCACTTGCCCGCGCTCATCTTCTCGACGCCGACCTACACGCTGGAAGTCGATCAGGCGCTGCAGTTCAACGCCGGTGTCGTGAACGACCCGGGGCTTGACGGCGTGCTGGGCGACGATCCGTTGACGCTGGAAGACGAAAGCGCAGACGACATCGCCACGCCGAACGAAGATCCGCTCGGTGACGACCCGCTGGTCCCACTTGTCATTCGCGACAATCCGGACACGGTTGGGCCGGACACGAACTATTTGAAGTACACGGGCGACGATCACGTCGTGCTCGGCGGCACGAACAACAACGACATCATCGTCTCGTCCATCGGCGACGACACCGTCTACGGCGACGGCGGCAACGACCGTCTCGAAGGCGGCTACGGCAACGACGACGTCCAGGGCGGCGCCGGTGACGACATCATCACCGACATGGGCGGCGACGACGTGCTGAAAGGCGGCGCGGGCAACGACGTTATCCACGGCGGCAACGGCATCAACCTGATCATCGCAGGCACGGGCAGCGACTTCGTCATCACCGGCGAAGATTCGAGCGAGGTGTTCGCGGGCGAAGGCAACGACTTCATCCTGGGCGCCAAAACCGACCCCGTTATCGTCGGCCACGAAGGCGATGACTGGTTCGAAGGCGGCATGAGCGACGGTATCCCCGGCGACACGTTCGATCCGTTCGGCAACGACCTGGTCGCGGGCAACGATGTGTTCATCGGCGACAGCGCCGCGGACGAAGCTCTGGGCGAAGGCGGCGACGACATCGTCGTCGGCACCGAAGGGCCGGACAAGTACGACGGTGCGTCGGGCTTCGACTGGGTGACCTACAAGGACGACCGGTTCGGCGTCAGCGTCGATCTGAACGTCGCGGCGTTCAACGCCGCGCCGCTGCCTGTTTCGGTCGCGTCGATCTTGACCGAGTTCGAATCCATCGAAGGCCTGTCGGGTTCGACCCATAGCGACGTTCTGCGCGGCAGCGATGAGGATGCGGCCGGCATCTTGGCGTCGGGCACGCAAGGCAGCGTGCTGACCAACATCGCGTTGATCGACGGCTTGCAGCAATTCCTGGACAACGCGCTCGGCTTCCCGGTCGCTTCGTTCGGTTCTGGCAATATCATCCTGGGCGGCGACGGCAGCGACTTCATCGAAGGCCGTGGCGGCGACGACATCATCGACGGCGACAAGTGGCTGAACGTGCGCGTCAGTGTGCGCGACGCGTCCGATCATTCGATCGAGTTGTTCAGCGTCGATCGCATCGCGGAGCTCGTTCCGCGCATGCTTTCGGGCGAAATCAACCCGAGCCAGCTTCAGGCCGTGCGCGAGATCAAGGACGGCACGGGCGGATTCAACTTCGACACGGCCGTGTTCTCAGGCAACTTGGCCGATTATAACTTCACCTTCGACGACCGCGGCACGGTGGACCTGAGCGACGACATCGTGCGCGTGAGCGACACGGTGGTCGGCCGCGACGGCAGCGACCGCCTGATCGGCATCGAGCGGCTGCAGTTCGCCGACGCGTCGATCACGCTCCCTGGCTTCGAAGGTCTGAACGCCGATCCCGTGGGTCTGGCGACGATCAGCGATCCGACGCCGGCCTCCGGCCAGACCGTCACGGCCTCGATCGCCGGCGTTACCGACGCCGACAATCCGGGCGGCGCCATAACCGGCGCGGTCGCGTTCTACTGGCAGTTCGAGCCTACTCCGGGCACAGGCGTGTTCGAGGATGTCATCAACGCAGCGGCGGGCGCGCCTATTCCTTCGCGCACGTTGCTGATCACGGCCGACCTGGAAGGCTTGGCGCTGCGCGTGCGTGCGGTCTATCAAGACGCGCACGGCGTTATCGAAAGCGTCTTCTCGGCGCCGACGGCGCTGGTCGATGTGGGCGCACCGCCCGCACTGCCCGGTCCTGCCCCGGACATGACGGTAACCGCGGACAGCGAAGGCGTTCGCTATATCCGCTCAGACCTGCAGTTCATCCTCGATTCGATCAAGATCGCGGAAGGCCACGCGGCGGGTGCAGACCTGCTGTCGCTGGTGCCGAACTACCGCGCGTCGGTGGGTCTGCGCACCGTGGACGGCAGCTTCAACAACCTGACGCCGGGACAAGAAGACTTCGGCGCGGCGGACCGCGTGTTCCCGCGGATGTCCGATCCGAACTTCATCGACGTTCCGGGGCCGTCGTCTTACGCACAGAATAGCGGCTTCGTCATCGATTCCGCACCGCGCACGATTTCGAACCTGATCGTCGATCAGACAGCGAACAACCCGGCAGCTTATGCCCGGGCCTACGATTTCGGCGCCGACGGCGTTGCCGGCGGCGGCGACGATACCCTTAAGGACGGCGTTTCGGTTGTCGTTAGCCCGGGCCTCGACGGCCTCTTCGGGACGCCCGACGACGTCGATGTGTTCCAACACAACAACGTTGCGCCGGACGAAGGTCTGTCCGCGCCGTTCAACTCGTGGATGACGTTCTTCGGGCAGTTCTTCGACCACGGCCTCGACCTCGTCACGAAGGGCGGGTCGGGTACGGTGTTCATTCCGCTGCAGCCGGATGACCCGCTGTTCAACGCTGGTGTCGACGGAATCGCTGGCACGGCCGACGACGGACCAAACTTCATGTTGTTGACGCGGGCGACGAACCAGCCCGGCGCAGATGGCGTCTTGGGCACGGCGGACGACATCCACGAGCACACGAACACGACATCGCCGTTCATCGACCAAAACCAGACCTACTCCTCGCATCCCTCGCACCAGGTATTCCTGCGGGCCTACGTGCTCGTTGGCGGCGATCCGGTTGCGACCGGCCAATTGATCACGAACCGCGACATCGGGCCGGACGGCATCTTTGGCACCGGCGACGACGTCGAAATCGGCGGTATGGCGACGTGGGGCGTGGTGAAAGCGCAAGCGCGCGACATCCTGGGCATCAACTTGACCGATGCCGACGTCAATAACGTGCCGCTGCTCGCAACCGACCAGTACGGCAACTTCATCAAAGGCGCGAACGGGTTCCCGCAGGTCGTGATGAAGGGCTTGGACGGTCTGGCAGGTACGGCCGACGACGTTCTGGTCGAAGGCAATCCGTTGGCACCAGTCAGCCTCGTGAACGCAGTCCGCACCGGCCACGCGTTCCTCGACGACATCGCACACACCGCAGCGCCGCGGACTTCGGCGGGCGTGCTTAAGACGGAAGACGCCGACGATGTCGCCGGCGGTCCGGTGGCCTCAGGCTTCTACGACGACGAGCTGCTCGACGCGCACTACATCGCGGGCGACGGCCGCGTGAACGAAAACATCGGCTTGACCGCGGTGCACTCCATCTTCCACGCGGAGCACAACCGCCTGGTTCAGCACACGAAGGACGTGGTGCTGGCGACCGGCGACCTCGCGTTTCTGACCGAATGGCTGATGCCGGGTTCGGCGCCGCCTTCGTTCCCGGGGCCAGCCGATCTCGACTCGCTGGTGTGGAACGGCGAACGCCTGTTCCAGGCTGCGAAGTTCGGCACCGAGATGCAGTACCAGCATCTTGTGTTCGAAGAGTTCGGACGCCTGATCCAGCCGAACATCGACGTGTTCCTGGGCGCGCAGATCAACTACGACGCCAATATCGATCCGTCGATCGTGGCTGAGTTCGCGCACGTGGTTTACCGTTTCGGTCACTCGATGCTGACCGAGACGTTCGACCGTCTCGACCCGAACTTCGTAAACAGCGAAATCGGTCTGATCGCGGCGTTCTTGAACCCGCTTGAGTTCGCAGCTTCCGGCGCCACGCCGGACGAAGCGGCGGGCGCGATCATCCGCGGCGTGACGCGCGATGTCGGCAACGAGATCGACGAGTTCGTGACCGAAGCCTTGCGCAACAACCTGGTCGGGCTACCGCTCGACTTGGCGACGCTGAACCTCGCACGTGGCCGCGACACCGGGATTCCGTCCCTGAACGCTGCGCGGCGCGACTTCTACGAGCAAACGGGCGACAGCAATTTGAAGCCCTATACGAGCTGGGCCGACTTCGTTCAGCACATCAAGAATCCGGAGTCGCTCGTCAACTTCATCGCAGCTTACGGCACGCACTCGGCACTGGTGGCGTCCGACGTGAACACGTTGGATGAGAAGCGAGCGGTCGCGCTCGCCCTCGTCTTGGGTGGCGAGGCGATCATCAATGCAGGCACGCCGGAAGAACGGACGTTCCTCGCGCTTGACGCCGACAGGCTCGACTTCTTGAACAGCCAAGGCGCTTACGCGAACGGCCTCAACGGCGTCACCACGACCGGCGTCGATGCTATCGACTTCTGGATCGGCGGTTTGGCCGAAGAAAAGATGCCGTTCGGCGGCATGCTGGGCTCGACGTTCAACTTCGTCTTCGAAACGCAGATGGAGGCGCTGCAGAATTCCGACCGGTTCTACTACCTCGACCGGACGGCAGGCATGAACTTCCTGACCGAGCTCGAGAACAACACGTTCGCAAGGCTGATTGCGGCGAACTCCGACGCCAAGCATTTGGCGGGCAACGTGTTCACGACGCCTGCCTACTTCTTGGAAATGAACCAGCTGGAGCAGTTCAACGGCAATCCGCTCGAAGGCGGGTTGGGCACCCTCGATCCGGACAGCGGCGATCCTCTGTTCCCGCTCGTCATCCGCGAGAATCCGGATGGCTCAGGCTCGAACTATCTGCAGTTCACGGGCGGCGATCACGTCGTCCTGGGCGGCACCGACCTTGGCGACGACACGCTCGTTGGGTCGATCGGCGACGACACGCTCTGGGGTGACGGCGGCAACGACCGGCTTGAGGGCGGCTACGGCAACGACATGTTGTTCGGCGGCAAGGGCGACGACATCCTGACCGACAAGGGCGGCGACGATAACCTGCAGGGCGGCGACGGCGACGACGTGCTGCACGGCGGCAACGGTCTCGACCTTCTGCTTGGCGGTCACGGCAACGACTTCATCGCAACCGGCGAAGACCTCAGCGAAGCCTTCGGCGGCACCGGCAACGACTTCTTGCTGGGCTCCACCGCCGACGAACTGCTGGTCGGTAACGAAGGCGACGACTGGATCGAAAGCGGCTCGGCCGACGGTGCGGCGGGCGACAACCTCGACGCCAACGGACTCGACCTCGTCACCGGCAACGACGTCTTCATCGGCGACGGTATGCCCAACGGCATGGCAGGCGAAGGCGGCGACGACATCTTCGTCGGCAGCAGCGGCCCTGGCGACCGTTACGACGGCGCATCCGGCTTCGACTGGGCCACGTTCAAGAACGACGGCTTCGGGGTCAATATCGACCTCAACATCCGCGCGTTCGACTTGGCACCGCTTCCGGCATCGGCGGCAAGCGTCCTCGCCCGCTTCGACGGTGTCGAGGGTATCTCCGGTTCGGCGCATTCCGACATCTTGCGGGGCGACGACGAAGACGCGATCGGCATTGCCACGGCCGGTGCACAAGGCAGCACGCTGACCAACATCGCGTTGATCAACGGCTTGCAGCAGATGCTCGACACGATGTTGGGCGGACCGGTGACCAGCTTCAACGCCGGTAACATCATCCTGGGCGGCGACGGCAGCGACATCATCGAAGGCCGGGGCGGCGACGACCTGATCGACGGCGACAAGTGGCTGAACGTGCGCATAAGCGTGCGCGCGAACGACGACGGCACGGGGCCGGAAATCGGCAGCTACAACAACGCCGCCGATCTCGTCAACGAGATGGTGACCGGGGCGATTAACCCAGGCCAGCTCGTCATCGTGCGCGAGATCATGAACGGGTCAGGCCCCGACTTCGATACCGCAACCTTCCGCGGCAATCTGGCGGACTACACCGTCACGATCGACGACAACGGCACCGCACTCAACTTCAGCGACGACGTCATCACGGTGACCGATACGGTCGCGGGCCGCGACGGCACCGACACGTTGATGAACATCGAGCGTCTGCGGTTCTCCGATCAGTCGCTCGTGCTGAGCGGACTCAACAACGAACCGCAAGGTTTGTTGCAGATCCTCGACGCGGTAACGCTCGCGCCGGACAACACGCCGTCTGAAGATCAGCAACTGCGCGTGTCGATCGCGGGCGTGACGGATGCCGACAATCCCGGCGGCGCGATCACCGGGCCGGTCGTTTACTACTGGCAGTTCGAGCCCGGTGCAGGCACGGGCGAGTTCGAGGACATCCTGCTTCCGGGCGGCGTCGATGCGCGCGCGACCGGGTTGACGTTCACGCCTGGCGACGACCTCGTCGGCCTACGCCTGCGCGTCAAGGCGGTCTATCAGGACGCGAACGGCGTGCTGGAAGAAGTGTTCTCGGCGCCGACGGAGGCGGTCCTCAACGTCAACGACCCGCCGGGCGGCAACGTGCTGCTCAGCGACCTGACGCCCGCCGAAGACGCGTTCATCACGGCGATCAACAACATCACCGATGCCGACGGCCTGACCTTGGCGGTGTTCGAATACCAGTGGCAGCACCTCGACGGTGCCGACTGGGTCGACATCATTGGGGCGAACTTCGAGTTCTTCGCGCCCGACCAAGCCCAAGTGGGCCTGCAGGTGCGCGTGGTCGTCTCCTACACGGACGACCAGGGTACGCTGGAAAGCGTGGCATCGGCGGCGACCGCCGAAGTCACAAACGTCAACGACTTGCCGTTGGGATCGCTGGACATCAGCGACATCACCCCGACGGAAACGCTGACATTGACGGCGGCGATGAACTTCACCGACCAAGACGGCACGGTGGGTTCGACGTTCCTCTTCCAGTGGCAGGAGCTGATCGGCGGCACGTGGACCGACATTGCGGGCGCGACAACCGCATCGTTTACACCGGGTCAGGCGCAGGTGAACCATGAACTGCGCGTCACGGTGTCGTACACGGATGATTTCGGTCAGGCCGAAACCATTACGTCCGATCCGACGATCGTCACCGGCGACTTCATCCAAGGCGGTGCTGCCGGCCAGACCCACAACGGCACGGAAGGCCAGGACATCATCAACGGCGGCGGTGGGGCGGACACGCTCAACGGCCTGGGCGAAGACGATATCCTGAACGGCGAGAACGGCACCGACACATTGAACGGCGGCGACGGCAACGACACGCTGAACGGCGGCAACGGCAACGACATCGTCAACGGCGGCGCCGGCAACGACACCGTCATCTTCCAGATCGGCGACGAAACCGACACGATCGACGGCGGCGACGACATCGACACGCTGGAGTACCGCGGGACGGCGGCCAACAACACGGCGCGCTTCCTGTTCGACGGCAGCGTGCTGACGGCGATCGCGGGCGGGTCGGTGACGAACGTCGAGGTGTTCAACCTCGACCTCGATGCCGGCAACGATACGCTATCCTACGACCCGAACGGCGCGCCGATCACCACGGCCGCCATCACGGTCGATCTGGCGGCGGGCACGGCGTCGGGCTTCAATACGATCGCGGGCGTCGAGAACGCCACCGGCGGGTCGGGCGACGACTTGTTCATCGGCAACGCCGGTAACAATACGTTTGTCGGTCAAGGCGGACGCGACACCTACTCGCTTGCCGGAACCACGGCGGGTGCCACGATCACGACCGGAAGCGCGACCAGCGCGGAAGCCGGAACGGATACCTTGGCGCAGATCGAGAACTACATCGGCAGCCAAGGCAACGACTCGATCATCGTCAACGGCCGCATCAACGTGATCGACGGCCAAGGCGGCAACGATACGCTGAACGCCGGCGGCGGTGCCGACACCGTTCTGGGCGGCGCCGGCAACGACACGATCATCTACAACATCGGCGACGGCGCCGACACGGTGGATGGCGGCGACGACACCGACACGCTGGTCATCAACGGCTCTGCGGCGGGCAACAACCTGGGCGTCGTGTTCGACGGCACGCGGTTGACGAACATCGCAGGCGGCGCGATCAGCAACGTCGAAACCGTGACGCTGAACATGCTGGGCGGCACCGACACGTTAAGCTACGCGACAAGCACGGCCGGCGTGACGGTAAACCTTGCGGTCGGAACGGCCTCGGGCTTCGCATCTGTGGCGAGCGTCGAGAACGTGATCGGCGGCAGCGGCGACGACGTGTTCACCAGCGGCGTGGGTGCCAACAACTTCCAGGGCAACAACGGTGCAGACCGGTTCGTGGCCACGGTGGGCGACGGCAACGACACGTTCGCGGGCGGTGCGGGCAGCGATACGCTCGACCTCTCCGGCACCACGGCGAACGCAGTGGTGACGCTGACGACGGCAACCAGCGCGCAGATCGGGGTCGACTCGCTCTCCGACATCGAGAACTTCATCGGTGGCACGGGCAACGACACGATCACGTTCGGCAACGGCGTCAACAACATCAACGGCGGCGGCGGCGCAGACACGATCGTGGCGGGTGCCGGTGCAGACATCATCCTGGGCGGCGCGGGTAACGACACGATCAGCGGCGGCACCGGCAACGACCAGATGGACGGCGGCGCAGGAACCGACATCTTCCTGTTCACTACCAACTTCGGCAACGACACGATCGCCAACTTCGACGCGCAGGCAGGCGGTGGTGGCGGCGGGCCGGGTCAGGACATCATGCGCCTGAACCCTGCGCTCGGCATCACGGCGGCCAACTTCGCGGCCAACGTGTCGATCGTCCAAGCCGGGGCCGACACGCTGATCACGATCGGCGGCAACACGATCACGCTACTCGGCGTGGCCGCAGGCCAAGTGAACGTGAACGACTTCACGTTCGGACCGTAAAGCAACACGGCGGGCGCGGGCTTATCAGCTCGCGCCCCGCCCCTTCATTCCTGCGCTGTCTTCTGGCATGAAGCCGCCAACTTGAGTTGGAGGCCAACATGGACGTGCGGGCAGCGGTTGCGGTTGAAGCGAAGAAGCCCTTGGAGGTGACCACGGTCCGCCTCGACGGGCCGCGCGCCGGCGAGGTGCTGGTCGAGATCAAGGCGACCGGCATCTGCCACACCGACGACTACACGCTGTCGGGCCTCGATTCCGAGGGGTTGTTTCCGTCGATCCTGGGGCACGAAGGGGCTGGCGTCGTCGTCGATGTAGGCGCGGGCGTCACGTCGCTGAAAAAGGGCGACCACGTTATCCCGCTCTACACGCCCGAGTGCCGCGAATGCGAGTACTGCCTCAGCCCAAAAACGAACCTCTGCGTGAAGATCCGCGCGACGCAGGGCAAAGGCGTGATGCCCGATGGGTCTTCGCGCTTCACGCATGCCGGCAAGCCGGTGTTCCACTACATGGGCACGTCGACGTTTGCGAACTTCACCGTGCTGCCCGAGATTGCGCTCGCGAAAATCCGCTCCGACGCGCCGTTCGACAAGGTTTGCTACATCGGCTGCGGCGTCACCACCGGCATCGGCGCGGTCGTCAACACGGCGAAGGTGGAGCCAGGCGCGAACTGCGTCGTCTTCGGACTTGGCGGGATCGGGCTCAATGTGATCCAAGGTTTGCGCATGGTGGGTGCCGACATCATCGTCGGCGTCGATATCAATCCGGAAAAGAAAGCCTGGGGTGAACGCTTCGGGATGACGCATTTCGTCAACCCGAAAGAGGTTCAAGGCGACCTCGTGCCCTATCTCGTGAACCTGACAAAGGGCGGCGCGGACTATTCGTTCGACTGCACCGGCAACGTGCAGGTGATGCGCCAAGCGCTGGAGTGCTGTCACCGCGGCTGGGGCGAGAGCATCATCATCGGCGTCGCGCCGTCGGGCCAAGAAATCGCGACGCGGCCGTTTCAGCTCGTCACCGGCCGCACGTGGAAAGGCTCAGCCTTCGGCGGCGCACGCGGACGGACGGACGTGCCCAAGATCGTCGACTGGTACATGGAAGGCAAAATCCAGATCGACCCGATGATCACACACACGCTACCGCTCGAGCGCATCAACGAGGGGTTCGACCTGATGCGCAGCGGCAAGTCGATCAGGAGTGTGGTGGTTTATTGAGTCAAAGGTCCGTGGCCGATCGTGCGGTGTAGAACCACGTGAGGCGCGTGGCGGGGACGCCTGCGAGGTGTAGCGCCAGGACGAACAGATTGAGAAGTTGCCGCTTGAAGATGCCCTCGGCCACGAAGCGGCGGGCCGACGTTACGACGGTGGCGTCCGCCTTGACGAAGCGGCCTGCGCGGCGAATCCGGCGGCGAAGTTCTACGTCTTCAAGGAAGGGCCAATCCGGAAAGCCGCCGCACGATCGAAACGTGGCGGCGGTCATGAAATAGACTTGATCGCCGAACGTCGTGAACGCCGTGTCGAAACGGCTAAAGAAGGAATACGCAGCGAGCGCCGGATTTGCGTTGTCAAAGCGCAAGCGAAAGCTGCCGCCGGCGACGTTCGCACCGGCCAGCATTCGACGGATTGTTTCGCACGCTCCCGGCGGCAACCGTGTGTCCGCGTGAAGGAACACAAACACATCCGCGGTCGCGGCCGCAGCGCCGGCATTCAGTTGCAACCCGCGGCCGCGCGGCGCGGCGACGACGGTGACGCCCCCGTGGCGCGCGGCGATCTCCGCGGTTTCGTCCGTGCTGCCGCCATCCACGACAATGCGCTCGCTGAAATCGTGCGCGCCGAGAGAGGCAAGCAATTCGCCGATTTGGCCCGCCTCATTCAGCATCGGAACGATGACGGCGATCGACAACATTCGATGTGGCCTACTTCTTGGGCGCAGCAACACATTCGCGGCGCAGCGCATTCAGGACTTTCGGGATGTCTTCTTTCATTTGCGCGCGCACCATGCCGGTTGGAATCCAACCGTTCGGCGCCAGCCGCGAGGTATAGAACACGCGCGTCGCTCGACCGGAACGCAGAGGCTCCAGACGCCATTCGCCTGCGGCCTCCTTCAAGTCGCCGCTCACGCGGCTAAAGCGCAGGCGGCGCATACCTTCGTAATCGGACCTAAAGACATGGGTGACCACCGGCATGAACCACGCCCAATCGATCTTGTGCTCGCGTATGTCCCATGCCGCCGCCGGATCGCGGTCCAGAACCTTACAACTCACAAGATTTGGGACGAAGCGCGGCGCTCTCTCGCAGTCCGTCATGATCGTCCAAACCGTGTCAGGCGGCGCCTCGATGTCGATAACGGCCGAGACCTGCGCCGCATCCGTATCATCGGTGCGTAGGACATCGAGGAGAACCTCGCCCGCGGCAAGGCGAGTCTCCTCCGCGGGACCGATTTGCATCGCGGCGGCCGGCATTCGTAGGACGAGGGCCGCGCAGAGACCAACAAGCCCGACGAGAAGTGTAGCGTAACGCGTTGGCATCTGGTGCTTTCGATATCAGGTCATCAATGAGCCAGTGCCGCCAGGATTGGACCGCCGCGCCCTTGCTGCATCAAAATTGCAGTCCTAAGGGCCGCGCTGCCGGGCGGCGGCAGAACGAACGTTCGCGCCCGCCCCGTCCATTCGCCAAGCCTGACGAGCTCACGCACGAGGTTCTTGTGCGGCAGCGTGCGGCCGTCGTTTTCACCCGCCTGAACGGCAACTTCGATCGTGCGCGGATCGTAGCGCACCAACCAGACTTCCGACGGCGCCTGCGGCGGGGCGGCGGCGACGGAAACGACGTTCGCCGCGACCGACAGCGGCCCGGCCGGTACGCGCCCGGCATTCGCTATGGCGGCGTGAAGCTCGCTGCGGCTGATTCCCGGCAAGTGCTGCCGGCCGTTGAGCACGACCTGCGGCGTGTAAACGTTGCCGCTTTGCAGGCCCTTCGCGTAGTCGTATTGCCGGTTTGTGAACGCCGGCGTTGCGAACGTGTCGCGCCAGCCAAGCCGGTCCCAGTACGTCACGCCGAAGCTTAGAACGAGCAAATCGCTGCGCGCCGTCATCGCGTTCACGTTCGCATTGGCGGGTGGACACGACGAACAGCCTTGGCTCTGAAACAGCTCGACGACAACGAGACCGCCGGCAGCGGTCGCGCTTATCGTCCAGAGGTTTGCGGCGGTAAGCACGGCAAGGCCGAAGGCAAGAATACGGTTCATCGCCGTTTCCTTCCGAAGCGCGACGGGTTCTCCATTGCAGTACGGATGGCGCCCGGTGGAAGGTTCGCCCTCACACGAACGTGATCGGCTAACAGCCTCCCCGCGGGCACAAACGCCGTCCGGCGAGATCAAACGAACGTCGCAATCTGTTCGAGCGATTTCTTCTTCTTGGCATGCTGCGGCACGGTGGCGTTGCCGGCCGGGTGTCCGACCACCAGCAGGATGAGCGGCTTCTCGGTCTTAGGGCGCCCTAGAATCTCAGTGAGGAAGCCCATGGGGCTGGGCGTGTGGGTCAGCGTCGCCAAACCGGCGTGGTGGAGCGCCGCGATGAGAAACCCGGTGGCGATGCCGACGGATTCGGGAACGTAGTAGTTCTTCGCGATCGTGCCGTCTGCATCGGGACCGCTGCGTTGACCGAAGACGACAATGAGCCACGGCGCGATTTCGAGGAACGGTTTGTTGGGGTCCGTGCCGAGGGGTTCCAACGCTTCCAGCCACGCGCTGCCTGCTCCACCCGCGTAGAAACTTCGTTCCTCGGCTTCGGCCGCCACGCGGATCGCCGACTTTATCTGCGGATCCGAGACGACGGCGAAGTGCCACGGTTGCCTGTTCGCGCCGCTCGGCGCAGTCCCCGCCGCGCGCAGGCAATCTTCGATCAACGAACGCGGAACAGGCCGGTCGCTGAACTCGCGCACGGTGTGGCGGCACCGGATTTGCCGATAGAACGCCGCCGCGCGCGCCTTCATCTCGGCGTCCGGAAAGTTCATTCGATCCGGCAACGGCACAGGGACATATGGCATCGTGGACCTCGAAATTGTCGTGCGCGGGGGCGGCCGCTGACCGGCGCGGCATCATCTTTGCTACTTGCAAACATCGATTCAATCGAATCCGCAACAGCCTCACCATTGGCTTTGCCGGGGTGGCAAATGGATGCTTAAAGGGGGCACACTGACTCGGAGTTGTTCCCTCATGTATCGCCGCGTTGTTGCGTTTGGATTTGTTGCTGCCGCCCTGGCTGGTTTGGCTCTCGCTGAGGAGCCGCCTGCTTATCGCCCGAGCCCCGGTTCACAGCCGCCGGTGCCCGCGATCCGCGCGGCGCCGCCGTCTGCCGTTGCCGACGTGTGTGTGCCTTATATCGATCTGGTGTCGATGGCGCGGATGGGGCGGGAGCGGCCGAGTGCGCCTGCGTTCACGCGCGAAGCCACGACGCTGACCAAAACCTATTTCGGCGCGCCGAAGTGCATCGGCAGCGTGTCGTCCGAGGGCGGCAACAGCGTCAACTGTCCGGCGACGGGCAAGGAAGATACGTGGGCGGTCCGCACCATGAACCAGCACGTCGTCGCGGCGACGGCTTGCGCCACCGGGTGGCGGCGCAGTCTGTCGGAGCGCTATGCGACGTTCACCTCGCCGGACGGCACGTCGAACATCACCGTGTCGCGGCCCGACCCCGCGTATGGACCAATGGTGGACACGACCGCGCGCTATCAACCGTGCGAACCGCTGCAAGAGATGATGGGCTTGGCGCGCAATGGCCGCAGCAAGGCCGCCGATCAGCAATTCACAAAGACGCCCACCGCGCTTTTCATGCGTTACTATGGCGCGAGCCGTTGCACCGCGAAGGCGCGCGAAACGGCGGGCAGTTTCGCGGTCTCGTGCGTCTATCCGGCGGCGGACAAAAAGGCGGCTGAGCGCATGGCGAAGGAAGGTGCTGCCTCGATCCAAGCGTGCCAGCCCACTTGGACGCGCAGCACGGCGCCTCAGGGCGCGAAATTCGTGAAGGGCGACGGCATCGAGCTCACCGTTTCGGCGTCAAGCGCGCGGCAGGTCGCGATCACGATGACGTTCGAGCCCAAAGCGAAATAGCGGAGCAAACTTTGGCGGGCCGTTGCGCAATCCAAGTGACAAACGCCAAGTGATCCACGTCCCCACCGATCCGACCTACCACCTCGCCTTCGACGCCCTCGCGTGGGGCACCGGCATGGCCGTCGGCGTCGCGCTCTACCGCTGGCGCTTGGCGGGAGCGACGGCGGAGGTCGCGCGCGTCGCCGACGGCGGCTACTTCGCGTGCCTCGCCGTGGGCGCGATACTGGGTGCCTATCTCGCGGGCTCGTTCACGTTTGTAGGCCAAGCCGTGTTCGCCCTCGCCCACTCCGTCGCGGGTGCTCTGGTGGGCGCGATCGCCGCCGTCGAACTCTACAAGCTCGCGCGCGGCATCCGCATTTCCACCGGCATCGTGTTCGCGGGCCCGTTCGCGGCAGGCGTCGCCGTCGGCCGCTGGGGCTGCCTGTTCGCAGGCCTCCCCGACCAAACATTCGGTACACCGGTGACGCTGCCATGGGCCGTAGACCTCGGCGACGGCATCGCCCGCCACCCGGTACAGGTCTACGAGTCCCTCTCGATGGCCCTCTTCCTCGCAGCGTTCGTATGGGGCCTCAAACACCACCAAGCGTGGGCCACCCGCCAAGGCTTCTACTGGCTCGCGATAGCCTACGGCGCGCAGCGCTTCCTGTGGGAGTTCCTAAAACCCTACCCGCCGCTCATCGGCCCATTCAACCACTTCCACCTGCTGTGCTTCGGCCTGATTGCCTACGGCGCGTTCATGATCGCCCGGTCAAAAACCAAAGCCTAACCGCGGAGGCGCGAATCCTGGGAGCGCCGGCGTCCCCGCCGGCTCTTTCTTCTGCCGTCACTGCTAACTTGCTAACTTGCTAATTCCCACCCCACCAAAGCCGTAGGTGTGGTGTGTGTGGTGTGCAGCGAGAGGTGGGGGCAGTTAGCAAGTTAGCAGGTTAGCACCGCTGTCGCGGACACACCCCAAGAGCCGGCTGGAAGCCGGCGCTCCCAGGGTCAGTGCCTTCAATGCTAGAGTGGCGCGCATGAACAAGCCCCTCGACCTCGCCGCCACCACCGCGACGCCCATCCGCAAAGCCGCGCCGTATCTCTTCCACGCGCAGACGACGAGCTTGTGCGAGACCTGCCTGAAACTCGTGCCCGCCAAAATCCTGATCGAGGGCGATGATGTCTTCTACCAAAAACGCTGCGCCGAACACGGCGTGCAGAAGACGCTGATCTCGACCGACGCGACGTACTGGAAAAGCTGCAAGGACTACCTGAAGCCCGGCGACCGCCCGCTCGCACCCCAAACGCATACCGAGCGTGGCTGCCCGTATGACTGCGGCCTTTGCCCGGACCATGAACAGCATTCGTGCCTCGCGATCCTGGAAGTGAACGAAGCCTGCAACCTCTCCTGCCCCGTCTGCTTCGCGGACTCATCCGTGAAGCGCACCGGCCACCGCGATCTGGCCACGATCGAACGCATGCTCGACACGCTGGTGGAAAGCGAGGGCGAACCCGACCTCGTGCAAATCTCCGGCGGCGAGCCCACGATCCACCCGCAGTTCTTCGAGATCCTGGACGCCGCCAAGCGCCGCCCGATCCGCCATTTGATGATCAACACGAACGGCATCCGCATCGCGCGCGAGCCGGACTTCGCCGCGCGCCTCGCCACCTACATGCCGCGCTTCGAGGTCTATCTGCAGTTCGACTCGTTGCAACGCGACGCGCTGATGAACCTGCGCGGCGCCGACCTGCGCTCCGTGCGCCAGCAAGCGCTCGAAGCGCTGGAGATGCACAACATCTCGACCACGCTCGTCGTCACCGTGAAGAAGGGCGTGAACGACACGGAGGTCGCGGACATCGTCCGCCACGCGCTCGAGTGGCGCTGCGTGCGCGGCGTGACGCTGCAACCGGTGCAAGACGCCGGCCGCAACGACGGCTTCGATCCGAAGAAGAACCGCGTGCTGCTCTCCGACGTGCGGCGCGAGGTCGCGAAGGCGGGCGTCTTCGCGCTCGAAGACATGATCCCGCTGCCGTGCAATCCCGACGCCATCTCGATCGGCTACGGCTTGCGCAACGGCAAGCAGGTAGCGCCGGTCACCGCGATGATCCCCCGCGAAGTTCTTGTCGAAGCCGCACCCAACACCGTGACGTTCGAAAACTTCCCCGAA
This sequence comes from Micropepsaceae bacterium, assembly GCA_046153995.1. Lineage (GTDB taxonomy): Bacteria > Pseudomonadota > Alphaproteobacteria > Micropepsales > Micropepsaceae > SZUA-430. Next base: position 21,212 of record JBJXEH010000053.1, read on the forward strand.
CTGCGCCGCCGTATGTTCGACCTGCTCTCGCTCTCGACCGCCGCCGCAGACACGTCGGAGAAACTCGCCGCCGTTCTCTGTTGTCTGCCTGAAGCGGCCGTGCCCCAAGACATCGCCTACGAACACACGTTTCGCGTCGTCATCGTGCAGTTCATGGACCGCTTCAACTTCGACCTCGGCGGCGTGAAGCGCTCCTGCGTCCACTTCGTCGAACCCGACGGCAAAATCTACCCCTTCGACACCTTCAACACGTTCTACCGGGAGGGTGCGGCGGGGCGCGCCGAAGTGGGACGAACTTGAACGGCCAGCAGAAAACGCCGGGACGAGAACCCGACCCGCGCTGGGCTGGCGTTGGGCTCATTGCGCTCGCTCTGTTCGCGAGCTTGGTTTCCGGCGCCTGTGTTTCGACTGCAAGCATGGCGTCGTTCGTAGAGGGGTTTCTCGGATCCCTTCGCGTGTTCGGTCTATTGATTGTGGTCGGGCTGTTCTTGATATTTCGAAATTGGAACAAGCGTTAGGCAAAGAAAGCCTCTCGGAAGATGGCAGAATCACCTCCCGGCAACGACCTCGCCCGCCTCATCGGCCTGATCCTCATCGTGATCGGCACGCTCTGGCTCGTGCTCACGGGCCTGTGCAGCGGCGCGTTCCTGATCGGCTTCCTCGGCCAGGGAAACTTGAGCGACATCGGCGCCGTCTTCGCGATCGGCATCCCGTCCGCCCTCATCGGCGGCATCGTCTACGCGATCGGCCGCTGGCTGAGGCCGAGCACATGACCAACCAACCCTCTGGCGATTCCTTCGGCCGCTTCATCGGCCTCTTGCTGATGGGCATCGCCGTACTTTGGATGGCGTTATGCGGCCTCTGCGCGTTCGGGATGCTGGCCTCCGTTCTCACCGAAGGCAGCGAGATGGCGGGCCTCGCCCTGTTTGTGATCGCCATCGCGGGCGCCGCAGCCGCGGGCGGATACGCGGTCTTCATCGCCGGCCGGAGCCTCTGGCGTTCATAAATCGTCGTAAACGCCAGCCCAAATCCCGTAGTGGTTATCGCCCTAACCTGTCACAACCCCTAGGGTGAAGCCTTCCGGTTACAGGCGTCTGGATTCGCGAACGGCGTTTGCCATTTGGTAGCCTTTACGTTGCGCCGCCGGGGCGGATTCGGTCAAATCCGCCCAAGAGTTAGAGCTAACCAAAAAGCCGCCAAGGTCAGTGGGTAAGGAGTTTCCGGATGACGACCGCGCACGCGCGTGCCGTTCCCTTTGTTTTTGCGAACCTTCGCTTGAGCTTGATGGCCACCGCATCGGTGGGCTTGCTGATCGCGCTGGCGCCGTCTGCGAAAGCGGCTTGTATCGGCGATGGCACCCCCAACACGTGTACGCTGGTGATCGGCGCAGCGGGCGCGGACCAGGAAGACATTACCGGCGTTGCAACTATCGATGCGGCCGGGGAAACCGACACGTTGGCGTTCAGTGGCGTCGGCATGACGCTGAACGCGAACACGATCCGCAACGGCACGTCCATCATCGCGCCGGCGCGATTCCTAAACTTCGAACTGGCGCTAGTTAACGCGGGCACCGATCTAACGCTCACCGGCGCCGACATACCGGCAACGGCTACAACGCCGTTGATCACGACAACGTCGTTGACCTGGACGATCAACGGCACGCTGAACACGCTGGGCACTAACGCTGTCGGCGACGGCAGCGCGGTGACCGTCAATGCGGGTGGCTTGCTCAACATTGGCACGGTCAGCGAAACGATCGGTAGCCTGGCGGGAGCCGGCAACGTCAATTTGGGCGCGGCTGCCATCCTGACGGCCGGTGCCAATGGCGCCTCGACGACATTCTCGGGCGTTATGTCCGGCGCGGGCGGCTTCACGAAAGCCGGCAGCGGCCAGATGACATTGACGGGCGACAACTCCTACACCGGCGCAACGGTCGTGGCCGGCGGCATCCTCGAGATCGGCGTCGGTGGCGACATCGCGCAATCAAGCTCCGTGACCACGAATCTCGGCGGTCAGCTGACGGGCTTGACGCCCTACACGATCAACGGCCCGGTCACGAACAACGGCCGCATCACCGGCAACGTCACAATCACCGGCAACGTCACCAGCAGCAACGGCATGCTGCCCGGCAACACGTCGATCCCGGCTGGTGGCACTGTCCCCAATCCCGGTCAGGACATGGGCTCGATCTTCATCGACGGAACCTACCAAACGTCGGCTCCGGGCGCGTATTTCGGCATGTTCATTGACATCGACGCGGCGCTCGCGGTGGCGGGCCCGGGCGATGGCACGCCGGGAGTAACACATGACTTCGTGACCATAGACAACAATGTCCTCGGCGGCGCGACGAACCCGACGAGTTTTGCGATAGCCTCGTTCCAGTCTGCGCCGGTGGGCGGCGTGACAAGCGGAAACGGCATCCAGCTTCTGGCCATCACGGGTGGTGGCACGAACACGGGCACGGAGTTCGTTCAGGGCAATGCGCTCGTCGCGGGCCAGCATCAGTATCTCGTGCGCTACGTCGCTAACTACTCAGGCGGCGACGACGGCTACTTCCTGCAATCCGCTGCACGCGACGAACTGGTCGTGCACGCAGCCTTGCTCTCGGCCGGCCAATCGATGATCCGCGGCTGCTTCCGCGACGACCAACGCATTCCCGACAGCCCGAAAGGCGCCACCTACGGCCGCGCCTGGTTCGGCTATCGTCAGGGCAGCTCGTCCTTCGGCGCCGACACTGGCGTCGAACAAGACCAAGACTTCAGCTGTTCGACCGGCGGTATGGACTGGCGCATGGGCCACGGCTGGTTCGGCGGCGTGTCGGGCGGCTTCGGCTCCAGCAACAGCGACATCGTCGTGCCCTCGGGCACCGGCGGCCTGGACGGCGACGCACGTGTGATCGAAGCCTACGCGGCGTTCACCAGCTCGGCCTTCTTCCTCAACCTGTCGGCTGGCTACGCGGACATGGATTGGGCCTACACCAGCGCCTTCGGTACCGCCGCGGGCACATCGGGCGGCTTCATCGGCTCAGCGCAAGCCGGTATCGGCCTCGGCCTTGAGCCGATCGCGGTCAAGTTGATCGGTATGATCAGCTACGATGGCACCAGCTGCGGCGACGACTGCTTCGCCATCGCGGGCACCACCGAAGATACCAGCCTCATCGAAGCCAAGGGCGCGTTACGCTTCGACGGCGTGACCTGGGGCGGCTCGATCCGTCCGTGGGCGCAGGTCGCTTACTCGACGGTCATCTCGGACGGCGTGAACAAGGTGACGGCAGGGCCCTACACGATCGTCTCCGATACCAACGACGAGCTTCTCTCGATCGATGCGGGCCTTCAGTCCTATCTGGACGAGAACCTCGCGCTCTACCTCGACGGCGGCTACAACGAAAGCCTGAGCAAGGACATCTCGGGCTACCGCGCGAGCGTCGGCATGAAGCTCTACTGGTAGTCCACAGAGATCTTTCGAAGAGATTGGGCCGCGGGTTTCCGCGGCCTTTTCTTTTGCGGCTGTGCGCCCGCCGCCGGAAATGCTAAGTCGGCCTCATGTCGACTGTCCTTATCACTGGCGCATCCTCAGGTATTGGCCGCGCAACCGCCGTGCTGCTCGCAGAGCGCGGCCACCACGTCATCGCGGCCGCGCGCACGGTCCCCGCACTTGAGCAGGTCCGCAAGACCACAAAGGGGCGGATCGACACCCTGGAGCTCGACGTCACCTCGCAAGCCTCGATCGACGCCGCCAAGCGCGAGATCGCCTCGATCATCGGCCAGGCAGGCATCGACGTTCTAATCAACAACGCCGCTTACACGCTGACTGGCCCCTTAGAAGAAGTGGGCGACGCAGACCTGAAAGCCCAGTTCGAGACGAACGTCTTCGGCCCCATGCGCATGGTCCGCACCTTCGTGCCCGAAATGCGCCGGCGCCAAGCCGGCCGCATCATCAACATCTCAAGCGTCGTCGGCCGCCTGGCGCTGCCGTTCTTCGGCCCCTACAACGCGACGAAGCACGCGCTCGAGGCGCTGTCGGATTCGCTGCGCAACGAGCTCAAACCCTTCGGCATCGAGGTCGTGATCATCGAACCCGGCGCCATCAACACCGGCGTCAGCGAAACGGATCGCATGGCGATGGAACAACACGCGGCCCAAGGCTCGCCCTACGCCGAGCAAATCAACAAACTCCTCGCGTTCCAAAAAGACATGAACGCGAACGCCGCCAAGCCCGAAGTCGTGGCCCGCGCTATCGTGCGCGCTGTGGAGGCGGAAAGACCCCGCGCCCGTTATGTCGTGCCGCTGTTCCGCGCCCGCGCACTGATCGCGCTCGCCGAGTTCTTGCCGACCGAGGTGTCGGACGCACTACTCCGCAGCATCACCGGCATGCGCGGCGCGAAGCCCACGAACAACTAGCGAAGCCCGCCGCTCTCGCCACGCGCCAGCGTCCGCAGCGCCTTCGCCGCAACACTCACGGGCTGCATCAGCACCGCATCGAAAAAGGACTTCATAATACGGCAGGTCTTGGCTGGATCGCCGGTCCCGCCGAGCAGCACCTCGACCTCTTCGGGCGGAATGCCCGTCGCTTGCGACGCCTCGGCAAACGCCTGCGACGTCAGTTGCGCGAACTGATCGGCGCTCATCCGTTCCACCGTATCGTCCCGCGTGGCGGCAAGCACCCGAAGCGTCGTTGCCGTGTTCCGCTCGGCGAGTTCCGCGCTCAGCTTCGGATCGACGTCCTCTTTGAGTCGGCCCAGCGCGTAGCCGGCACACGTCTCGTACTCCCGCCGCTCCGCCAAATAAGCAAGAACGTCGCGCGTCACCGCATAGAGTTCGTACGTCAAATCGTCGGGCAGGAATGCAGTCTTATCGGCGACGTAGGACATCAACATCGCCTTCGCATTCGCACGCACTTCGTCCGCGCTCCGGCCCTCCTGCTGATCGCGCAAGATGGACGTTTCAAGCCGTTCGTAGAGGCTTTTGTCGCGTTTGCGGATCTCGCCCATGGCAGGCAGCACCTGCGCCACCGGCACCCGCTCGTTCCAAGCCGCACCCGTGAACCAATCGCCCACGATACCGAACCCCAGAACGGCCCCGGCAAGCCCTCCGGCAAGGCCAAGCCAAAGCGGCCGCACCGGCAACCGCCGCCACCAGCGCTCCAAGGCCCACGCAATGCCGAAGGTAACGGCTGCCCCTCCAAGCAGAGCGGCAACGACGACGATAACAGCTGCAAAATCCATGGGCCCAAGTATAGGCACTGTCCCCGGAAAGGCCAAAGCCTGCGCCAGTACAACCCAAAGTCATCAGTCGACGGACGATGAATCTGTCGTAAGCTTCATCGATCCTTCACAACGCGAGACCACCTGCCCATGCGGCGCAAACCACCACACCCGCCGCGAACGGCAGCATCCTCGTCGCTTATGCCAACCTACGAACTGCCCGCGCTCGACACGCAGTTCCTGCTCAGCGATTCCATGCGCGGCGTGCGTTTCATGCTGGAATACGCAAAGGCGGAAGAGCACCTGCGTGCTGCCGGCATCCGCTCGACGATCGTCGTCTTCGGCTCCGCACGCACAAAGACCACGCACCGCTGGTACAAAGCCGCACGCGAATTCGGGCACCTCGCCTCGATCCGCGGCGGCGCTTGCGACGGCAACGGCAAAGAACGCGACAACGTCATCGCAACCGGAGGTGGTCCAGGCACGATGGAAGCCGCGAATCGCGGCGCCGCCGATGCCGGCGCACCTTCCGTCGGTTTCAACATCCAACTGCCGCACGAGCAGGGACCCAACCGCTATTCGACACCGGAGCTGACGTTCCAGTTTCACTACTTCGCGATGCGCAAGATGCACCTCGCGATGCGCGCAAGCGGCCTCGTCGTGTTCCCCGGCGGCTTCGGCACACTGGACGAGCTCTTCGAAATCCTGACGCTGTGCCAGACGGGAAAGATGGAGGGCGTACCAGTCGTGCTATTCGATCGCACCTATTGGACGAGCGTCATCAACTTTGAAGCCCTGGTCGACGCCGGAATGATCGAGCGCAAAGACCTCTCCCTCTTCAGCTATGCCGAAGACCCGGAAGAGATTTGGACCAAACTGGTCGCAGGCGGCCTTAAAGCCCCCGAGGCGGGAAAGCGCCGCTAACGTGGCTCGCACACCGGATCGCTGGCACCCTCAGGCAGGTGGCAGATCATGTCGTCGTTCACAGCACCGGGCGCCTCGGTCGAAACCCGGTCAAGCACCAAGGGCCGCGCGTCCTTCAGCGTCGTCTTCAGCAACTGCTCGATGCGCTTGGCATCCGGCATCGCCGTAGCGGTAGAGGCAAAAAACCACGACCGCCGCACCTTCGGCTTCGGTGCAGCCATCGAACCAAGCAAGCTATGCATGACTGAGGCTTTCCGCCCTGCCCCGCCACGATCCATCTTAGCAAGCGTTACACCCGCTTGGCTCATCGCGACCGACATCTGCGTCTCGCGCCGGTAGATGCTCGATGCCGGACCGTCACCGCGCGCAAGCCGTGCTTGATCCAAGATATCGTGCACGACCTTCGTCACGGGCTTCCGCTTGTCGCGTTCGGTTTTTTTCATCGCACCACCCTCAACTGATCTTCGCGCGAACCCACTCCGCCCGCCCCTTCTTGATATGGAGCGCCAGAATAGGTTCGGCCACCGTCTGACTGCCGGTCAATTCATGCTCGATCACCGACAAACGAACGAGCTTCGACGCATATTGCGCCAGCATTTCGGGCGACGCGGAGTTCACGACCTCCGCCACCCGCATCTCCATCGCATGGCGCGCGATGTCGTCGCCCGCCATCAAGATCGCCCGCGCAATCGCCAGCGGCGCCTGATCGAATGTTTGCAAAACTGACTTCGCGAGACCCGTATCCTTCTTCGCGATCTCACCGCCCACCGCGCTGAGCAACGAGGTGATACCTTGGCGCATCAACTGAAAGATCACGTACTTGTAACCAGGCTGCGCCCCGCGCAGCAGCGCATCGATCAAATCGGCCTGCGCAAACGAGCGGATGATCGCGGGCTCGCGCTGCGTCGGCGCCGCACTCGCCACCATCTCGTGCTTCACGATCCCGCCGAACGCGCTGCCGACGCGCAGTTCAAGATACATCGGACGAACGTCGCTGGACCCATATCCCATGAAGACGAGACCGGTCTTCGGCACGCCGGGCGGCATCCAATCCGTCACACAAGACGCGACGGCGATCTCGGCCAGCGCTGCCTTCGTCTCGGCGGGCACAAAGCCTTCGCCGAACATGGAGCCCAGCATGCCGCTCAGCAGCCGGTTGAGATATTGATCGAGCAGCGCGACCAGCCGCGGCGAACTCTCCCCAATCGTGGGTCGGCGCGACGGCGTCTCGCCCTGCGGCAGGAATAGGTTCTGGAAATAGTCGCCGGAATACTGCGTCTCGAACCGCAGCATGTCGAGGGCGCGGGACAGCGCCTGCTGCTTCTGTCCGCCCGCAAGCTCCACGCATTGGTGGTACCGCTGAACCAGCGCCGCGATGTAGATCGCAAAGCTAAGCCGCTCCTGACCCTCCTCAAGCGGCAGCAGATCCTGCGCCTTCGCGTCGGTCCCCGACGTCCAGCGCGCCAGGAACAGCATCAACGACTGCGCAACCTTAGCGACCGTATTGCCGCGCTGCGGCACCACCGTCTTGAACGTCTCGAAGATCGCGCCCCACTGGTAGCGGTAGAACTCCGCCACATCGAAGATCATCGATGCGACCGGCAGCCCTGCATCGAGCACGAATATCTTGTCCGCCCCCGTCTGGTAGCGAACGCTTGCCGTGCCGTCCTTGTGGTACTCGATCGCGGTCAGCGCGCTGTCGGCGGCCAGGGCTCCGCCCTGTACGTTCAACAGCATGACTTCCGACGTCATTCTGCCCCCACCGCGGCCCAAGCCCGCGCCCCATGGCGCCAGGGCCCCACCCCTCAACGCCGCCACCTATTCAGACAATATCCGCGAAATTAGGGCAATGACGCATTGCACACAGGCGGCCAGGAAATCGCAGGGTTCCGCGCCCGCGCAGCGCGAATAGCCTTAAGGCAACAACGCCTCTTCGACGAAATCGAGCCGGTCCTGCCCGAAGAACATGTCGCCGTTCACGAAAAACGTCGGCGCCCCGAACACACCCCGCGCGACCGCCCCTTCGGTATTGGCCTTCAGCTTCTCCTTAACCTCCGCCCGCTCGATCCGCGCCAGAAAGTCGTCGGGCTTGATGCCGATATCGCGCAGCACATGCACGACCTCGCCTTGGTCGTTCAAGTTGCGTGGATGCGCCCACATCGCATCGAACATCGCGTTCACGTAAAGGTCGAAATCAGGGGTCGCTTGATAAGCGACGGCACCGCGCATGAGAGAGAGCGTGTTCACCGGAAAATGCGTGTTGAAGTTCAGCACAACGCCATAGCGCTTCGCGAACCGCGCGAGATCCTGATTCATGTAGCGCCCCTTAGCCGGCACCATCGCGGGCGATGAGTTCCCCGTCGCCTTGAACACGCCGCCAAGCAAGATCGGCGTCCACACGATGCGCGCGCCATGCCGCGAGGCGATCTTCGGCAGCTGCTTATAGGCGAGGTAGGACGTGGGGCTCCCAAAATCGAACAGGAACTCGACCGCTTTCGTCATCGCATGAATCCTTAAGGCGGTTGAGACTAACCCTCAGCCTCCACGAAACTCAATGCTTGATGCGCCGCGCGCAAAGTGTGATGCCCCTTGATTGGCAAGTTCAAGTAGCGGTTCGCCGCCGCAAGAACGGTGTTCGAAAGCCGCCCCTCATCTGCCCACGCAACCTCTTGCGCAACCGCCGCCAGCACCTTCACCCGGTGACAGGCAAAGATCGGCTCTCGAATGCCGTGGTCGTAGAGCGCCGCACGCTCGCGCGCGAAGAAACTTGCGCTGTCCCCCACCTCCCAAGACCAGTCCGCTTCCGGTTTCAAGAACGGCGCGTTGCGCCCAAGGAAGCACGCCAGCTGCAGCAACGCCTGCGGCCAAAGCTCCGGCTGCACGGTGCAGTGTTGGCGCACCGCGTTGCCGAACGTCAGCGCATGTGTGAAGTCGAGCCAGCGCACGTTGTGCGAAACAGGCTTCGCCGTATGCAGATCGACATCCGTATCGAACCGCAGCATCGCAAGCGCGCTCGCCTCCAACAGCAACCGGTATTTCGCCTCATTGCCGCCCGGCAACGCCGCCACGCGGTCGAGCGCAGCATTGACCGAAAGCCCCACAAGCTCGGCCGCCGTACACGGCTTCCCGTCTTCCGACCAAGCCTTCAGCGCCTTCGCATAGTGGCGAAACTCCGGAATCCGGTCCTCGCGCGTCGCATAGATGATCGAACGCGTCAGCGCATGCAGCACAGGCGCCGCCACCGGAGCGCCCAAGAGCTCGATCAGCTCGAACGCCTTGCGCGCATAAATCGCCGAATGCCCAAAATCCTGATAGTGCGCAAGCGCCGCCCGCGTGACCGCCCGGTTCAGCGGCACCAACGCGTCGGGGCCACGCGAAAGCGCACCATTCACTAACGCAATCGTTGCCGCCTCATCCTCACCTTCCATGGCCCGCGCAAACGCAGCGTCGTCCCACTCCGCGGCGTCTGGCGTGTAAGGATACTCGCCCTCACGCAATGTATCCCACGCGATATGCGCAATCGGCTCGACCAGCGCCGTCAGCTTCTGCTCATCGGTTGCGGCAGCTTTATGGAGCGAAAGCCAATCCGGCGCCGCCGCATAGGCATGCGTCATCCCGTATTCGAACCGCGCCGGGGATCGCGCCACCATCCGCCGCAGCGGTTCGAACGGATCGCCGCCCGTCTTGATAAAGCGCGCAACCTCGCGCGCCATGCGCTCATAGTCGTTGTCGTCGCTCGCTTCTTCCAAACTCTCGAGCGCACGCGCTTGCCGCGCCTCTGCCGGTGCATCGGCGATGTCGATCCAAACGCGCCCATCGCGCACCTCGATCGGGTATTGCCGCAGGCGATCGCCGCCGACCAACGTCTCGCCGCTCGCAAGATCGAACTTCCAATTGTGCCAATTGCAAGTCAGCGTGCAGGAATCGCCTAGTGTCCCCTCGCTCAAGGGATAGCCCTCATGCGGGCAGCGGTTGTTACAAGCGAACAAACGCTCGCCGTCCGCGATCAGCAGTATCTGCTTGCCGCCCGCCTTAACGACGCGCCGCCCTTTTGCCTGAAGCTCTGCGCGCAGCCCCGCATCGAACCACTCCGGCATTTGACGCCTCCTTCGGCAAGTTTCACGCAAACTAAACCCGCCCCTTGCATTACGCAAGTAATAGCTTTACAAAATAATCATGACCGTGATCGCCGATACCAGCCAAGCCAAACGGGCCGTCCTCGACCACCTGAAGCGTAACGGCCCCAGCGAGGCTGCTGCGGTCGCGTCCGAACTCGGCGTAACGCCCATGGCCGTGCGCCAACACCTCTACGCGCTCGAAGACGAAGGCCTCGTCTCGTTCGCCGCCGCACCGAAAGTCGGCGCGCGCGGCCGGCCGTCGAAACTGTGGCAAGTCGAACAACGCGCCGACCCACTCTTTCCCGACGCGCACGCCGAACTGTCGGTCGAACTCATCGCCAACATCAAAGAAGTCTTCGGCGAACAGGGTCTTGAGAAACTAATCGTCAAGCGCACGAAACATCAGATCGCGGAGTACCGCGCCGCGCTCGCAACCGCCTCGACGCTCAAAGAAAAAGTGAAGCGCCTCGCCCGGTTGCGTACTGCGGCAGGCTACATGGCCGGCGCCAAAACCGACGGCGATGGTTTCCTGCTGGTTGAAAATCACTGTCCAATTTGCAGGGCGGCGGCCGCCTGCACGGGCCTCTGCCGCCAGGAGCTTGAGGTCTTTCGCGCCGCTTTAGGGCCGGAAGCCGCCATCGAGCGGACCGATCACATCATCGCGGGCGCCCGCCGCTGCGCCTACAAAGTCCGCCCGCGCCAGGCGTGACGAACGCCAAACATTCCCCTCTCAAGCATTGATTCGAGGCAAAATACTTGCCATCTTTGCCAGCGACCCATCCGTGCAGGTACCGCACGGATGACTTTGAGAGAGACTTCGACGCGCAAGGGCTGAGCGACTGACAATGCGGAAAACTGGGACTGTAAAGTGGTTCAATCAAGCTAAGGGCTTTGGTTTCATTCTACCTGACGACGGCGGTGCCGATGTGTTCGTGCACGTCTCCGCTTTGGCAAAGGTAGGCGTAGAGACGCTGGGTGAAGGCCAACGCTGTACGTTTGAGTTGGCGCAAGACCGCGGCAAGACGATGGCGGCCGAGCTGCAACTCGATGGTCCGGCTCCCCCACCGCCCCCGCGCGGCGGCGGAGGTGGTGGTGGCGGCGGCTTCCGCGGCAGAGATGACCATGGCGGCGGCGGTGGTGGTGGCTTCCGCGGCAGAGACGATCACGGTGGCGGTGGCGGCGGTTTCCGTCCGCGCGGCGGCGGCTTCGGCGATCGTGGCGACCGCGGAGATCGGGGTGATCGCGGGGACCGTGGCGATCGCGGCGGCTTCGGCGGACAGGGCCGTGGACCAGGCGGCCCTGGTGCAGGCCCCAAACCCCATGCCGGCATTTTCGATGCGTTGAACATGGTCGTCGTTCGCGTGCGCGACCTGACGTCGGCGCGCGCCTGGTATGAGCGCGTGTTGGAACTCAAGCCCGCCGACGGCGGCAGCTCCGGCCCGACGATCACGCTAGACCTCGGCCGCGGCGCCAACCTTTGCCTTTGGCAGTTGGGACCGGATGAGGCTCTGGCAAACACGCAGACGGCGACTTCGTTTCCCAATTTTCGCACGGGCGATGTGGAGGGGATCCACGGCAAGCTCGACGGATTGGGTGTTTCCGTGACTCCCCTGCAAGACGCAGGTGGAGTAAAGTGGTTCACGTTCTACGACCCGGACGGTAACCGGATCGATGTAATGCAGAACCGCCCACGTGCGTTCTAACGGGGGGACAATGATAAAACCGTTAGAGGAAATGCCATGGCTCAACGCGCGATCAACTGGGACCTCGCGCCCAAAGACGAAGCTGCGAACGATCCGGACTGCATAGCGCCGACCGTCCTTCCCGTGTTCAAGCCGCATGCCGTGCGGCGCGTCGGCGTGATCAAAGTCTACTCCGCGCAAAAGCGGTATGGCCTCGTTGAGATCGTCGACGAACACAGCGACGCGATCTTCGACATCGACGATGTGAACCCGTGCGATCAGCCAAACCTCGATTGCGGTCAGGTCGTGACGCTCCACGCCGTCGCGGGGCCAGATGGGCTTGCTGCGAAAGACATCCGCATCGACGCGACGACGCTGCCGCCGATGCCCGCCGACGCAATGCTCATGAAGGGCTGGCGTTAGGCGCTGTGGCGATAGGATTTGCGAAGAGAGTCTTCCAGATCGCAGGATTTTGGGGCCTCTTCGTCCTATCGCTCGCCTACGTCGCATATCTGCTCGGGTTTGAAAGCGCGACGATCGACACCGACCGGCCGGAGTTCGTACACGGCTTCTTCCTGATCGCGCTTAGCTGGCAGATCGTTTTCCTGTTCATCGCAACCGACCCCGCGCGTTACCGCCCGTTGATGCTGGCCGCGACGTTGGAGAAGTTCCCGTTCACGCTGGCCGTCGTCTTGCTCTACGCAAACGGACAGGTGCCCGCGACCATGCTGGCGCTCGGCCTCATCGACGGCATGTTCGGCGTCCTCTTCACGATCGCCTACGTCTCGACCGATCCCGCCATCGGCGCTGAATGACTTCGCCCGCCGAAACGCTGCAGCAAGCAATACATCTCCTGCAGGTCGGCCGGCCCGGCGAAGCCGAGCGCGTACTTGCGGACCTTTTGCAGCAATCGCCCGAAAACGCAGAAGCGCTCGCGCTGCTCGGTCTCAGCTTCGCGAAGCGCAATGAGAACGAGCGCGCGGCCGAGCTGATCGGAAGGGCGCTGACGCTAAACCCGGACAATCTGACGGCGCAGGTCAACCACGCCAAAGTGTTGACCAAACTCGAACGCTGGCCCGGCGTCGCTGCCGCAGCGGCCGCGGTGCTCGCAAGCCGTCCCGATCACATGGAGGCGCGCCGCCTGCGCGGCCAGGCGTTCGCGGCACTCAAGCGCGACACCGAAGCGCTCGCCGATCTCGACGCCGTTGCGACAGACAACATCGCGACGCTTCTGATGCGCGCCAAGCTCCGCTACACCGCGGGGGGCGCCGCCGGCGCCGTCGCCGACTACGACCGCATCATCGCGCTCGCACCGGCACACTGGGAGGCGCTGAACAACCGCGGCATCGCACTCGAAGCGCTGCAACGTTACGAAGACGCGCTTTCGAGTTACGAACGGGCGGCAGGTCTGAGCCCCACGAACACGAGCGTCCTGCACAATCGCGCCGCCAGCCTGCTGACCCTGCGCCGCCACACGGAAGCACTTCCCCTGTTCCAGCACCTCATCGCGGTCGAACCAGGGAACGCCGACAATTGGACCGGTCACGGCGCGGCACTCGCAAGCCTCCAAATGCTCGACGATGCTATCCCCTCGTTCGACGAGGCGCTAACGCTCGAGCCAACTTCCGTGCGCGCGCTCGTCGGTCGTGGCACCGTGTTGGCGGCCTTGAACCGGACCGTGGACGCAGTCGCAGACTATCGCCGCGCGTTAAACCTCGATCCCAACAACGCAACCGCCCACGCAAACCTCGCCTTCGCGCTGCTTGCGGAAGGCAACCTCGGCGAAGGTTTCGAAGAGTACGAATGGCGCCGCAAAGACGGCCCGATCCACCTCACCAGCCGCCGCTTCGACAAACCCGAATGGCAAAGCGAAGACATCGCCGGCAAGACGCTGCTGCTGCATCCCGAACAAGGCCTAGGCGACATCCTGCAGTTCGCCCGCTTCGTGCCGCAACTTGTCGCGCAAGGCGCACGCATCATCCTGGAAGTCCCCGCCGCCTTGGAAGCCCTGATGCTCACGCTGCCCGCCACCGCGACGATCGTGCGCGCAGGCACACCGCTGCCGCCCTATGACCTGCACGCGCCGCTGATGTCGCTCGGCCAAAAGCTGGGCCTAGCGCTCGACACCATCCCCAATCAGGTTCCGTACCTAGACGCGCCGGTCGAACGGCGGGAAATATGGCGCAGCCGCATGGCGCCGTTGCCGAAGCCGCGCGTCGGCTTGTGCTGGTCCGGCAACCCCGCGCACAGCAACGATCGCGCCCGCTCTGTTCCGTTCACGCAATTCGCGCGTATCGCCTGGGTGCCGGGCATTGCGTTCGTCAACCTCCAACGCGACCTGCGCGACAGTGACAAACCCTCGTTTGCCGCAGCAACGCATCTCACAAACTTCATGCCGCACGTCGCAGACTTAGCCGACACCGCGGCTTTGATCGCTGAACTCGATCTCGTGATCTGCGTAGACACCGCGATTGCGCACCTGGCAGGCGCGCTTGGAAAAACCGTCTGGATACTGATTGCGACAAGCGCCGACTGGCGCTGGCTCAAAGATCGCGACGACAGCCCATGGTACCCAAGCGCACGCCTATTCCGTCAAACGGCCCACGGCGACTGGAATAGCGTGATCGAGCGCGTTCGCGCGGAACTCGCCGCGCTGAGCAGTCAGCCAACAGCAATCAGCGACCCGAAGTTTCGCTCTTCTGAACGCTGATCGCTTACTATTTCTGCTTGGGCTCTTCCGACGGCGGCTCTTGCAGCACCGGTCCGCCCTCGCCACCGCCGAACCCGAACGCCGAGCCCGTGAACTGCGGCGCGGCCGCTTCGCGGGTTGCGGGAGCGGCTGTCTGAGTCACTTCGCCCTCTTTGGGACCAGCCGTGGACGGCGCATTCAACGCCGACTGAACCGCACCGGTGACGAGATCCTGCGGAGAAAGCGCACCGGTCGATGGCGCGAGCGCGGCAGGCACCGACGAGGCAACTGCTTGCGTCACAACCGGCGCAGCGGTGGACGCCTGGATCAACTCGGACGCTTTGCGGCACACACCTTGGCTACGCAGCAACTCCAGCATGCTGGGCTCGGGCGAATCCGCAGCCGGGATCACCGCCTCACCGATCTCATTCGCGACGAGACCCTGTGCAGTTGCCGTTGCCCGGGAAAAAACCTCGTCGATATCTCCGGTAGACGCCTTAGTCACCGAACCGGCGCCACCCTTGCCGACGCAAGCCGCACGCATGCGGCAATGATCGAGCATCGCACGCGCTTCGCGCAGCTGCTGCGCAACCGACGCCACCGAACCGTCGCAACCCGCCGCCATCTTCGCCGCGTGCCTGTCGGTCAGCGCTTCAAGCCGCGCGAGGTCGAGCAAGCTTGCGCCCAGCGAATCGGCCGCCTGGTTCCAGTTCATCGCATCGGCCGCCGTGTTCTTGCCGAGCGAGGCCAGATGCGACGCCATAGATTTCAAACGCCACGAAGCCTCAAGCCGCGGATCGTTCTTGATCTCGCTGACGCCTGCCGCCTGTTCCATCACCACGGCGAGCTCTGCCGCAGACACCGCGCGCTGCTCCGCTAGATCAGGTGCAAGCTTCGGCAGGTCGCCGGAGCGCGACTTACCGGCATCGAGCAGCAACGGCAGCATGTTCGCGACGTAGTGCGTCTCGTCTGCAATGCGCGTGATCTCGGCCTTCAACGTCGAAGCACCCACCGGCAGCTGCGCCGGTGCGGTGCTCATGTCGCCGCCGATGCCGTCGAGTTCGCCTTCGATGCGATCCATATCCGCGCGCAGCGCCGCCGACGATTTGCAATCGACCGACGGGCATGTCGAACTTGCGCACTGCTGCGCGACCGTACGCACAGACATCGCAACCAACAGCGCCGCCGCCGGACGCGAGTCGTCTTGGGTGGCGCAGGTCGAGGCGACACGCGTCGCCGGCAACTTACAGAAATCTTCCGACGTGCAGCGGCCCGCCCAGTCCGTCAGAATCGAAGCGGCGGCTTCCGCGCGGGAAGCCGCCACCTTGGCTGACTTCAATTCGTCTTCGCGGCGCGCAAAGACATCCTTCTCATCCGAAACTTGAACGAGCGCCGCTTCGAGAGCCTTGGCGTGCGTGCGCGCAGTTTCGGCACGGCGTGTGAACGTCTTCGAAAGCTCCGCCATGTCGGAGCAATACTTGCAACCACTGGCTGCAGCTTGAATCGTGCGTGCTTTTTCTTGCTGTTCAATCGCCGACACAACATCGGCTGTCTTCGGACGAAGAAGATTCAATCCGGGCGGCGTGAGATCGACGCTGTAATGAGCGGCGGTAACGCCAAGACCCAATGATATGAAGACAACGGCGACAACCGCGAACACATGACGCATGTACGGAATTCCCCAACTCCGGTCTCCCACCCCGCCCCCGGGCTGGGGAGACCCCCCGTTTGTTGCGGATAAACATCGCAGAAGTGATTTCGTTTTTCAATTTCTACCTGCTTGAAATATTGACCATGCTATGTCTCCGATTCGTCACGCCCACTAGATGCAGTGTTTTGTGACCGAACTGCCTAGCGAAAGAGCAGGGAACCGCTACCATCGGACAGTCTGATTCGCGTTGCGGATCAAGCAGTTCTGCATCAGGCCCGGCGTTGGCGGGCCGGAAAACGGCGGTAGTTCCATGCCTTTGCCTTTTCTCCACAGGTTCCGGGCTTCCCTCAAGGGAAACAAATTTGAACGTCAACTTACACGTGCAGAAACCCACCACTTCTGGCCGTTAAGCATGCTGGGCCCCGAAGGGCCGCAGCTCCTGATGTTCGAGGTCTTGGGGTTAGGCGAGGCCGCGCCGAAGGGTCCAGGCATCTTTATCTACGCCCGCCAGCGCGCCGGTGAGTGGCAAGCGCTCTACATCGGCGAGAGCGCGAACATGGCTGACCGGCTCGCCTTCAACGAAATCGCGGCTGACGCCTTGCTCTCCGGTGCAACCGACATCCACGTTCTGCGGCTCGGCGAAGACGCTGCGGCCCGGCGCGATATCGTGGACCGGCTGATCCTAACGAACGGCCCGGCGCTCAACTCGGACGAACGTAGCCGCCTTCTCTCGACGGCGCCTGACGACAAAAAGGCCAAGACGCGTGCTGCCTAGCGCCGCCGCCCGCGCTTCCGGCCAAGGCCAATCTGCTTTGCCAGCGTCGACCGCCGCGCCGCATAGCTCGGCGCGACCATCGGATAGTCGTGCGGCAAGCCCCACTTAACGCGGTACTGCTCGGGCGTCAGCTCGTACGAGGATCGCAAGTGGCGTTTCAGCGATTTGAACTTCAACCCGTCTTCCAGACAAACGATGTAGTCGTCGGTGACCGAACGCCTCACCGATACGGCAGGCTTCGCCGCCTCGTGGACCGCTGCAGCCCCACTGCCAAGCGACAGGATCGCCCGGTGAATCGTCTCGATGAAAGCCGGCAGGTCCTGCGCGATCATGCGATTGTTCGCGACATAGGCCGCCACAACGCGCGCAACGATTTGAACGGTGTCCGTAGGCTCCGTCATTTGGTCCCGAAGCAATGATGAATCAAACGCGAGGCTATGGGGCCCGTATTCCGCGGATCAATGCAGACATCCCGCCAAAAACAACGCCCAATTGTATTTCGGCGAATTCTTTGGAAGTGTTGCGGCGGCATCCGCTAGTGGGGTGCGGATGAGAGGGTACGTTGCGGTGACACGACCACGATTGACGCTTGCGGCAAGAGTTGTCTCGATCGTTGCAGCATCTTGGGCCGGCGCCACACAGGCGATCGCTGCCGACGCCCCGCACGTCAACGGCGCTGAGCTAACGGCAATTTGGGCGGCTCCATTCGTAGGCCTCCTGCTCTCGATCGCCGTCCTGCCGCTCGCTGCGCCTAAGCTTTGGCACCACCACTACGGCAAAATCTCCGCAGCCTGGGCACTCGCATTCCTGGCGCCGTTCGCAGCGACCTACGGTGCGCAGACTGCAACGTTCGAGTTCCTGCACGTAATGCTGCTCGATTACGTGCCGTTCATCGTTTTGCTGTTCGCGCTCTACACGATCTCGGGCGGTGTCTACATCTCGGGCGACATACGCGCTACGCCGCTGACGAACACCGGGCTGCTCGCGACAGGAACCGCCATCGCCAGCATCGCGGGAACGACCGGCGCCTCGGTGCTGCTGATCCGCCCACTGCTGCGCGCGAACAAGCATCGCAGCTACAACGTCCACGTCGTCGTGTTCTTCATCTTTCTGGTATCGAACATCGGTGGCTCACTGACGCCGCTCGGCGACCCGCCGCTCTACATCGGCTTTCTGAAGGGCGTAGACTTCTTCTGGCCGACGACCCACCTGCTCGAGAAGATGCTGCTGGTCACCGCAATCTTGCTCGCGGCCTTTTTCGTGCTGGACAGCATGATGCACGCGCGCGACCGCCTAAAAGGAACGCCGGCACAGCTCTCGTCGGAACCGGTCCGCATCAGCGGTTGGCTGAACATCCTATTGCTAGCAGCCGTCGTCGCCGCGATCTTGGGGTCCGCGCTCTGGAAGACCGACGCTCAGATCGTCGTTCAAGGCGTGCATGTCGGGTTCGCCGACATCGCCCGCATCATCGCCCTGCTCTTCCTGGCCGCCGTCTCGCTGATGCTGACGCCGCTCGCCTACCGCCAAGGCAACGATTTCACGTGGGGACCCATCGCCGAAGTCGCGAAACTCTTCGCAGGTATCTTCGTAACGATCGTCCCCGTGATAGCGATGCTGCGCGCCGGCAGCGACGGCGCCTTCGCACCCGTCCTGGCGCTGATCACGAACGCGGACGGC
Organism: Micropepsaceae bacterium; assembly: GCA_046153995.1. Lineage (GTDB taxonomy): Bacteria > Pseudomonadota > Alphaproteobacteria > Micropepsales > Micropepsaceae > SZUA-430. The sequence continues at coordinate 39,931 of JBJXEH010000053.1, forward strand.
TCGCCAAACAACGCGATGTATTTCTGGCTGACCGGCGGCTTGTCGAGCTTCCTCGACAACGCGCCGACCTATCTCGTCTTCTTCAACGCGGCAGGCGGCGATCCGCAGCAACTGATGGGCCCACTCGCTACGACGCTTACCGCGATCTCGGCCGGCGCCGTCTTCATGGGCGCCAACACCTACATCGGCAACGCCCCGAACTTCATGGTCAAAGCAATCGCCGAAGAAGCCGGCATCAAGATGCCAAGCTTTTTCGGCTACATGCTCTGGTCCGGCGTATTCTTGCTACCCTGCTTCGCCCTGGTGACGTGGCTGTATTTCCTTTGAGGCCCTACCCCCCAAACACCACTTTCCACATCGTGCGTCCGGGGATGAACGCGGTGGCTCCCGCGATGATCAAGCCGCCGATATAGAGCCCAACCATCGAGCCGGCATGCTGCTGCACATTACCGCGGCGGATACCTGTCAGTCCGGACCACAGCGAAACCACGGTCACGACCGTAAAGACGTGGAGCGCATTGATGCCGCTACGCATGTCGGCGATCATCGCAATCGACGTCGCCGCGACCACGATCATCGCCGACACCCACGTCCAGCCGAACAAGCGGTGGAACCCGGTCCCCTTCGGCAGCAAAAAGATAACGACACCCACAACCAACGCCAGCATCGCCGCGGCGACATGCACTTGAACGGACAACGGCGCGGCGAGGAGCGGTGCGAGGTCCAGCCCTGGCGCGGGCACCTTGACCCGGCCCCAGAAAGCAAACATGCGCTCGCGGCTTTCGGGCGGCATCATCGCAATCCACCCGCCGATGACCGCAAAGGCCAGACCCACGCCGAGCCACAGCCGCAACCGGAAGGCGCGCCAAAACGCTTTGTCGGGCCAAGTCTCGTTCCGCTGCATCGATTGCCTCCAAGGCGCCCACGCGCGACGGGATTGCCGCGAACAGTGCGTTCCCCGATAACTGAGCGCATGAACGACGAACCGCACGGCCCAATCCGCGAAATGCAGGGCGAACTTCGCGAACAGCCGCGCGCCGCTCACGAAGCGCGAATGACAGACGGAATCCTGGCGGAAATCTGGGAACGCCCATGGCTCGCCGTCGCCTTGATCGCGACCGTTCCCGGCATCGTGCTGGCCATGTTGGGCCCGTTCGGCTCGTTCTCGGCGCCGTTCTGGATGCGCTTCGCCTACTGGGTACCGACGATGGCGCTCGGCGCTGGCATCGGCGCCGGACTGAATATGTGGGCAGAAGAGAGCCCCCTGTTCGATCGCCGCCCGATCGCCCGCTTCCTGACCGTGACCACATTGCTGACCGCCGCGATGACGCTGGTCGCCTACGGCTTTGGCGTGGCCGTGTTCGGCCCGGAGCGCATGCGCTTCAGCCCGATGCTCGTCTTCTATGTTTGGGTTCTGACGCTCGTGATGTCGATGGCCGGTGCAATTTTGCGCGCGCGGCGGACAACCCAGGCGGCAGCCCCCCTACCCGCCCCGGCCGACATACGCCCGGCGAAGCTGAGCCAACGCCTACCCGTCAAACTTCAAGACGCCGCCATTCTGGCGCTGCAGGGCGAGGACCACTACGTCCGCATCCACACTGACAAAGGTTCCGACCTGATCCTGCTGCGCCTCTCCGACGCGATCACCGAGATGGGTCAGACACCTGGGGCCCGCACGCACCGTTCGTGGTGGGTATCGAAAGCGGCAGTGGCGAACGTGCGCCGCGACAACGGCCGCATCGCCCTCGCGCTGACGAACGGCACAGAGGCACCCGTCAGCCGGGGCTACGCATCCGAACTGCGCGAAGCAGGTTGGCTGAACTGAGCTACTTCTTCTTCGCGACGTAGGTCTTGCCGTCGTACTTGTAACGCGGAAACGGACCCATACCCGGCCCGCCGACCTCGATATCGAGCCACCCTTTGGTCTTCGTCTCGAGCGGAACAGCCACGCCAACTTGATCGAGCACGATGCCCCACTCGCCCTTCGCGTTCTTTGCGACGATCACCACCGCTTCGGCCGTATTACCGTAGCAGAACAAACTGCCCTCCAAGACGAACGCTTCGTTGACGCCGTCGCCGTTCAGATCCTGCCACTCGATGCGGCCTGGCGAAAAGGACGCTGTCACGTCGTCCTCGCAGCGCACGTATTGTCCGCCCTTCGCCTTGAAGCCGGCGGCTTTGAACACCGCAGCCTTCTCCGCCGCGGACGGTTCCGCGGCACGCGCGGGTGCCGCGAGCACAACACATGCCAATCCAAGCGCAACAAACACACTTCTCATCTCGTCTCCTATTCCCATGCATTCCACCACGCGCTGCCGAGCACCTGTGTGCCGTCGCTGGTGAAGAACAAATAGTCGTGCATCCCGCGCCACTGATAAACGAGAAGCTCGGTCACGCGCGGATCGCCGCCGTTGTAGCTGTCGCGAAACAGCGTCTCGCCGGATTTCACAACGACGTCCGGCTCGCCCAGCAAGGCCACAACGCCGGCTCGCGTGTGCGTACCGTCACCAAGCGCCGCTTCGAGCTTGAGCATGACCTCATGCTTACGCCCGCCGAACTTGTCGGCTGCTTCGTTCCATTCGCCACCCGAGAAGTGCCCGCTCTGCGCGCGCAAGACTTTGAATTCCGCCGACAGCGCGCCCACGTCTGCCGCCGCCGCGCACGCGCTCAACACCAATGCCAATCCGAAACAAAGGACCCGTCGCACGGCGCACATCCGTCCAATCCGGCGCGATCGTAACCCTAACCAGCAGCGCTGTTAAGAGTTTGCTCCTGGTTTTCCGCCGTTGGCACTAGCCTTGCGAGGCTCTTGGCAACCAACGGAGCAAGCGGTCATGGAAAAGCTCGATCTCATCCAAATCCTCGGCAACGCCACTTGCAGCCGCAACCTCTTCGACGCCCAGGTTTGCACCATGACCGAGGCCTGGAACTTCGGTGCGATAGTCGTGGCGGGCGCACTGATTTCGATCGCGCTTCTGCTGGTCCGCGAGCGCAGCCGCCAGCGCCGTGAAAACAACTACTACTGGTAAACGAAACCTTACCGCTGACGGCGCTTGAACGGCACGACGACAGAGTCGCCGTCCGGCGCGAAGACCGGTTCCTCAACCTTCGCATCCTCAAGCCTAGGCCGCGCCGCATAGAGCCCTAAGAAGTACCCCGCCGGCGCAATCGCTGCCACAGCCGCCAGCGCCGCCATAAGCGGCTCGGCCGCATCCTGAACGGCAAGCAACTGTAGCGCGCCGATCCCGGCCAGCAGGCCGCTCAGCACCAGCAACGCAATTCGAGATCCGGGCTTGCCCATGCGGGGACGTTAAGGCGTAAGCCCTCAAAACCCGGTAAACTGTCCCCGCTCAACCGGTAACTTGCGCGGCCGGCGGCGGCGGTTTGCGGAAGTGCCGCACGCCTTTCGCCCACAAGCGAACGGCCTGATAATGAATAAGTCCTAAAGCCTTGAACATCAGCAGCGGATTGGCGAGCAAGCCGCGCACCAGCCGCCATGACGTCACCGGCTCCCGCTTACCCGCCATAGACGTCGTCAAAATCAGCCCCTCGGCGTCGTGCAAGTCGATGCGCGCACCAAACTTATCGCCGGTCCACGAAAACGCGAACTGATAGTGACCCTCGACCGGCATAAACGGCGACACGTGAAAGACCTTCTCGGCCACCACCGTATCTTGCGGCGCGATGGGGCGATGATCGGCATGTTTGCAAACGTAGAAATGCCGCTCGCCAAATGTGTTGTTGACCTCGGTGACGACAGCACGCAAGCGCGCCATCCTGTCGAGACAAAGCCAGAAGCTGACGGGATTGAACGCAAACCCAAGCATCCGGGGCATCGTGACGAGCACGATCTCGCCGTCCGCTTCCAGCACCTGATAGCGCATCAGCACGTCGCGCACGAACGCTGTGCCCGTCAGCTCGCCCGCACCATAGTCTTTCGTCCGTACACTGAAGAGATTGCGCCCGTCGACCGAAAGTACGCCGTTGCGCCCGCCGGCGTTCAACGCGCGCTCCCCGATTGCCAGATACGGCACCCGGTAGGCGAACGCATTGCGCTTGGGCCGCTGCCGGGCGTGCATCACCCGCGCCTCGATGAACGACGTTCCGGCCAAAGTCGCGCTTTGCTCCATTACCTATCTACGGCCCTTCAAGCCCTGCGGATCAGCGGAAAACCAAGCCTATTCACCACGCGATGTCCATGGGCGACCGAAGCGCGCCGCGAAAGCGTAGGATAACCCAGTTATCGCGAATCACGGGTCCAAGCCGTTCGGACCTGCTGACACCGCGAGGGAAGAGGAGATCACCCATGGACTTTGCAGCCATCCTAGCCCGCGTTCAAAAGCTCATCCTGTCGCCCGCCACCGAGTGGGACGTCATCGCCGGCGAAGACGCCGACATGCAGCGCATCTACATGAACTACGTCGGCCCGCTGATCATCGCCGCAGCATTAGCCACCGCCATCGGTATGTCGGTGATCGGCATCAACTTCGGCTTTGGCACCTATCGCCTGCCCGCTGGCGCCGCGCTGGGGCAAGCGATCCTCCAAATCGTCCTGGGTCTCGCCGGCGTCTACATCACGGGCCTCGTCATTAACGCGCTGGCACCGCAGTTCGGCGCCACGCCGGACGCGGGCCAAGCCTTCAAGGTCGCAGCCTACGCGCCAACGGCATCGTGGGTCGCGAGCCTTGTCACGATCTTGCCGCAGCTCAGCATCGTCGCACTGCTCGGCGGGCTCTACTCGCTTTACCTGCTCTATGTGGGCTTACCGAAATTGATGAAGCCCGCCGAAGACAAAGCGCTCGTCTACACGCTTGCCATCATCGGCACGATGATTGTCATCTACATCGTGATCGGCTTCCTGGCGGGCATGATGGTCCCGTCGGTCACGCCCATCATGCGGGTGAACTAGTCGCAGCGCGTCTTCAAACACGCGCAATCGCCAAGCACGTCGCCGGGCAGCGTCTCGAACCAATGGTCGAGCGCTTCGGCGACGATCTCCTGCACAGGCCGGCGCAGCAACGCCGACGAGAGCTTCAGTTTCACAAAGCGCATGCGCTTCAAGCGCAGGTTCACATGATAGCTCTTGGCCGCCTCTTCCGGCGACGGTCCGGGGCAAGCCAGACAGTGACTGTCGACCTGCTCTTCGTCGTCTTCGGGCGCGGCAGGAATCGGCAACGGCATCACGTGCACCTTCGCCTCCGCCGTGCTGCGCCGGCTGAGCGAGCCGAACACGGCCGCAACCGGATCGAGCGGCTTCACCGTCGGCGGCTTCAACGCTTGCGTCTTCGGCCGCGACGATTCCGCGTGCAGATTGAGGTCACTGCGCATCGGCGTCAGCCCTTCGATTTCGGGCGCGGGACAGCCGACGCGCGTCAGCATCTGATCGGCGAACGGCGTTGCGGTGGGTTCCGCCTCACCCTTGCGCGCGAGAATTCCTGCAGTCAACGATGCATATTTCGACATGTGCGAACGTGCCTCGTTCGAGCGGTTTAGTTTGCGCGACGGCCGAACGTCGGCACCTCGCGCCCAAGCGCGTTGACGTTGCGCCGAAGCGGCACAACCTCGCTGGCCTCCGCGGCCCTCACGTCGCGGCGCAGAAGCCGCGCGTCGATGTATTCCCAAAGCTCGCGAATCTCATCCGCCGACTTGCCGTCCGGCTCGATCTCCATCACCGTGCGCCCGTCGATCATCGATGCCGCAAAGTCGGTGCGGTTGTGAACCGTCACGGGCGCGACGGTGCCGTGCTGCGATAGCGCAACGGCGGCTTCCATCGTAATCTTCGCACGCGCCGTCGCCGCGTTCAGCGCAAACAGCATCGGCTTCTTACGCGCCTCGCAAATGTCGATCGTGGGTCCGACCGCACGCAAGTCGTGCGGTGACGGCCGCGTCGGCAACACGACGAGATCGGCAAAGCTGATCACTTCCGAAATCGCTTTTGTGACCGCAGGCGGCGTGTCGATAACGACAAGCTTGAACCCTTGCGCGCGTGCCTCATCAAGGTCGTGCACCAGGTTCGTGAACACCGAATGGATGAAGGCGGGCGTCATCGCCTCGCGGCAGTTCCACCACTTCGCAAGGCTGCCTTGCGGATCGGTGTCGATCAGCGCAACCGGCCCCGCACCCGCAAGCTCCGCCTGCACGCCGATATGTCCGGCCAACGTCGTCTTGCCCGATCCGCCCTTCTGCGAGGCGAACACCACCACACGCATCGAACTCATAGTTCGTACTCCATGCCCAGATTTCTCACTCACGCTAGCGCACGCGAATTGCGCCGCGTTTAAGCGGCGAACGTGCAATTAACTCGAATTGCGGCGAACAATTTCGTGAGCGTCCGCACATCGCCAAGCGCAAGCCTTGACGCGGCAGCACCCATACGGTTAAGCGCGTGTTAAGGAACGAAGCGTCCGGAGATCAGTTCATGCGTTTACCGACAGCTTTCGCCGTGTTGTTTGCCGCGTTCGCGTTGGCGGCCTGCGGCACCACCGAGTTCGAGAACGACCCGGACTACGGCAGCGGCTTCACCGACGGGTGCGAAACCGGCACGTCCCGCTCGCCCGGCACGCCGGTGACGAAACCGGTCCGCGACCAACAACTCTGGGATGTCAGCGAGGGCTACCGCGCAGGCTGGCGCGCGGGTTACGGCTCCTGCTCACCTGCCTCTCGCGGCGAGATACCCGGCGACCGCTGATCTGAGCTAACCTCCCGTTAACAACGGGAGGAAATTTCATGCGCAGCATCGCCTTTCTAATCGTACTCGCCCAACTCGTTTTGCTTGGGCCACTCTTCGTCCTATACGGCCAGGTCGACCCCTGCCGCGCACTGGCAAAAGAAATCGCCTCGCGCGCGCAAGCCGCAGGCGGCCTCGGCGTCACCGTCGAAGACGCCTTCGGCAACCTCGAAATCAACGCCCGCAAAGACATCGCCGACAGATCCACCGGCGCCTGCGTCGGCGAACTCTTCTCAAACTGGGGCGGCAGAGCGACCGGAAACTAGCGCGCGCCGCCCGCGAAGTGGCACATGTGGCACAGGAGTCGGGGGTGTGTGCGAGACCTCGCCCTAGCGTTTCCGCGGTCGGGTGACACACGTGGCACCGTGGCATACGAGTGCCACCTGTGCCGCGCCGTCTGAGCGCCAACGAACGAACTCGATTTTCAAGTTGCAGCCGCGCGCAGCCGGGCCACGCGGGAAGACGCGACCACGGCGGCCGCATCACGAGCGAACACAACAATATAAGCTCTCTCTGTTCCACGTCGATTGGCGCTTTGACGCGCACAACCTGTCGCAGGTGAATGTCGGCAGGCACGTCTCCAACGCTGTCCCTCATCCGTCACGGCGCTACGCGCCGCGCCACCTTCTCCCATCATTCGATGGGAGAAGGGTAATACGGTTCTAAAATTTATGGGTTGCATTGCCCTTCTCCCGTTGACGAACGGGAGAAGGTGGATCGACGCCGAAGGCGGCGAGACGGATGAGGGACAGTTTAAAAGTGTAGCTACTTCCCAGCCGCCGTCGCGGGCCGTGTATTCGCAGCTTCGCGCTTGCGGGCGATCTCTTCGATCTTCTCGCGCAGGCCCGTGTGCGCTTTCAACAGTGCGTCGAAGTCGCGCCGCTTCAGCACCAGCATATTCGTATAGCCCGCCGACACGACGTCGGCGTTGCGCGGCTTGTCGTTGAGAAGCGCCATCTCGCCGAAGAAGTCGCCGGTCTTGAGCCTGACCGGATCGGGCACGACCAGCACGTCCACGATGCCCGACGCGATGAAATACATCTTGTCGCCCTGATCGCCCGCGCGAATGATCCGCTCGCCCGGCGTGAACAACTCCGGCGTCAGCATCTGCGCCAACCGCGCGATCTGATCCTCTTTCAACCCCGCAAAGATCGGCACCTTGCCAAGCATCTCGGCGAGCTTCAGCCCAAGATCGAGCGGCGGCCGCGACGAGGCCACCTGCCGGCGCGCCGACCGGTCTTCCTCAAGGCTCTCGAACACCTCGGTCGAGATTAGCGACTGCGCGTGCTGCCCGCGATACTCGGCTTCCTCGAGCCCGATCGCGAGCCGCTCCAGATAGCGCGCGCGCATCGCCTTCGTGAAATCCGGATACTGCAGATCAAGCGCCGCGATCGCGCCGCTAATCGCCTGCACCCGGCCCTCCAGCGCCTCTTTCACCGTGAACGCCGCATGCTGCCCGATCAGCTGCGCGACTTTCGCGTCGGCGAACGGCAGCAACTCGCGCAGCATCAGCTCCTTCACCAGCAGCAGCTCGAAGCGGTTCGCGATCTCCTCGGCGAGCATCCCGCTCCACCCGAAGGTCCGCTGCAGCCAAAGCGCTGTCTTGAACCGGCGCGAGGGTCTCTGATCTCGAAGCGCAGCCGACAGATACCCCACGTTTCCCGAGAGCCTCACCCCATCGAGCACACGCCCCGCATCCGCGCGCAAGCGTTCCGCCACCGTCCGCCCGACGAGCCCGCGCTGCAGATATTCAAGGCTGAGCTCCGTCTCGCGGTTCGCGACCACGATGAGTCCCGCCAGCACCAAGTCGTCGCGACCGAGCTTGCCGCCGCCAACCACGTCCGCTTGCACCAGGTGTTCGGTCTGCCGCACCACCGAGTCCGAAAGGCCCAGCGCATGAGCGACCTGCACCAAGTTCTCGTGCACGCGGCCGCGCGACAAAGCCATCACCCGGTCGCGCACGAGCCGCTCTTCCGGCGAAAGCTTGTCGAGCTTTAAGAACTTCATCAGCGGACGCAGCGTCGGTGCCGCGATGAGCAACGTCGCCAATGTATAACCCATCGCCATCACGAAGATGAACCGCGCATCGGGCGGCAACGCCGGTCCGTAGGCGCTACCGCCAAGCTCCGACGCAGCGAGCAGCGCCAGTGCGACCGTCACGGCGCCGCGCAAACTGCCCCAGCACAGCACAATCTTGTATTCGTTGGAGATGGGCTGCGAGAGCCCGAACCACGACAGTGCCGGGAGCAGAATCCACAGCACGATCGCGCGGGCGGCAAGTGCCGCCACGAACACCGCACCGATCGCGATCGCATCCGTCCATTGCACATCGCCCAGCATGCGCGGCGCGAGCATCGCGGCCAGGATGAAGATGAGCGACGTTCCCCAGAATTCGAGCTGCCGCCACGTGACCTGCAGCGTGTCCCACGTTCCGGGCGAAAGTCGCGTGCGCGTATCGGATGCAAACACCATAGCCGCTGTCACGACCGCGATGATGCCGGAGATGTGGAGAAAGGCCTGCCCCACGACAAACGTCATATAGGCCAACGCGACCGAAATCGTGATTTCCGTGATGGCCGCGCCTCTGAGCTGGCTGATGAGCACCCCGGCAAGCCATGCCATGAAGTAGCCGAATACGAGCCCGCCCAAGAAGCCCCACGCGAACTCCAAAGCACCGGCGCCGAGGTCCGCGTGTCCGCTGCCGGTCACAACAGCCAGGACAACGACAAACAGCGCGATGGCCGCAGCGTCGTTGAAAAGGCTCTCGCCCTCGACGATCACGGACAGCCGGCTCGGAACCCCGATGTCGCGAAAAATGCCGAGCACGGCAGCCGTGTCGGTGGGCGCTACGATCGTGCCCAGAAGCAGGCACAGCATCAACGACGTGCCGGTCACCAGGTTCAAGGTGATACCCACCGCCACCATGCACATCAACACCGCGACAATGGCGAGCACCAGCACCGGCCAGATGTCGTCGAACAGGCGCCTCACGTCGACAGTCAACCCGCCCGCGAATAGCAACGGCGGCAGGAATACGTAAAGGAACCCCTCCGCCGGAATCTGCAGTGCGCCGAGCGCATCGATAACAACCTTGAACGACCCGAGTTCGCCGCCGCTCAAATACGGCGCGAACCCGAGACCCGCCCCAACGATCGCAAGCAGCACCGTAAACGGCACCTGCAGCCGTTTGGCGATGGGCATGAGCACGCTGACAAGCACCAGCAGCGTCGCAAAGCCGAGCGTGATCAAAATGACGGGCTTCATGTAGTCCTAGCCATTGGTCCCGGCCGCACTGTCCGCATCCGCCCAGGCAGCGACAAGAGCAAATCACCGTCGGTGTGTCGCTTACCACGTTCGGGCAGGGCGTCAAAGGTTCTGCGGGGTATGGCATCCCCCGCCAAACGGGCTTGGGGAGAAGGCACGCACCTGGTAACCGTGATCACAACATCCGGCACCGACCTTATGTCCCCACCCGCCAACGGCTCGCAATTCTCCTGGTACCTCGCCGGTGCCGGTGCGTGGTTTTTGGCGATGGGCATCCAGATGGTGATGTTTACCTATCTGGTGACGACAGAGCTGCAGGGCACCGAACTCCAGGTCGGCATCGCACAGATGTCGCTCACGATCATGTCCATGGCGCTGCTGCTGTTCGGCGGCAACATCGCCGACCAGACCGACGCGCGCAGTCTGCTGATTCGCTGCCACGCCATCGCGATGATCCCGGCGATCGTCCTCGCGGCCGTCGTGTGGAGCGGCACCCTGCGCTTCGAGTGGCTGATCGCCTATGGCCTCGTCATGGGCTCGATCACGGCGTTCACGATGCCAGCACGCGAAGCGATGCTGGGCGACGTGCTGGGCGATGACCGCACCCGCATCCAGCGCGCGGTCACGACCACGATCGGCGTGACTTTCTTCTGCCAAGTCGCGGGCATGATAAGTGCAAGCCTCGCCGCCGTCAGCGGTCCAGCGCCGATCATCCTGGCCCAAGCGGTCGCACAACTCGTTGGCGTCTACTCGTCGTATCGTTTGCTTCCTTCGACTCGCCACACCGACCACGCGCATGCAAGCGAAGGCACGCC
>JBJXEH010000054.1:0-18466 GCA_046153995.1 Micropepsaceae bacterium
GCGAAGATCTCGAAGTGGCCGATGTTCGGGTAGACTTTCACTTCGGCCGATGAGCCCGCTGCCGCGAGTGCGTTGGCGAAGTTGACGCTGGCGTGTTGGCCCACGATGCGGTCGCGTTCGCCGTGCAGTAGCAACATGGGCGGCGCATCTGCCCTGACCAACTTGATCGGCCGCGCTGCATGCGGCACGTCGCGCGACGATGCGAAGATGTCTTTGACGCCGGTCCATTTTAGCGGGTCGAGTGTGTAGGGACCGGCGAGCCCTACCACGCCTTTGATCGACGATGTCTTGAGGTTGTGGGCGGCTAGGTATGACGGGTCGAGGGCGAGCAGCGTCGATATGTGCGCGCCGGCCGAGTGACCCATCACGAATAACCGCGAAGAATTGCCGCCGAGTTCGGCTGCGTGATCTTGCAGCCACTTGAACGCCAGTGCCGCGTCTTCGACGAAGGCTGGAAACTTGGCTGCGGGGTAGAGGTGATAGTCGGGTACGACGACGGCGAAGCCGCGCGCGGCCATCGCGCGTCCGAACAGGCGATAGTACCAACGCGCGCCGGATACCCATCCGCCGCCATAGAGATAGAGGATCGTGGCTTTCACCTCGCCGTTCTTAGGCAGGTAGATGTCGAGCTTTTGGCGCGGCAACGGCCCGTACGGGACGTGACGCGAGCCGACGTCCGAGTGGAACGCGAGCGGTGGTAGTTTGGCGGGCGCGACGGCGGCTGTGCTCATGACCGCCATAAGGTCGTGAGCCTCAGGCCGCGCGTCAAGGTGGCGCTTTGCGCGTGTGCGGGCTGGCGGAAATCCGTCAGTTCAGCGGCGTCGAGAACGTCAGCAGCACCGCGTGCCCACCCCCGCGCTCGCGGTTGGTGACCGGGTCCCGGTCGCTGCCGTTCAGGTCGTAGCGGTACTCGAGTTTCAGCTTCGCGTCCGGACGGTTCAGTTCTTCCTGAACGAAGTTGGACACGTCCACGCTCAACTGCAGCTGCTTGGTCTTTGCGCGGGCGGCTAGATTGTCGTCGATGATCTGCGACTGTGCGTCGGCCGCGCCGTAGCGCAGTTCGATCTTGGGGCCGTTCTCCGGTGCGTAGGCGACCGAGATGTGGGGTGCGATTTCGCTTTGGGTCTCGCGGATGCCGTTGATCGTGTCGTCGGTCTCGATCATCGAAAGGCCCGCGCCGAATTGCCAGTTGCCGCGGCGAACCTTGTGGGAGACGTCGATGAAGCGGTCGCGCGACTCCTTCAGAGGGAGGCTGCCCTCGCTGTTGCCGGGCGTCACGATGTCGGTCTTGATTTGACGTTGCCAGAAGCTTGCCGTCGTTTCGCCGAGGCGCGTGTCCCACATCAACGCTGCATTTGCCGTCGAGACGCGGTCGCGTGGACCGGGCAGTAACTCGGCGCGGATAACGTCGCCGCGCTCGAAGCCGCCGCTTAGGACTGTGGGTAGGAAGGGGCGGATCGGGTCGATCGCTTCGGCGACGGCGTCCGGCAGCACGTCGGCCACGATGACATCGGCGTTGATGCCGGTGAACGACGTGCGTTTCAGCCACTGACCGCCTTGGGTGAGGTTAAATTCCATGCCTTCTTTGCGGTAGACCTGCAAAGCGGACGATGCGTAGGCCAGCGTCAAGCCTTGGCGCTTCACCGCTCCGCGGCTCGAGACGAAGTCTTGGTAGTCGACCTTCACGCGCGCTTCGCCGAACTCCAGGCTCGACGACAGGTTCGCCCATGAGCCTGGCAGCACCAGGCGGCCCGTGGGCAGTTCGCTGAGCGCGGTTGAGAAGCCTTCCGACGTTTCGCCGAAGTCGCCGTCGACCAACAGTTTTAAGTTTTCGGAGTCGATGACCTTCGCCGAGAAGCGGTGACGGCGCGAGGTGTCCGCAAAATCTATCGCCCGGTCGCGCTCGCGCAGCTGCGGATCGCGGAAGTCGCGCGCATCGCTTTCGTCCACGGTCTTGACGATGTCGGTGCTGAAGGACAGGCGGCCGTTGAAGAGCTGTGCGTCGAAGCCCGCGCTTTCGGCCGCGACGGTTGCGAAGCTCATACCGCTCGCCAAGCGATCGACTTGGACGTTGACGGCGGGTTCGAGGTCGAATGCTGCGCCACGAAATTTGATTGAGACGGGCGCTTGCGGTGCATTGCCATCAGAGAACTGAACCGGCGTGTCGAGATTGTCGAACGCGGGGGTGAGGTCTTTCCAGTCCGGTGCCGGCGCGACGAAGAGTTCGACGTCGTGCTTTGCGAACACCTTGGCTTTGAGCGCTTTGATTTGTTGAGCGGCGGCAGACGCCTCAACACCGAGGCTGCTCGCCAGAACCGTGGGCGTCAGCCAGAAGCCCTGTATCGGTTCGGCACGGGCGGTGCCGGTGACACAAACGGCGGTGCCTGCCAGCAACAGCGTGCTAAGCCGGCTTTGTCCAAAGGGACGAGGTGAACGGTGTTCCATGGCGATACAGTGCTCCGCAAGAAGCGCGCCACCGGCCCAAAACCACCGCTTCGGCGCGAAGAAGAAACCACGCCGCGGTCAAATAACCGCGCCGTCAGACCTTCCCGTCTTTTCGAAACACCGCCGCCCAAATGACCCAATGCTCGCCGACACCACGCGGATGTCTTAGCCCCGTACGCATACTGCCGCCCTCCCTAGGCGGTAGCCGCGCAATACGCCTCAACGAACAAAATAGAGAATCACGCAGCTACTCTAGCGACAAGCGTATGTCTACTTTCGTTTCTGCAATAGAGGGGGATGAAAATTTTTCCGCATGCGGAGCAATTTGCATCGCCTGCCACCGTTTACGACGTGCACGGACGATGATCGCGGCGTGTTACCGTTCGTTGCAGAGGTTGATCGTGCGTGATGGTTACGAGCCAGCGGTCTCATGCACGGAGAGAGTTTCGACGCGCATGCACTGAACGCATAACGTGTTTTTGCGATGCAGCGTGTTTTGCACTCGATCGACAGATTATGGCGCTTCGAAGAGTTAAGCGATTCAGCGCTCAGAAATGAGATGAAGCGGCTGGAACGCCTCTTGCTGCAGATATCGCCCCTGGCTCGTTAGCCAGAAGACCCGGCGAAGTGCTATTTGTCATAAGTGTCGGCAGGGCTGCCGCGGGGACGAGTTGGCGTATGGTTGTTCTCTTAGAGGGTCGTGTTGGGGCGATGGACACCTACGCCGACTTGACGGAAGCGCTGGCTAGAATTCGTGTGGCAGCTCAAACGGCTGTTTGGCCGGGCGTTAAGGAATTCGCTGAACGTTTTGGTTACTCGCACCTCTTTGCCCTCGACCTGACGCGGCTGGCCGGTGGGGTGCGCGAAGCCATGCTCCACAGCGACACCCCAAACGTGGTTTGGGCCCATGATCGGGAACTGACAGCGGAGCAGCATCCCGTCATTCGCGGCTGCTTACAGGCGCCCGATACCTTTTTGATCTCGGACGTGCGCAACGACCCCGCGCAAAAGGGCGCGCGCTGGACCGAGTTTTTGGCCGATGCCGTTCGCAACGGCGAGGGGCTTGTGGTGCCGATCTATCGTGCAGGCCTGCCGGTGGCGGCTGCAAACTTCGGCGGTGCCAAGCCCGATACGTCGCCACTTGCACGCGCGCTCTTGCAGGTGGTGTCGCACGCGGCGGCCGAACGGTCGATCGAACTAAGGGACGGGCGTGCGCCGGTGGGCAACCTGCTCTCTGCGCGCGAGGCGCAGTGCCTGCGCCAGGTCGCGGTCGGGCGGCCGGACGCCGAGATCGGGCAGCTGTTGGGGATCAGCCCGCGGACTGTGCGTTTCCACGTGGATAGCGCGAAGGCGAAGCTGGGCGTATCGACCCGTATTCAAGCGGTCGCCAAGGCGCTTCGCGAGCGCATCATCTCAACCTAGCGTGCGGCCGATCCAGATGACGCGGCCGAGCGTCTCCAGCGCGTCCGGGTCGAGGTCGGTGTAGGGCTGGTAGCGCGCGTTGTCGGCGGCGATGGTTAGGCGCTTTGTTGCGGGGTGCATCGTGACGCGGCGGATCAGCAACGTGTGCTCCAACTTCAGCACGTAGATGCCCTCGCGCTTTAGATTGTGCTGCGCGGTGTCGACCAAAGCGTGATCGCCGTGGCCGAGCGTCGGTTCCATCGAGTCACCCGACATCGCAACGGCGGCGAGTTGCGAGAAAGGGCTCGACGTCACTTGGCGCAGCCACGCGCTTGCGAACAGTTCGAAGCCGATCGCGGCTGCGGTGTTGGCGAACGCGTTGCGGCCGGTGGTTAAGCGCATGTCGTACAGCGGCACGCGTTCGTAGTCGGCGAGTTCGGGGACTTGCTCTTGCGGATCGGTGCGCGCTTGGCGTTTTGCTTTGGCAGGTTCGCGGATGCGGCCGTCGCCGGTTTCGAGCCACAGCGGATCTTGGCCGAGCGCGCGGGCGAACTTTGCGCCGTGCTTGGTTCCTTGCGCGCGGCCGGATTCGAGTTCCATCACCGCTTGCTGCGAGACGCCGACGGCGCGCGCCAGCGACACTTGCGTCATGCCTAACGCTTCGCGCGCTTTTTTGATCCTGGTGCCTACGCCCGACATGCGAAGACCCTCCCGATTCCCACTGCAGTCTAGCGCGCCTGGCGGCGAACCGCCGCGATTGCCCGAATTCCGTCCTTTTCATGGCCCCCGCGCCGCCGATGATCGCGCGAAGTCACGCAAATGCGGCTTGCTTGGTTGCTTCGAATGAGGCTCTGCTGAGCCTTGCATCAACGGTGGGGCTTGATGCCTTCGGCTTGCGATTCCGGCGGCGCGTTCGGTTGCGCGATTGAGAACATCCCGTGGGTGATCGGGATGCTCTTGGCGTTGGTCGTGCTGCTTGTCGCGGCGCGCGTCGCGTTGCTGTATTTCGAGCGCTTCCGTCATGTGCCGCAAAGCGTGCCAGTCGCGCGGAAAGCGCCGGCGCGGGTGGTCGGGCCTGGCAGTCCGGTGCAGCCGACGCCGCCCGCGCCCGTGAAGCCGACGCCTTTGCAACTGCGCGTCGCCGATGCGCCGGACTTGCGCGTCACGGATTTTGCAAACGGTCAAACGCGCGGCGATTTCGGCGAGATGATCACCGACCTCGTGTTGACCGGCGACGGGTGGAAAAAGCTCGCGTCGAAGGCTGCGTCGGGTGTTGGGATCGGCGGGCTCTACGTGCGTGAGGTCAAGGGCGGCGGCGGGTTCGAAGCGCTGGCCGTCGATACGAGAACGACCGAGGCGGCTTATGTGCCGGCCGAGATGTCGGACGCGACGCTGGAGGGCGCGCTGAGTGCGCTCTATGCGCAAGGCGCGTTCGGACGCTCGATCAACGAGAGCATGGCGCAGGAACTGATCCGGGGTTTGCGCAATGGTCCGCCGTTCTTCCGCAAGGAATTGTGGCGGCACAATCTGACGAATGGCGTTACCGCGGTGACGCATCTGGGGCCTGCCGGCGAGGCGAAGGGCAGCACCACGCGTTCGCACGCGCGGTTGGTGGCCGGCGCCTTTGCGTCGCTGAAGCAGCTGGACCGCGGCGGTGTCTATCTCGCCGGCCGGTCGATCGACGACGGTGCTTAAGGTTCTAGCCTTAGCACGCGCCCTGTCTTCTCACCCGTCGGTGCATTGTCCGTTGTCACATAGACGAAGCCGTCGGGGCTGACGCGCACGTCGCGGATGCGTTCGTTCAATTCTTTCAGCAATTCCTCCTGCCCCACGACGTTGCCTTGCGCGTCGAGGTCGATGCGGCGGAGGTGCTTGAAGGCGAGCGCGCCGAGCAGGAGGTCACCGTTCCAGGCCGGGAACTTGTCGCCTCGATAGATCGCGAGGCCGGACGGGGCGATCGATGGCGTCCACTGCAGCACTGCCTGCTGCATGCCTTGGCGCGCCGTGAACGGCGAGACATAGGCACCGGAGTAGTCCATGCCGTAGGTGATCACCGGCCAGCCGTAGTTGAACTGTGGCTCGATGACATTGAGTTCGTCGCCGCCTTGCGGTCCGTGCTCATGCTCCCAAAGTTTGCCGGTTTCCGCGTCGAAGGCGAGGCCTTGCTGGTTGCGATGGCCGGAGGACCAGTTTTCGCGGCGCGCGCCGCCGATCGAGAACGGGTTGCCGTCGGGCACGCTGCCGTCGTCGTTGAGGCGCACGATCTTGCCCAGGTGCGTGGTCAGGTCTTGCGCCTTCTCGCGGTATTCGAAGCCGTCGCCGACAGTCAGCGCGAACGTGCCGTCGGAGAGGAACGCGAGCCTCCCGCCGTAGTGGTTGTTCGTGTCTTTCAACGGCGAGGCCTCGAAGATCACCTTTACGTCTTGCAGCGACGTGCCGTCGAAGCGGGCGCGGGCGACGCGCGTTGCGTTCGCGGCCGGTGTGCCGTGTGCGTAGGTAATGTAGACGAAATTGTTCTCAACGAACTTCGGATGCAGGACGATGTCGAACAAGCCTGCCTGGCCCCCGCTGTGAACGGGCGGAACGCCTGAGACCGGTTGCGGCTGAAGTTGTCCGTTACGGACAATGCGCAGGCGACCCGCGCGCTCCGTCACCAGAATTGCGCCGTCGGGCAGGAACGCGACCGAATAGGGATGGTCGAGGCCCTTTGCCACTTCCACCACTTTGTAGCCGGTGCTTACGGACTTTGCGGCGCTGGGCGGTGGCGGTGGGGGACGAATCGGATCGGGCAGGACGTCGGCCATCGCGGTTTGTCCCGCCATCGCAAAGGCGGTCGCCAGCAGCCAGCGTTTATGCATCCGAGTGTCTCCAGCCGAAATGAGGGTAGAGACATCTGACCCTATTTCGGGGCATAAGCAAAGGGTCCGAAATGGGGAGCTTCTGCACGTGGTCGTTAGCCGGATCGTCGCCTTTCTTGTCGCCCTTGTGGTTATGGTGGTTTTGGGTTCGCTCGCGCATTCGCTGATGGTGCAGCAGGCGTGGTCGGACGCGGCCGCCGCCGGTGAAGGTGTTGCGGCGACACTATCGTTCGGTGACCGGATGCAGTGGATTTTGCACGACCTCGTCGGCTTGCAGCCGTTGTTCGGCGGGTTGGCCGGTGTGGCGCTGCTTGTCGCGTTTGTGGCGGGGAGCGTCGTCGCGCGGTTCACGGGTTTGCGGCCGGTCGTGTTTGCGGTGGCCGGTGCTGTTGCGATCTTCGTGCTGTTCACGGTGTTGAAGATGGTGCTTGGCACGGTTGGCGTATTCGGCGCGCGCGGTACGATGGGCTTAGGTCTGCAGGTTGCGGCGGGGCTGATCTCGGGTCTCGTGTTCGCTGCGTTGACCCGTCCGCGCGCGGCTTGAGATGAGTGGTTCCAAGACTCCGCGGGCGAAGTTTTTCCAGACGCTGCGCATCGGCGCGGTTTTCGTCGTCGTGTCGCTGCTGGGCTTCGGGTTGGCGCGGTATTTGGAAGAGGGCAAGCGGTTCGACTTCGGGTCGTGGGTCGTGATTGCGGTTCTGGCGATCGCGGTCGTGGTCACAGCTGCAATCCGGGCGTTCGCCGCGTCGCTCAAGAACAAGACCTAGCCGGGCTCTCACCATTCTCACGCGCAATCTGAAACTGTTCTTGGGCTCGCGGTTTGCGGGCAATGTCGCGATGCAGGTGCAGGCGACGGCGGTCGCTTGGCACATTTTTAAGCTGACCGGCGATCCGTTCGCGGTTGGCCTCGTGGGCTTGGCGCAGTTCGTACCGATGTTCGCGCTCACGCTCTATGCGGGCGACGTCGCCGACCGTTTCGAGCGGCGGCGCATTTTGGCGGCGAGCTATGCGGTCGAGGGATTGTGCTCGCTGATTTTCATCGCGCTCACTGTTGGCGGTGTGACCGATACGCTGCCCTATTTTGCGACACTGGTGCTGTTCGGTGCCGCGCGGGCGTTTTCGGCGCCGGCATCGCAGTCGTTCCTGCCGCAGATCGTTTCACCGGAGGATTTGCCGCGCGCGATCTCCGTATCGTCGACGGTGTTTCAGGTGGCGGTGATTTCCGGGCCGGCTTTGGGCGGTGCGGTTTTGACGCTCGGCGCGGGTGCTGCGTATGCGATCTCATTTGCGCTGTTCGTTGCGAGTGCTGCCATAATCTACGCTATCAACGTCGAGGTGCGGCCGCGTGTCGATACAGGAGGATCGCTCTACGAACGCGTTCGCGAAGGCATTACATACGTGCGGCGGCGGCAGGAATTGTTTGGCGCAATCTCGCTCGATCTGTTTGCGGTTTTGTTGGGAGGCGCGACAGCGCTTTTGCCGTTCTTCGCGTACGATATTCTTGGTGTCGGCGAGGTCGGCTTCGGCATCTTGAAAGCGGGACCTGCAATTGGTGCGGCAATCATGTCCGTCGTCCTGACAGTGATGCCGCTCGGCCGGCATGCGGGGCTCAAAATGTTCGGATCGGTGGCGATCTTTGGAGCAGCCACGATCGTGTTTGGACTGTCCGAGAATTTCTATCTGTCGTTTGCCATGCTGATCACGTTGGGAGCGGCGGACATGGTTTCCGTCAATGTCCGTAGCTCGTTGGCGCAGCTGGTCACGCCTGATCATATGCGCGGACGTGTCAGTGCTGTCAGCATGCTCTTCATCGGCGCCTCCAATGAGCTTGGCGAGTTCGAGTCGGGTGTGACCGCTGCGTGGTGGGGAACCGTTCGGGCGGTCGTGGTAGGTGGCGCTGGGACGCTCGCAATCGTGGGCTTGTGGTCGTATTGGTTTCCCGCGTTGCGCAAGGTCGATAGACTGAGCGATCTGAAGCCGGAGTAGGAGTTTCCATGGAACGGACCGCGATTTGCTGCTGCGGAAGTTTGCGGGTAAAGGTTCGGGGCGAGCCGTTGCGCGTCGTCGTCTGCCATTGCTTTCAGTGTCAACGGCGCACAGGCAGCGTGTTCAGCGACAACGCGAACTTCGAACGTGCGCAGATGATCGCGGTCGAGGGCGAGACGAAGACGTTTACGCGGGCGACGGAACGGGGCGGGCGGATGACGTTTCACTTCTGCCCGCGGTGCGGATCATCCGTGTATTGGGATTTCTCGCTCGATCCGCTGACGGTCGGCATTGCCGTCGGCGCGTTCGCCGATCCGGGGTTTGCGAAGCCCGTGCGGTCGCTGTTCGGTGTGAGCCGCCACCATTGGGTGCCGGACGTCGAGGGAGCGGAGGCGTACCTCGCCGATCAGCACGGGCCGCGGGAGTAGAGTTAAGTAAGATTCACCACTAAGACACGAAGGACACCAAGTTTCACCAAGAAGGGGTGCCTCACACAATGACAACAATGGGAGCGCCCCTCGGCGCGTAGCGCCATTCGGCGGTTGCGCGCTAGCGCGCGCGAGTATCTTCCATTGTTATCATTGTTTCATTGTGTGAGGCATCTCTTCTGTCTTGGTGAAACTTGGTGTCCTTCGTGTCTTTGTGGTGAATCTTTCGGGCTCGCCACCAACACCACGCTCAAAAGTTGCCCTAGCGCAGGCGCGGCATCACTTCGTTGGCGAAGAGGTCGAGGCTTGCGCGAACTTTTGGCATTGGCAGGCCGCCACCGTCGCCGGTCGCCGGTCATGATGTGGGTCCGATGACGATGGCGGCGATGCGTTCGTTTTGCATTTCGGTGGAGCCGTCGGTGTAGTTCGCGACGCGGGCGGAGGCGAGGTGGCGGAGGAAAGGGTATTCTTCGCGCAAGCCCGCAGCACCCATGAGTTGGCAAGCTTCCGAGATGCGTTGGATCGCCATGCGGGTTGCGAACTTCTTTGCGTGTGCGGAAGCGAGCGCGGCGTCTTCGTTCGCGATGATCATAGCCGCCGCCGATGACACGAGTTGGCGCGCTGCTTCGGCGTCGGTTGCGATGTCGGCCGCCATCCAGCGCCAACCTTGTTTCGCAGCGAGCGATGAGCCGAAGGCTTCGCGGGATTTGCCGTAGGCAACGGCGGTGTCGAGGCTGGCATCGACCATCGCGACGCACATCGCGGCGACGTAGGTGCGGGCTTGGTTCACACTCGCCATGGCGCGGCGGAACGCGTGGCCTGGCGGGGCGACGACTTCGTCGGCGTGGACACGGTAGTTGTCGAGTTTGAAGCCACCTGCGCCGATGACGCCGCCGCCGGCGAGTGCCTCGGCGTCGCTGCGCTGAAAGCCTTCGCGGGTGCCGTCCACCAGAAAGCAGCCGATGCCGCGCCAGCCTTGGGCGGGGTCTGTCTGCGCGTACGTGATGAAGACGTCGCCGAAGGCTGCGTTCGTGATCCAGCCTTTTTCGCCGCTCAGGCGCCAGCCGTCGCCGTCTTTCGTTGCGCTGGTTTTGATGCCGGCGAAGTCGCTGCCCGCGCCGGGTTCGCTTAAGGCGCTACCGCCGAAGCGTTCGCCTTTCAGCATTGCGGGGACGTAGCGCTCGGCGACGGCGCGTGGCATCGCGGTTGCGATGTGGGCGGCGCAACCCGCGGTGTTCGTGAGGCTGAACGCGAAGTCGTAGGAGTGGCGCGATAACGTTTCGAGCAGCTTGAGCTTATCGGCGAAGCCGATTTCGTGGCCGCCCCAATCGCGCGGTGCTTGGAACGCTAGCAGGCCTTGTGCGGCGGCGGCTTTTAGCGCCTCGGTTTGCATGCGCCCTTCGCGTGCCCATTTGGCGGCGCTCGGTGCAACGTGGGATGCGGCAAAGCGTGTTGCCGTTTCGACGATCTCGTGCATGTGTCAGAGGCCGAGTTGCGTGCGGGCGAAATCGGTAGCGGCTTTGTAGTCCGCCTTCCCGTTCGGGGCGCGGAACATCTGCGGCACGGCGAGGATGCGCTTCGGCGTTTTGTAACCGGCCAGATGCTCGCGCACGTGGGCGCGTATCGCACTCTCGTCGAAGCGTGCATTAGGTGCGAGTTCGACGACGGCGGTGACGGCGTTACCCCACTTGTCATCCGGCACGCCGACCACGAGCGCGTCGTCGACGCTGTCGTGCAGTTTTAGCGTCTCCTCGACTTCTTCCGGATAGACCTTCTCACCTGCCGTGTTGATGCAGGCGCTGCCGCGGCCCAGCAGCGTGATCGAGCCGTCGGCGTTGACGAGGCAGAAGTCGCCCGGGATGGACCAGCGTTGGCCGCCGATGACGAAGAACGTTTTGGCGGTCTTTGCTTCGTCCTTCCAGTAGCCGACAGGGATGTTGCCGCCGCGAGCGATGAAGCCCGGTTCGTTCGAGCCTATGGCCACGGGTTTGTGGTCGGGGGTGAAGACCGCGACGTCGGTGCCCAGCGTGAACTTCGCCGTCGGGGTTTCGCCGTCTTTTGTCGTCGCCGACATTGCGAAGCCGACCGCTTCGGAGGAGCCGAACGAATCCAGCAGCGTCACTTGCGGGATGTGGCCGACGAGGCCGTGCTTGACCTCGCGCGACCACATCGTGCCGGAGGAGACGATCATCACGAGCGACGAGAGATCCCAGCGGCCGGGGTTTTCTTCGAGCGCTCGTAGCATGGGTTTTGCGAAGGCGTCGCCAACGATCGCCATCTGTGTCGCTTTGCGCTGGGCGGTGACTTCCCACAGTTCGACGGGGTCGAACGTCGCCGATTCCAGCGTGATGACGCTTCCACCCATGGCAAGCGCGCCGAACGAGGTGAGGAGGCCGGTGCCGTGCATTTGCGGGCAGACGGGGATGAAGCGGTTGCCGGGTGTCGCGCGAACGATGTCTACGTGCTCGGCAATGCTTGTCGGGATGACCGGCATGAGCGCTGGATTCATCTGTGCGGCGCGCAGATCGTGGTGGCGCCACATGACGCCTTTCGGCATGCCGGTGGTGCCGCCGGTATAGAGGAAGAAAAGATCGTCCGGGGAGCGCTTGATGTCGAGGTCTCCGGCGCCGTGTGCTGCGACGAACGCTTCGTAGTCTTGCGCGAACGCGGGGAGTGGCGTGTCGTCGATTTTGACTTGCAGCCACGTCTTCACGCCCGGGAGCCGGTCGCGGATGGCGGCGACGATGGGCACGAACTCGCTGCCGTAAACGACCACGCGCGCGTCGGAATTGTCGAAGATGTAGTGCAGTTCCTCCGCCTTGTAGCGATAGTTCACGTTGACGTGGACGAAGCGGCCTTTGAAGGCCGCGATTGTTGCTTCCATATACTCGGGGCGATTGCGGATCAGGATCGCGAGCTTGTCGTCGGGTTGGTGGCCCGCTTGGATGAGGCCGCGGGCGAGTGCGTTCGTGCGGCCTTGGAATTCGAGCCAGCTTGTTGTGTTGTCTCCGTGGATCAGCGCTGGGGCCGACGACGGTACGACCTTTGCGACGGCGTCGATGATGTCGCCGTAGTTCCACACGCCCATACCATTTCCTCCAATATCTTTTGCGGGTCAGCGTAACCGAAATTGCTGCTGCGGCAAGCTGCTGTTAGGTTCCGGGCATGACCACCACACCGCAACTCGGCATCATTGAAGGCTATTTCGGCACGCCTTGGAGCTGGAGCGACCGCGCGCATGTGATGCGCACACTGGCGGGGCACGGCTACCGGTTCTTCATCTATGCACCCAAAGCCGACGCGCATTTGCGGCGGCACTGGAAGGAGCCTCATCCGAAGGCGACGCATGACGCGCTCGCCGCGTTCGCCGCGGCATGCCGGATGGCGGGTGTGCGGTTCGGTGTGGGGTTGAGCCCGTTCGAGGTTTACCGGCATTTCGACGACGATGCGCGGGCGACGCTTCGGGCGCGGATTGCGCAGTTGGATTCGCTCGGCCTCGACGATCTGGCGATCCTGTTCGACGACATGCGCGGCGACATTCCCGATCTCGCTGCGCGGCAGGCGGCGATCATTGCGTTCGTCGCGTCGTGTACGAAGGCGACGCGGCTGATCACGTGCCCCTCCTACTACACCGACGATGCCGTGCTCGATCGCGTGTTCGGCGCGAGGCCCGTGAACTATCTGGAAGATTTGGGACGGTTGCTCGATCCGAAAGTCGAAGTGTTTTGGACTGGCGAAGAAGTGTGCGCACGGGCGTACTCGCCGGGGCACTTTGCGGATGTCGCGGGGAAGCTCCGGCGGAAGCCGTTCCTTTGGGATAACTATCCGGTCAACGATGGGCCGCGTATGTCGCAGCATTTGCATCTGCGCGGGTTCACCGGGCGGCCGGCGGCGATGGGGAGCCACGTTGCCGCGCACGCGATCAACCCTGCGCTGCAGCCGCATTTGAGTTTGATACCGGCGCTCACGTTGGTGGACAGCTACCGTGATGGTGAAGGCTACCGCTACATGGCGTCGTTCCGCGGCGCGGCGCGCACCATGATGGGCGAGGAGGCGGCGCGGTTGTTGGAAGGCGATCTCCTGTCGCTGCAAGACGCAGGGCTTGGCAACCTCGGCGAACGGACGCAGCGGCTCAAGGCAAAGTGGGCTGCGCACACACATCCGGCAGCCCAAGAAATCGTCGCCTGGCTCGACGGCAAATACGCGATCACGAGCGAGGAGATGCTGACGAGTTAGCCCGGACGAGAATTGAACCGCGCCAGCGTAGTGGCAAACAGCATCAGCAGTATTACCGCGACGATGTGGGTCGCGAAGTCGACGGGGTTCGTGCCGTGCGCGTGGATGAATTGGAGGAGGGCGGCGGCGAGCAGGGCGCTTCCGAGGGTGGCGAGTGCGGTCACGCGGACCGAGTCGATGGAGAGGTGGCGGCGAAGGAAGATGTAAGAAGCTGCGGCGGTGGGCAGACCCGCGCCAACGATAAAGAAGAAGCAATCGGTGCTGTCGAACAGCGATGCCGGCGTATAGCCGAGGTCCGACACTTGCCGATAGCATTCGAGGCCGCCGCCGGCGAGCCAGAGTGCGAGGCCGGGCAGGGGAAGGTAGGCCCATACCTGCGAGCGGCCGGGGATCGACAACGCTATTGCAGCGGCGATTGCGCCGATGCCTGCGAATAGCGCGCCGCCGAGTTCGAGCGTGAACGGCATGTGGGTCAGGTGCGCGAACGTCTCCGTCACGTGGCCGCCGAAGGCTGCGAGGGTTGCCATGGCCGCTAGCAGGCCCGCGAGCAGTACGCTTGCGCGCGTGAGTGGGGAGGCTAGCGGTTTGACGGGCTTCGCGCCTGCGGCCAAATCTTCGATCAGCTTGTCCGTGTCACGCATCGCGGCTGCCTTTCAGGCTTGCGCGGAGTGAGAGCATCGCGCGGTGCAGCAGCGACTTCAGCGCGGGGACGGATTGGCCGCTCTCAGCCGATGCTTCGGCGAGCGAGAGCTCCTCGATCTTGAGCATGCGCACTGCTGCGCGTTGTCCGGCGGGTAAGGCGGCCAGAGCCGCCGCGATTTCGGTGCGGGTTTCGTGCTGCGCGTCGGCGGCGGTTGCGGTGTCGGCGATGTCGTGCACGGCGTCTGTCGTTTCGGCTTCCACTGATGCGCGTCTAGTGCGCGCGCGAAGTGCGTCGATCGCGCGGGCTTTGGCGACGGCTGCGACCCACGGTTCGACGGGGCGGCCGGGTTCGTAGGTTTGGCGGATGCGGTGGAGGCTGAGTAACGTCTCTTGCACCACGTCTTCGATTTGGCCAGCATCGCGGTGATAGCGGCGTGCGATCACGCGGACGAACACGGCGGCTTCTTTCAGGAAGGTGGCATAGGCGCGCTGGTCGCCGGCCTGCGCCGACACCATGAGGCGCTGCCAGCGGGCGGAGGCCGTTTCGCCTGTCTCGTCGCCTTTCTGCACGAGCGTCCGGAGCCCCTCGATGACCGTTTCGGCGATCATCACGAACGCACGCGTCGCGTCAATGCGGGGTCCGGCGCTGATAGCTATCGTTTGCATACCTGTATCTTCGTTCGAACCCGGGGATATGTTGCGCCCTGTCACGTGTCTGTGATCCTGCGAAACCTTCGTGCGCCCTCAAGCGAACAAGTCCGCAGAGGCCCAGAAAACCAGGAGATAACCCTCATGAAATCCGTCATTTCCAGCCTGTTCGGTGCGCTTGCTGTTGCGGGTGCTTTGTTCTCGGCAACCGCCGCATCGGCGCGCGATGCCGACGTCTATACCGGCACGTTCTCGTCGCTTGCGGTCGGTGGCCACGATCCGGTCGCCTATTTCAAGGCGGGGCGTCCCGTCGCCGGCGTCGCGCAGTTTTCGCTCGAACACATGGGCGCGACTTGGCGGTTTGCGTCGAAGGAGAACCTCGATGCGTTTCGCGCGAACCCGGCGGCTTATGCGCCGCAGTACGGCGGCTATTGCGCGTGGGCGGTGAGCCAGAACTACACGGCATCGGGCGATCCGCGGTACTGGAAGATCGTGAACGGTAAGCTTTATCTGAACTACGACGGCTCGGTGCAGGCGACGTGGGAGAAGGACATCCCGGGCTTCATCGCCAAGGGCGACCGGAATTGGCCCGCTGTTTTGAACTGAACGGTCATGACCAAAGACCTTCATGATTTGGAACTGACGACGGCGTGTGCCGGGACGGTTGCCGCTTACAACGTGTTTGCGGGTGATTGGATCGGCTACGGGCCGCGGGTGCGGTCGATCTTTGCCGCGGCCGATGCTGACGCGGACTGTGCGCTCGTCAATGCGCACGCGGCGGCGGTGCATATGGCGCTGGAGGCGGCGCCAGGCTTCAAGACCGCGCGCGGGTATCTGCGGCGCGCGCGGAAGGCGGCAGCGGGAGCGACTGCACGCGAGCAGGCGTTCGTCGCGGCGATCAACGATTGGTGGCGGGGCAACGTGCCCGGTGCGCTGAAGCGTTTGCGCTCGATTGTGGTGCAGAACCCGGCCGATATCGTCGCGGCTAAGTGGGCGCAGTATTTGGCGTTCAATCTGGGCGATGCGGCGGCGATGCTCGCGGTCGCGAAGGGCGTGTTGCCGGCGCATGAAGGGACCGCCGGCGCTTGGAGCATGCTTGCCTTCGCGCATGAGCAGAACAATGCGATCGGCGTTGCGGAAGAGGCTGCGTACCGGGCGCTTTCGATCGACGCGAAAGACCCGTGGGCGCACCACGCGATCGCGCATGTGATGGAGACGCGGGGCAAGGCCGACGACGGGATCGCGTTCTTGACGAAGCACGCGGCCGGTTGGGCGGACCGCAGCATCTTCGTGCGCGAGCACAATTATTGGCACTTGGCGCTGTTTCATATCGACCGCGAGGAGCCGAAGTTGGCGCTAGAGATTTTCGACAAGCATCTGTGGGGCATTTGGCGCGAGTTCGCGCAGGAGCAGATCGGTGCGATCTCTGCGCTGTTGCGGCTTGAGCTTCGCGGTGCTGATGTGGGTCAACGCTGGGAGCCTGTTGTGAAGAAGGTTATCGAGCGTTGGCACGAGCACATTCTTCCGTTCAATGACCTGCACTTCGTCTATGCGTTGGCGCGCGGCGGACGTGCGCGAGAAGCACGGGAGTTTTTGGCTTCTATGAGGCGGCATGGCGCCAACGATGTCAGCGGCGTTTGGGAGTCGGTCGCGATCCCGTGTGCGGAGGGTCTTGTTGCCTATGCGGAGCGGCGGTTCGCGGCTGCGGCTGAGGCGATCGGTCCAGTGCTTGCGCGACTGCATCTAATTGGCGGCAGTCATACGCAGCGCGACGTGTTTGTGCAGACGTGGATCGATGCTAGCTTGCGCGCGGGCCGTCACTCGGCGGTTGCTCACGTTATCGACCTGCGGGCGCGAACCAAGCCGAAGGAAGCCGCGCGCTTGCTGCAACTCGTCGCCAAGGCTGCTTGATGGAAGCCATCTACTGGGTGTTGACGTGGGCTTGCCATCGCAAGTGCCGCCACTGTTATGACGACCGGTTCCGGCCTTACGTGCGCGATGAGTTGAAGCGCGTGGTGGGCGAAGGTCAGCGTGCCTATCGCGCGGTCTTGAAGAACCTGCCGGACGACATGACGTTTCGCGATGCGAAGACCGGTGCGCGCAAGCGTAGCTTGCTCGTTCTTGCGGGCGGCGAGTTGCTGATCGACGGCGTGCGGGAGGAGTTGTTCTATCCGGCACTTGAAGCGATCCGCGAACGGTGGGGCGATGGCGCGCCGTATGTGTCGGTACAGACGACGGGCGATGTGCTGACGCCGGACCGGATTGAGGCGATGTTCGCACGGGGCGTGCGCACGATTGCGGTTGCTTCGATCGACGATTATCATGTGGGCCTTGAGGGCGAGAAGAAGTTCGCTTTCATGGACGAGGTTCGCGCGATGATGGCGCCGTTCGGGGCGAAGGAGATCGAGCTTGGCGGCGCGCGCGATGTGCGGCTGAAGGCGAAGGCGCCATCGGTGCGGCGCGATGCGATGGGCGAGGGGCCGTTCTTCCTGTTCTTCGGCGCGCAGCCGGAGCTTTGGATCGGCGAGCTTTGGCCGCGGGGCCGCGCGTGGGCCAACGGGCTTTCGAACGCGACGTATGAAACCAATTTTTGTGCGCGCTGGAGCGGCGGCAAGAACTTCATGAACTACGGCGAGGCGGGGTCGGAGGTTGCGATCGAGCCGGACGGTTCGGTCTATCCGTGTTGCCTGAAGACGAAGGCGCCGCTCGGCAACCTGACCGAGGAGCGTTTGACCGACATTCTGGATAGCTTGAAGGGTCACCCTGCGTTTGAGGCGATCAACCGTGGCGATCCGGAGGCGATGGGGCTCAGCGCAGGCTGGTCGCGCGAGGACTATCGCGATGCCGCGACGGTCACCGATCCGAAGGGGCGCGCGGTCTCGAACGTATGCCTCGGGTGTGATGCGTTTTTTGAGAAACACTTGGGCTCCGAATTGCGGCAGCTTCGCGCGCAGCGGTTGGCTGCCAGGGCTTGATCTTCCGGACCGGTCCGGCTGGTGCTAGCGTCGCCGCCGATGACGCGGGATATGGTCAAATCTGTTGCGCTTTACGGGCTGGCGCTGGCGGCTGGCGCGTTCGTGCTGCAGTGGCTGCAGTACAAGTATGTCGCGCGGGTGTTCGCGCCGGAGATTTACATCGCGCTGATTGCGCTGGGCTTCACCGGGCTTGGTATTTGGGCCGGCATTCAACTGACGCCGAAGATTGTCTCGGGGCCGTTCGAGCGGAATGACGCGGCGTTGAAAGCGTTGGGCCTCACGGAACGCGAACTCACCATGCTGGAGCGTCTTGCGGCCGGCGATGCCAACAAAGAGATCGCGCGCTTGCTCGATATCTCGCCGAACACGGTCAAGACGCACATTGCGAATCTGTTTCAGAAGCTTGAGGTGCAGCGCCGCACGCAGGCGATCCAGAAGGCGCGGGAGCTGCGGTTGATCCCATGACGTCTGACGAGTTCACGCGGCGCGGTGCGCTTGGGTTGGCCGCCGTTGCGGCGGTCACGATACAAACAGCGGGCGCGAAGCCTGGGGGAGAGGTTGCGATGGAACGGGTGACGGGGATTGGCGGGTTCTTCTTCAAGGCGAAGGACCCGGCGGCGCTGGCCAAGTGGTATGAGGAAAACTTGGGTGTCGACCCCGTGCCGAAGGACTATGGCGGCACGGCTTGGCGGCAGGAGGCGGGCACCACCGTGTTCGCGCCGTTCAAGTGGGACACCGGTTACTTCGGCAAGCCGGAGCAAATGTGGATGCTCAATTTCCGGGTGCGGAGCCTCGACAAGATGGCGGCGCAGTTGAAAGGCCGCGGGATCGCGGTCGAGATCGACCC
>JBJXEH010000055.1:0-13229 GCA_046153995.1 Micropepsaceae bacterium
AGACCTTTGCGCGCGCGCTGCGTTGAAAAAAATACCGCCCCCACTGCGGGGAGGTCGAACGTTTGAGCCCGAAGGGCGAAAAGGTTCGGGTGGGGGGCAAACCACGAGCGTGCGTTGCCCCCCACCCGAAATTTCTCCAGCCTTCAGCTTCCGATATTTCGACCGCCCCGCAGTGGGGGCGGTATCGTTCAATTTTGAATCCGCCTCATCACGGCAGCCACATACGCCTTCGCCTCACTCGCGCGCGCACTGCCGAACTCGAACGCAACCAGCCGGTCGCCCATCAACACAACGACCTCGCCAGACGACAACCCTTTGCGAGGCGCCGAGAAGCTTGCGAACGCTTGATCGCCCGTATCCGCCACAACAGTCGCAGCTTCGGCATCCGCCTTCCGCTTCGCATAGTAAGCCGCCGCATCGGCCATACCGACCACCGGCAACTCATCCGGCGACCAGACGGAAATCTTCACCTCGCTCGCGCGGCCCTTGGTCGCCCAAATGCACGACGGCGCCGTCTCCTCGCCCATCTCGCTGGCCGGCACGGGGATAGGCGCCGTGTGCAACAGAGCAGCCGCGTCCGCATCGGTCGCAACATCGCAAGGGCTGACGAACGCGGTGCTCAGCGCAGCGGCAAGAACAGCGGACAACATCATGGGGTCTCTCCGAGGATCAAATCACCCTCGCACCGATCTTTGACCGAATCAGGGCACAAAAAAAGGGCGGCCACACGCATGTGACCGCCCCAAAACCTGCAATCCGCAACCTACCGCGAGTAGAACTCGACGACCAGGTTCGGTTCCATCTTCACCGGATACGGCACGTCCGAAAGCTTCGGCGTGCGCGTAAACTTCGCGGTCAGCTTGCCGTGATCGACCTCGAGATAATCCGGCACATCGCGCTCCGGCAGCTGGATCGCGACCGCAACCAGCTCCATCTCGCGCGCCTTGTCGCGCACGGAGATCACGTCGCCTTCCTTGACGACGTAGCTCGGGATGTTCACCCGGCGGCCATTCACGTTGATGTGGCCGTGGTTCACAAACTGGCGCGACGCGAAAACTGTCGGCACGAACTTCGCGCGGTAGACAACCGCGTCGAGACGCCGCTCCAGCAAACCGATGATATTCTCGCCCGTATCGCCGCGACGGCGCTGAGCCTCGGCGTAAATTTTGCGGAACTGCCGCTCGGTGATGTTGCCGTAATAACCCTTCAGCGTCTGCTTGGCCTTCAGCTGCACGCCATAGTCGGAGATCTTCTGCTTGCGGCGCTGGCCGTGCTGACCGGGGCCGTATTCCCGCTTGTTCTGCGGGCTCTTTGGGCGGCCCCACAGATTGTCGCCGATACGGCGGTCGATCTTGTGTTTGGCACTCTGTCGCTTCGTCATTCGCAATTTCCCTATAAATTCAAGGTGTTAAGCCTAGGAAATGCTGCCCTCCTCTATCCCGGATTGTGGGACCGACAGGCGGGGGCTTCCCCGCCACGGGTGCTTCCATTCGCCGGAGAAATCCTCAAGCGAGCCGCGGGTTTTAGAGGGGGCCCGAGGGGCTGTCAAACCGCGACCCTGGGCCATAGGGTCGCGCAACTATGGCAGACTGGCACTTAACTGAACTCGAGGAAGCTCTATCCAAACGCGGCTGGAGGATCGTCGCACGTCTCGACGGCGACAACTATCGCATCTCTGCGTCGTGGCAGATGGAGCGCGGCAATGACCCGCGAACAATACTGATCGATTTCGACGGTCTGGACGATATGCGAACATTGCCCATCGAACGAAGCTACGCGTGCCAACAACGCGGCACAAAGAACTCGCTCTACTTCTACCGCAAGGGTATCCAGTGGACGAACAAACTATCGCAGTTCGTCGATGTGCTGGAGACCGGCACCTAGCTTCACCTGACTGGTGAAGCGAGCCAATCACGAACAGTGTCACTCACAAACTTCGGCTTCTCGTACACGATCCAGTGGCTGCCGTCCGGCACGCGGCGCACATCGATGTTTGGCACCCAGCGTTCGAGCCCCTCTACGCACCCCGGCAGAAGCGACGTATCCTGCTCGCCCCAGATGACGAGCGTCGGCACCCGCACCATTAACGCCTCGTCGTTATAAACCTCCGCCGCAGGCGCGGCGCCGGGCTTCGGCGGATCCATCCGCATCGCGCGGTACCAATTGAACATGCCCGTCAGCGCGCCGGGCTCGCGCCACGCCTTGATGAACGCCGCGCGATCGGCGGCACTCAAATGCCCCGCCTCCGCCGTCTTCGCGAGCGAGCGCCACAGCAGCGCATAGTCGTTCGCCGCATAGCGCGCCTCAGCCCCCTCGGCGCGAAGCTCGTGGATATACTGCGAGGCCACAGCCTGCGCCGGATTCTTCGCCATCTCGCGCTGAAACGCGCCCGGATGCACGGCGTTGACGATCACAAGCCGGTCGATCAACTCAGGCCGCTTGATCGCGAACGCCCAAGCCAGCGCCCCACCCCAGTCATGCGCGATCAACGTGAACTTCTTCTTGCGAGCGAACTGCGCCGCAAACGCGACAACATCGTCGATCAACCGCTTCGTCCGGTACCGCGCGACATCAGCGGGCTTGGACGACAAATTATACCCCGGCAAATCCGGCGCAACGCAATGATACGCGTCGCCCAGATCCGCGAGCTGATGCCGCCAAGCATGCCAAAACTCCGGAAACCCATGCAGAAACAGCAGCAGATGCCCGTCCGAAGGCCCACTCGCCGCATAGTGCAGCTTCAACTCGTTCGTCTCGGCAAATCCATGACGGATCATTTGGCACCCGGTTAGCGTTCGAAAGAATATCTCACGCGAAGCCGCGAAGACGCGAAAAGAAAGTAGATTGAACCACCAAGCGACTGTGTTCCGAGTCAAGGCGATTGCACGGTGCGTCTTGGTGTTCTTGGTGTAGTTGGTGGTTCAATCGGTTCTTTCTTGCTTTTCGCGTCTTCGCGGCTTCGCGTGAGCTAATCTTCCTTCTTCCGCCGCTTCTTGCCACCGGTAAGCGCGCGAACCATCCCGCGCAGTGTCTGCACTTCCTGATACGTCAGCCCCGCGCGGTGCCACATGTTGCGCATGTTCTGCACCATCGCCGGGCGCTTGGCGGCAGGGAATAGGAACTCCGTGCGGTCCAACTCGCTTTCGATGTGTTCGAAGAACCCGATCAAGTCTTCTTTGTTCGCGAGCGCCGATCGCCGATACTTCGCGGGTATCTTGAACTCCGGTTTCTCGTGCGTGCCCTTGAACCACTCGTAAGCCACCACCGCGACCGACTGCGCTAAGTTCAGCGACGCGAAATCCGGGTTCGTCGGCACCGTCAAAATCGCATCCGCCAGAATGACCTCTTCGTTCGTGAGCCCCATGCGTTCCGCCCCGAACATCACGCCGCACGGTCGATCTTGGGCAAGGTCCGCCACCAATTCAGCGACCGCGTCATCCGGCGTAACCACGCGCTTCGCCATCAGCCGGTCGCGTCCCGTCGTCGCGAACACCAACCCCAGATCGGCGACCGCTTCTTCCATCGTCGCGAACACGCGCGCCGTCTCGAGTACGTGCGCAGCGCCGACAGCCATCGCCTCGGCCTTCGTGTTTGGCCACGCCTCGCGCGGGTTCACGAGGCGCAAGTCGGTCAAGCCGAAGTTCAGCATGGCGCGCGCCGCCGCGCCGATATTCTCGCCGATTTGCGGGTTTGCGAGGATGATGACGGGTGTCTTCATGGCGCCTTGCACACGCGGCGAGCCGCCGCTAAACACCTGCGCGACCGGCACACATTCTCAACGGAAAGTTTCATGGGCAAGATCAAGGTGAAGACCCCAGTCGTCGATCTCGACGGCGACGAGATGACCCGCATCATTTGGGATCTCATCAAGAAGAAGCTGATTCTTCCCTATCTCGACATCGACATCAAATACTACGATCTGGGCATCGAATACCGCGACAAGACGGAAGACAAGGTTACCGTGGAGGCGGCCGAGGCGATCAAACGCTACGGCGTCGGCGTCAAATGCGCGACGATCACGCCCGACGAAGCGCGCGTGAAGGAATTCGGGCTGAAGAAGATGTGGAAGTCGCCGAACGGCACGATCCGCAACATCCTTGACGGCACCGTCTTCCGCGAACCGATCATCTGCAAGAACGTCCCGCGCCTCGTGCCCGGCTGGACCGACCCGATCGTCGTGGGCCGCCACGCGTTCGGCGATCAATACAAGGCGACCGACTTCGTCGTGCCCGGCAAAGGCAAGCTCACGATCACGTTCACACCCGACGGCGGCGGCGCCCCGATCAGCCACGAAGTGTTCGCCTTCCCCGGCGGCGGCGTCGCGATGGCGATGTACAATCTCGACGACTCGATCAAGAACTTCGCGCGTTCGTGCTTCAACTACGGCCTCGACCGCGGCTGGCCGGTGTACCTGTCGACCAAAAACACGATCCTGAAAGCGTATGACGGCCGCTTCAAGGACTTGTTCGAGCAAGTCTTCAACGCCGAATTCAAAGCGAAGTTCGACGCGAAGAAAATCACCTACGAACACCGCCTGATCGACGACATGGTCGCCTCCGCTTTGAAGTGGAGCGGCAAGTTCGTCTGGGCGTGTAAGAACTACGACGGCGACGTGCAGTCGGATTCGGTCGCACAAGGCTTCGGCTCGCTGGGCTTGATGACCAGCGTGCTGCTCACCCCCGACGGGCAAATCATGGAAGCCGAAGCCGCCCACGGCACGGTCACGCGCCACTTCCGCCAATGGCAAAAGAGGGAACAGACCTCGACGAACTCGATGGCCTCGATCTTCGCCTGGACGCGCGGCCTCATTCACCGCGGCAAACTCGACGCCACGCCCGACGTGAGCCACTTCGGCGAAACGCTGGAGAAGGTCTGCATCGACACGGTGGAGGCCGGCGACATGACGAAGGACCTCTCCCTCCTCGTCGGCCCGGACCAGAAGTGGCTCTCGACAGAAGGCTTCCTCGACAAAATCGACGAGAACCTGCGCAAGACGATGAAGATGTAGTTCGCAAAAAAACTTGTCATCCCGGGCGAGCAAAGCGAGACCCGGGATGACAACTATTGAGTTCGCTTACGCGCCGCGAGCACCATCACAATCCCCAGCGCCGGCCCGAACAGCCCAAGCGCGCCCGCGAATCGTCAGATAATCGGATCGCCGACAGGCCGGGTGGACGGCCGTTGCTCGAACTCGGCCGCCACCACGTCGCTGGAAACATCCGCCCATTCGCCGGCGAGCCGTTCGTCGGCGATCTCCAGAATGCGTGCCTTCAACACCTCGTCGCGGTCGAGCAGGTTCTCGAAATCCAGCGAGTCGATAATCATCATATTCGTGCGCACGACGGCCGTGACCGTGCCCATCCGCTTGACCCGTTTGAGCAACGCCAACTCGCCGAAAAACTCTCCCGCACCGAGCTTGATGTGCCCGCGGGGCAGCTGAATCTTTACCTCGCCGTCCGCGATGAAGAACATGCCTTCCGCCTCCTCGCCGCGCGCCGCAATCACCGTGCCCGCCGAAACCGCGCGCGTCCGCATGATTTTCATCACCTCCGCGATTGCCGCCGCATCGAGCGCGGAGAACAGCGGCACGCGCGCGACCATCCCCCAAGTCACCACGAAGTCGCGCCGGTGAATCTCGTTCACGAAAGCCGTCGCCACGATACCGATCGGCAGCGCAAACAGTCCCAGCCCGCAAATCATCACGACCGCGCCGAACATCTTGCCGAGCGGCGTCACTGGAACCGCATCGCCATAGCCGATCGTGGTCAAGGTCGCCAGCGCCCACCACATCGCGTCGGGAATCGTACCGAACTGCTTCGGCTGCGCAGCCCCTTCGATAAGGTACATGATCGTGCCCGCGAAGACCGTGGTACCGATCATCAAAATCACCGCGCCAACCAGCGCACGCCGCTCTTCATAGAGCGCGCGCCCGAGCGTCATCATAGCGGGCGAATACCGCACCAGTTTGAGAAAGCGCAGCAGGCGAAACACGCGCAACACACGCAGGTCCGCACCCGGCAGCAACAGAGCAATGTAACTCGGCGTGAACGCCAGCAAGTCGATGAGCTGCGATGGCCGCCGCGCGAACATCAACCGCCCGAAGAACGCGCCACGCTGCCGGATCGCCGGGATCTCGATCGAAGCCCAAAGCCTTAAGCCGTATTCGATCGTAAAGATCGCGATGGAGAACACCTCAAAGGCGAGAAATTCCGTCGCGAATTGCGCATGGATCGACGGCACGCTTTCAAGAATCACCGCCAAGACGTTGGCCAGGATCAGCACGACCATGAAGTCGTCGAAATAGTGAGCTGCCTTGCTGGACCCGCCCGCCTCGATCGTTAAATAGATCCAACGCCGCCAGCTCACTGCGTCACGGCCCGCGTGGGCGTCCATTACGCTTTCATCGCCGCGGCGATCGCGTCGAGCGCCGCTTGCAACTTCGCGCCGTCCGGCCCGCCGCCTTGCGCCATATCGGGACGCCCGCCGCCGCCCTTGCCGCCGACAGCTTCGACCCCCTTCTTCAGAAGCTCGACCGCGTTGAAGCGCTTGGCCATGTCTTCGGTCACGCCGACAACGAGCGCTGCCTTGCCGTCCGTCGCCGTCGCAAACGCCACGACACCGGAGCCGATTTGTTGCTTTGCCTGATCGACAAGCGAGCGCAGGTCCTTCGGATCCACGCCCTCAACCGCGCGGCCCATATACTTCGCCCCGTTGATCTCGACCGTCTCAGCCGGCGCAGGCCCGCCGCCGCCACCCATCGCAAGCTGCCGCCGCGCTTCAGAAAGATCGCGCTCGAGCTTCTTACGCTCCTCCATCAGCTGCGAAATCCGGTCGGGCAACTCCGACGGCTGCGCGCGCATCGCCGATGCCGCTTCACGCACAAGCCGATGCTGTTCGTTGAGATACGCAAGCGCACCCGCTCCGGTCAGCGCCTCGACGCGGCGCACGCCCGCTGCCACCGCACTCTCGCCCACGATTTTCAGCAACCCGATATCGCCCAAGCGCCGCACATGCGTGCCACCGCAAAGCTCGACCGAATAGGTCTTACCCGCGTCGCTGCCCATCGACAGCACCCGCACTTCATCGCCGTACTTCTCGCCGAACAGTGCCATCGCACCCTGTTCGATCGCCTTATCGGGCGTCATCAGGCGCGTGACCACGTCGTCGTTCGCGCGCACCATGTCGTTGACCATCGCCTCAATCCGCGCGACCTCAGCCTCGCTGACCGCCTTCGGATGGCTGAAATCGAAACGCAACTTTTCCGGCCCGACGAGCGAGCCTTTCTGCGTCACATGCGGCCCCAGCACGCGGCGCAAAGCTTCGTGCAGCAAATGCGTCGCCGAATGGTTCGCCCGCGTCGCCGTCCGCCGCACGCCGTCCACCCGCAGATCGACCACATCGCCAACCTTCAACGTCCCGCGATTGAGCTTGCCCACATGCACATGCATGTCGCCGAGCTTCTTCTGCGTGTCGCTGACCGCAAACTCCGCACCGGTGGCCGTAAACATCGCACCTTCGTCGCCGACCTGACCGCCGGACTCGCCATAGAACGGTGTCTGGTTGACGACGACCTGGCCCTCATCTCCCGCATTCAGCGAAGCCACCGGCTTGCCGCCCTTCACGAGCGCCGTGACGACGCCCTCAGCAACTTCCGTGTCGTAGCCGAGAAACTCGCTCGCGCCGATCTTTTCGCGAAGCTCGAACCAAACGCCCTCAGTCGCAGCCTCGCCCGAACCCTTCCAAGCAGCGCGCGCTTCCTCTTTCTGCTTCGCCATCGCAGCGTCGAAACCAGCCCTGTCGACACCGATCCCGCGGCTGCGTAGCGCGTCTTCTGTAAGGTCGTAAGGAAAGCCGAACGTATCGTAGAGTTTGAATGCGACATCGCCGGGCAACGTCTTGCCCGTGCCCATGCCAGCGGTCGCTTCGTCGAGCAGCTTCAAGCCGCGCTCGAGCGTCTGGCGAAACTTCGTCTCCTCCAGCTTCAACGCCTCCGTGATCAGCGGCTGCGCCCGGCCAAGCTCCGGATAGGCCGCACCCATCTCAGCCACGAGCACGGGCACGAGCCGCCACATCAACGGGTCCTTCGCACCCAGAATATGCGCATGCCGCATCGCGCGCCGCATGATCCGGCGCAGCACATAGCCGCGCCCCTCGTTCGACGGCGTGACACCGTCCGCGATCAGGAACGACGACGCCCGCAAGTGATCCGCAATTACGCGGTGCGAAACCGCATGCGCACCGTCCGCGTGCTGCCCCGACGCTTGCGCCGACGCGTCGATCAGCCGGCGGAACAAGTCGGTGTCGTAGTTATCGGTCTTGCCCTGCAAAATCGATGAAATGCGCTCAAGCCCCATGCCCGTGTCGATCGAAGGCTTCGGCAGCGGCGTGCGCTTCCCACCCGGCGCCTGATCGAACTGCATAAAGACGAGGTTCCAGAACTCGACAAACCGATCGCCGTCTTGGGTAGCCGAACCCGGCGGCCCACCCTGAACGGTGTCGCCGTAGTCGTAGAAGATCTCCGAGCACGGCCCGCACGGCCCCGTGTCGCCCATCGACCAAAAATTGTCCGCGGTCGGAATGCGGATGATCTTGGACTCCGGGAGCCCAGCGATCTTCTTCCAAAGCGCCGCCGCCTCGTCGTCCTCGGAATAGACGGTGACCAGCAGCCGCTTCGTATCGAGCTTGAACTCCTTCTTGATCAGGTTCCAAGCAAGCTCGATCGCGACGTCCTTGAAATAGTCGCCGAACGAAAAGTTCCCCAGCATCTCGAAGAACGTGTGATGCCGCACCGTGTAGCCGACGTTGTCCAGGTCGTTGTGCTTGCCGCCCGCCCGCACGCACTTCTGCGACGACACCGCACGCGAATAGGGCCGCTTCTCCGCCCCCGTGAACACGTTCTTGAACTGCACCATGCCCGCATTCGTGAACATGAGCGTCGGGTCGTTCCGCGGCACCAGCGGCGACGACGCCACCGGCTCATGCCCATGGCGCGCAAAATAGTCGAGAAACGTCGAGCGAATGTCGTTCAGGGCAGTGGTCATCGGCGGCTCAAATGTTTGATTGAGCACGGATGTATCGGCCCCCCGCGCACCTGTCCAGGCGACATCCCTACGCTGCAAAACAGGACGGCCCGGACCTTGGGGGAAAGGTCCGGGCCTAATCTCTCCACTATGGGGGGCACTGAGGGGGTGGAGAGAGTTCCGTTATCTGAACGATGCGGCGCCTATTCGTCCTCGTCCTCATCGTCCTTGTCTTTCTCAGGCGTCGTCGCGAGCGCGTTGCCGAGGATGCCGGCATTCGCGCGCACGGCCGCCTCGATCTTCGCCGCGATGTCCGGGTTCTCCGCCAAGAACGCCTTCGCGTTTTCCCGGCCCTGCCCGATGCGTTGGTTGTCGTAGGAGAACCACGAGCCCGACTTCTCGACGATCCCGGCCTTCGAGCCCAAATCGACAAGCTCGCCCACCTTCGAAATGCCCGAGCCGTACATGATGTCGAACTCGACCTGCCGGAACGGCGGCGCGACCTTGTTCTTGACCACTTTCACGCGCGTCTGGCTGCCGACGACATCGTCCTTCTCCTTGATCGCGCCGATGCGGCGAATGTCGAGCCGCACGGACGAGTAGAATTTCAGCGCATTACCGCCGGTCGTCGTTTCCGGATTGCCGAACATAACGCCGATCTTCATGCGGATCTGGTTGATGAAGATGACCATCGTGTTCGAGCGCGAGATCGAGGCCGTGAGCTTGCGCAACGCCTGGCTCATCAACCGCGCCTGCAGACCCGGCAGCGAGTCGCCCATTTCGCCTTCGATTTCGGCCTTCGGCGTCAGCGCCGCAACCGAGTCGATGACCACGACATCGACGGCACCCGAACGCACCAGCGTATCGGTGATCTCCAGCGCCTGCTCGCCGGTATCCGGCTGCGACACCAAAAGCTCCCCGATGTCGACGCCGAGCTTCTTCGCGTAACCGATATCGAGTGCGTGCTCCGCGTCGATGAACGCTGCAACCCCGCCCGCCTTCTGCACCTCGGACACGATATGCAGCGTCAAGGTCGTCTTGCCCGAAGACTCCGGCCCGTAGATTTCGATCACCCGGCCGCGCGGCAAACCGCCGATCCCAAGTGCGATGTCGAGGCCCAGCGACCCGGTCGAAACCGATTCGATCTCGGCCACCTTCGGATTCGCGCCGAGCTTCATCACCGAGCCCTTGCCGAAGGCGCGGTCGATTTGGCTCAAGGCCGCTTCCAGTGCTTTTTTACGGTCCATATTGTCCTGCTGTTCTACGACGCGAAGTGCGGTGCTCATTGGGTCTTAGCTCCTTATTTCACCTTGAGGTCTGTGCCTGCAACGCAAAGACATGTACGCTGTTCGTTCTCATTTCGCAATACGTAGTTAAGATACTGAATAAAAAGAGAAATTAGAGACAAGTTCGACTTAGTTCCTGAAAGTGCTGGAAAAAAATATCCCCTTCGACAACGTAGAACAATTAAAGTACACTGCGTTCGCGCAAGCCCCCTCTGTGGACGCAAGCAGCCATGAAAAAGAAACCGCCAACAGCCCGCCGCCCCCAAGAAGCCATGGCCCGCTTCGACCGCCTCCTCGCCGCCATGGCCCCCAAAGCCGAATCACCGCCAACAGTCGCGCCGAAACGACCGTCGAAAAAGAATCTCACGCGAAGACGCGAAGCCGCAAAGTAGGTCTCACACCGCCGCCGCATAGTGTCGCCGCAACATGAACCCCATCGCAGCGACCGCCGGCAGCGCCAACAACACCGCAAGCCCAAGCGATACGTCCGCGTAAGCAAACACCGCCGCAATCACGCACACGCTGAAGCACCCGGCGTCCCACCCGCTCTCCGTCGCCATGTGAAACCGGAGCGGACACGGCGACGCCTTCGCCAAATTATACACCGCCGTCATCAGCGTCGGCACGTAGAAGCACATCGCAAACACGCCAAACACATTCGCGGCCACGGCCACCGCCGGCGTATCGAGGCTCAAGCCGCGTAAGAGGATCGCCGCTGCCATCAACGCAAGAACAAAAACGACCGCCCGCGCGCCGTGCCCGGCATCGATCCCTCGGCCCAGCAACAGCCCACCAGCCGCACCGGCGATCGCAGCCAACGTCATCGCCCCGCCGAACGACACGTAACTCTTATCGAGCGCAAGAAAGAGCGCGAACCACCACACCAAAACAAAAGCGCCGGTGAACCATCCGTGCACGGCAAAAATCCGCGCACCGCCAAACGCCTGCACGAACGCCCCCGGCGCATGCTGCTTCACGCTCACCGCAGGCGCGGCAAGCAACGGCACGACGGCCAACGCTTGCACGCATCCCGCCGCAGTAAACGTCACCAGCGGCCCAAACGTGATGAGCCCCCACGTCCCAATGACCGGCGCCACGATCCCGATCATTGCCACGATCGCCTCGCGCGCGCCGATCTGATGCCCGCGATACTCGGCATCGCCAAGCGAAGCGAAATACGCGTGATAGCTGGTCCAATAGAACGCATCGCCGACAGCCGAAAACACGCACCGCAGAACGAGCGCCACCGACACCCCGTCGATGAACCCCGAAACCGGATACTGCGCCGCCAGCAACAGCGTCCCGATGATGAGCGTGCTCTTGAGCCCGAACCGCTTCGCAACTGGCAACACCAGCGGCCGCGAAACGAACCGCCCCAGCACGATCAACGCGAGCACCAGCAAAGACTCAGTCGTCGAAAGCCCCGCCTTCACGAAATAGACGAGCAAGAACGTCCCCGCCCCCGCCGACGCAAACGCCTGAATCGCATAATGCACATTGACGCGGTTGACCGCGCCATTCGCCAAGTAAGCCATGAAACTGCCGTGAGAATGAGGACAGCGCGCACGAACACCCGCGAACCCGCAAGGGCTCAAACGAGCAAGAGCTGAACAACAGCTAGCGGATAAAACCACACATGCGAAGGAAATCCCTCTGACCTCGAAACACGACTATGCCCCCGAGCCCTACACCTCGCAAGTGCGCGAAAGTCACATCGCCAAGTGTGTCTTAATCTCCCGCGCTATCCGCCACGCCGTCTTGTACGTCACCGCGAGCTGCCGCTGCACTTCGCGCGCCGTCATCCGTTTGTGCCCGGCGCAATAGAGGAACATCACGTAGTACCAATCCTGCAGCGGCGTGCGCGTCCGCGCGAACGGTGTCCCCGCTTTGGGATGCACATGATAGGCGCACCACTGGCACACATAGGCAGGCTGCCGCTTCAGCCGGTGAAACGTCGTCACCCGCCCGCACTTCGGACAAGGCCCCCGCCGCCCGTACCTGAGGCTCAGCAAATGATCGAGACACGCGTCCTCCGTCGGAAACCGCTGCGAAAATACGCGGTAGAGCACGGCTTCGGGATCGGACGTGGTCATCGAACCACCACGCTATTATGTCATTGAGCCCATGCGCAACACCCGCACCTCGGCTACAGTCGGCCCATGACCCCCGTCACCCTCGCGTTCCTTATGATCAACGGCGCCGTCTTCGCGGCCTGGCTTTGGCTCGGCCAAAGCCCGTTCATGACGGAGAACTTCCTGATCAGCGCCGACGCGGTGAGCGCGGGCCGCTCATGGACG
This sequence comes from Micropepsaceae bacterium, assembly GCA_046153995.1. Classification (GTDB taxonomy): domain Bacteria; phylum Pseudomonadota; class Alphaproteobacteria; order Micropepsales; family Micropepsaceae; genus SZUA-430. The sequence continues at coordinate 12,604 of JBJXEH010000055.1, forward strand.
CTACTCACCTCCGCCTTCTCGCACATCCTGTTCATCCACTTCTTCCTAAACATGTATGTGCTGGCGACGTTCGGCCCAATCGTGGAGCACACGATCGGCTCGGCGCGCTTCTTCGGCTTCTATCTCGTCGCCGCGATCTTGAGCTCGCTCGCCCACGCCGCCGTCTCGACGTTCCTGATGGACAAGCCGGCCTTGCCCGCACTCGGCGCCTCGGGCGCGATCTCGGGCGTGATCCTGCTGTTCTCGTTCCTCTATAGCGAAGCCCGCATTCTTCTGTTCGGCTTCATCCCTATGCCGGCCCTCATCGGCGCCGCCGCCTTCGTCGGCATCGACCTCGCCGGCCTCGCCTGGCAGTCGAGCGGCGGCGGCCTACCCATCGGCCACGGCGCGCATCTGGGCGGCGCACTCACGGGGACACTGTACTATCTGCTCGTCATCCGCCCGCTGGTCGTCCAACGCAGCCGGGCCCCCACCGACTTCGGCGACGTCGCCACCTGGCGCCGCCGCATCGAAGAACAACACTTGCTCGAGATTCGCAGACGGGAGAGGTAAGGCGCCCCTGGGACCGCGGGCGGCCTCGCCCGCTCTTGACAACCTATCCACGCGCGGTGTGTTGGAGATACCGT
>JBJXEH010000056.1:0-11633 GCA_046153995.1 Micropepsaceae bacterium
GTCGAACGCTGCAAGCAAGCGGGCCTCGTGATCTTCGGCAAGACGCACTCGCCGGAACTGGGCCTGAGCCCCTCCTCCGAATCCCGCATGTTCGGCGCCACGCGAAATCCGTGGAACCTCGCCCACATCGCGGGCGGCTCGAGCGGCGGCGCGGCGGCAGCGGTCGCGGCCGGCATCATCCCCGTCGCCCACGCAACCGACGGCGGCGGCTCGATCCGCATCCCTGCAAGCTGCTGCGGCCTGTTCGGCCTAAAGCCCACGCGCGCCCGCACGCCGATGGGTCCCAAACGCGGCGAAGGCTGGGGCGGCGCGTCCGTCGGCCACGTCGTCTCGCGCAGCGTGCGCGACAGCGCGGCGTTTCTCGACGCCACGCACGGGCCCGCACCCGGCGATCCCTACCCCGCCCCGCCGCCGGCGCGCGCCTTCCTCGACGAAACGAAAACGCCACCCGGACGCTTGCGCATCGCACTCTGGACGAAACCTGCCATCCCAACGGACGTTCACCCCGACGCGCTCGCCGCCGTGCACGACGCGGCGAAACTCTGCGAAAGCCTCGGCCACATCGTCGAAGACGCAGCGCCCGCGATTAACGGCATGGAGATCATGGCCGCCCAAGGCGTCGTCATCAGCGCGAACGTCGCCTTCACCGTCGACGAAGCGGCGGAAGCGCTCGGCCGCAAAGCGCGCCCCGAAGACGTCGAACGCGCCACCTGGTTCCGCATTGAAAACGCCCGCAAGACGGACTCAAGCGCCTACGCCCGCGCGATGAACACGCTACACGCGCTCGGCCGCACGGTCGCGACCTTCATGAGCAACTACGACGTGATCCTGCAACCAACCTGTGCTGCACCGCCACTCCCCATCGGTGTCCTGAACATGGACCGCACCGACCTCGGCGAAATGTTCAAGGAGATGATCTCGTTCATCCCCTACACCGCCATCTACAATCTAACAGGCCAACCATCCGCCAACATACCGCTGCACTGGAACGCCGCGGGCCTCCCCATCGGCACAATGTTCACGGCCCGCTACGGCGACGAAGCAACGCTCTTCCGCCTCGCCGCCCAATTCGAACAAGCCCGTCCCTGGAAAGACAGATACGCACCTCTTTAGCGTCTCACCACGAAGTGCTCTGCGTCGCCGTTCCGGCGAGCTCTGCAAGGCGCCGCCGCGTCGCGCCTGTCGTACCATCGGGTAACGCGCCGGCGGGAAAGAACCCCGTCTCGGCAATCTCGAGCACGCGCGCTTTGCCTTTCACCGGCCGCCATTCGCCCGACTCGTAGAACAGAATATGGTCCGACTTACCCTGCGTGAGGCTCAAGTAAATGCCGACCAGCCGCGGCGGCACGATCGCCTCGATCAACGCCTCCTCACGCAACTCGCGCACCGCCGCATCCGCCGCCGTCTCGCGCTTGTCCACGGCCCCACCCGGAAAGTGCCACCCCGGCGCATAGGTATGCCGGACAAGCAGCACGCGCGCAGCTTCGTCGCGCACGATGATCCGTACACCAATCGTTAAGGGCCAGCGCCCGGTACGCGCCAGTTTGGCGGCGCGGTGATAGGCGTGGAGCGCCGGACTAACAATCCGGCCAAATCGCGTGGTCATGACAACGAAGCTTTAAGCGCAATCTGGCACCTGCGGTAAAGCGTTCCCTAACCCATGGGCGGTATTCTCACGCAAAGATTTCTGCCGAAGGTGGGGAACACCAATGTCGTTCGAACAAAAGCGTCTTGAAGCGCAGGACCTGTTCAAGTACGCGCGCCGCATGCTGTCGCCGAAGGAAGAGCCGGTGATCGACGCGCCCGTCGAGCCCGTGGACATCCGCTCGGGCATCGACCGCGCGCTGCGCCAAACCCGCCGTGGCTCCTATGCCGTGGTCACGCTGGCAGAAGCCGCCGCCCGCGCCGTATCGACCGTCGAAGGCACGCTGGTCGCGATCGACACGATCCACAATTTCCTCTCTGAAGCGCTGGACCTGACCGCGGAAGCACTCTCGAACCCGGACGCCACAAAGCGCGCCATGGTCGCCGATCGTTACGAAGAGCTCCGCTCGCGCATCGACACGGTCGCCGGCGGCGCCATGTTCGACAACGTAAACCTGATCGACGGCAATCGCGGTTCGATCGAAGTCGTTCTGCCCGACGGCGGCCACCCGCGCCATGCCATCGGCCACATCACGCTGGTCGCCGGCGAACGCGGCCTCGCACTGAAGGCGCCGTCCGAGCTGTTCGCATCGAACGACGAAATCGAAGCCGCCCGCATGTCGCTGTTCGCGGCCCGCCAACGCCTCGACCGCGCCGCCGAAACATTCCTGAACCAGGCCAGCGTCCTCGCGCCGCATCTAAGCGACGAAGCCGCTGTCGCTTAGTGATGATGCGCATGCGCGTCAAGCGCGTGCGCATGTTCGGCCGGATGTTTTAGCTCGGCCAACGCACTGCGGATCGTGAGATACGACGCACTGAGCGCAAGCCCCGCCATCACCGCGGCAACCGCGATGTCCGGCCACAACGTCCCCGTCCCGAACACGCCGAGCGCCGCCACCATCACCGCAGCGTTGCCGATCGCATCGTTGCGTGTGCAAAGCCAAACCGAGCGCATGTTCGCATCGCCCTCGCGATAGCGGTAAAGCATCAACGCGACAGCGACATTTGCGATCAACGCTAAGAACCCCACAACACCCATCGTCGGCGCGTGCGGCATCGCATCGCCGAGCACATTCATCGCGGCCGCACCGATCACCCAGATCCCGAAGAGCCCCATGCTGACGCCCTTCACCAGCGCCGCCCGCGCGCGCCAGACGAGCGCGAGGCTAAGCACCGAAAGGCTCAAAGCGTAGTTCGCCGCATCGCCAAGAAAATCGAGCGCGTCCGCCTGCAGCGACACCGACCCCGCCGCAAGACCTGCTCCGGCCTCAATCACAAACATCGCCGCATTGATGACAAGCGCGATCCAAAGCACCCGCCGGTACTCCGGCGATGTACCGGGCGAAGGCGCGGGACAGCACGATTCCATCAGGTGATTCCTTTCACCCGCCAAATCTACATGCTACAGTGGCTGTAGCTTCAAGAGCGAATAAATGGCGCAAGACCTCACCATCGGCGCACTGGCAAAGCGCGCCGCGACAAAAGTCCAAACAATCCGCTTCTACGAGCAGGAAGGCTTGATGCCCGCACCCGCGCGCACGGAGGGCGGCCAGCGCCGCTACGCAAAAGCGCACGCCGACCGCCTCGCCTTCATCCGCCACGCCCGCGAACTAGGGTTTCCCCTCGACGCCATCCGCGAACTCCTGCACCTGGTCGACAAACCCGACCAATCCTGCGCCCGGGTCGACCGCGTAGCGAGCGACGTTCTCGCCGACGTCGAAGCAAAAATCGCGCGCCTGATCAGCCTGCGCGGCGAACTCCAACGCATGGTCCGCCAATGCCGCCACGGCCGCGTCGCCGAATGCCGCGTGATCAAAGTCCTCGCCGACCACTCGCACAGCCACTGCCTATCCGGCGACCGCGGACACTGAAAAAGAAACTCACGCGAAGCCGCGAAGACGCGAAAAGAGAAGATTGAAACGCCAAGAACGCCAAGCCACTCTGCCCTCGGTCACACACCCAGCGCGCGCAGCGCGCGACAAATGGCGCTTCGCGCAGAACCACTGGCGTTCGCGTACCAAGAACAGCTTGGCGTTTCAAACTTCTTTCTTTTCGCGTCTTCGCGGCTTCGCGTGAGATTCTTCTTCCACCGGCCCACACGCCGCCATAACCTACTCTCTGCACAAGCTCACCTCAGGAACCGCCGATGTCGTCACCATCGAACGCCGACCAGATCGCCTACTGGAACGGTGACGCGGGCGCACGCTGGGTTGCGCAACAATCGCGGCTCGATGCGATGCTCTCGCCGATCAGCGATGCCGCCCTGAAAGCTGCAAACGCGCAACCCGGCGAGCATATTCTCGACATCGGCTGCGGCTGCGGCGACACGTCGATCAAGTTCGCGAAATCCGGCGCCCGCGTCACCGGTGCCGACATCTCCGTACCGATGCTGGCACTCGCCAAACGCCGCGCCGCCGAAGCAAGTGCCACCGCCAGCTTCATCGAAGCCGACGCAGCCGCGCACAGATTCGACACACAAACCTTCGACCTCCTCTTTTCCCGCTTCGGCGTGATGTTCTTCGCCGATCCCGACGCCGCCTTTGCAAACATCCGCAAGAGCCTGAAACCCACCGGTCGCGCAGCCTTCGTGTGCTGGCGCGATTGGCGCGAAAACGAGTGGGTTCGCATCCCCATCATGGCAGTGCGCCCGCATGTGCCGCCGCAACCGCAGCTCGGACCCGAGGACCCAGGCCCGTTCGCGTTCGCCGATCCTGCGCGCATCCGGCGCATCCTCGCGAACGGCGGATTCGACGCGATCACGCTCAAACCCTTCGACACGAAGGTCGAAATCGGCAACACGCTCGACGACGCCGTCACGTACCTGATGGAGTTCGGCCCGATCTCGCGCGCGCTAGCCGACGCCTCGCCGTCGCAGAAAGAACAGGCAATGAAGGCTCTCCGCGACGCACTCGCACCTCACGCCAAAACATCACCGATCACGCTCGGGGCCGCCGTCTGGATCGTCACCGCAAAGGCTTAGAGCACCCATGAACCAAGCCGACTTCGTCAAACTGCTGGACCGCTTCTGCGACACAGCCTCGCGCGGCGATGCCAAAGGCTTCGCACAGTGCTTCACCGAAGACGGCGTCTATCACGACTACATCTACGGCCCCCACACGGGCCGCGCGTCGATCGAGGACATGCTAGAAAACCTCTTCCACCGCGACGCCACGAACTACGACTGGCGCATGTTCGACCCTGTCGTGAACGGCGGCATCGGCTACGCCTGGTCGCTTTCGAAGTTCACGTCCACAATCGAAGCCTTCAAAGGCAAAGAAGTCGTGATCGACGGGATGAGCCGCTTCGTGCTGAAAGACGGCCTCATCGCCAACTACCATGAGAGCGTGAACGGCGGCGTCGCGATGGCCCAACTCGGCGTCGCGCCCGACCGCATGGCGAAGGTGATGAACCGCTGGGCCGGCTGGCTGCGCGACCGGCCGGAGGTCAAAGCCTATCTGAAACGCTAGGCTTTTCCCCAAAACGCCGCGGGCCGCGCGAGCGGCTCAACGCCGGGTCTGTTCACTTTCACGGCCGCCCGCTTTATCGCTCAAGCCAACACTCCGATGGGATTCGCGCGCAATGATCATGACCCTCCCCGACGTACTGAACGAAAGCGATGTCGCCAAAGTCGTCGACAAGTTGAATGGCATGCGCTTCGTCGACGGCACCACGACCGCCGGCTGGCACGCGAAGCTGGTCAAGAACAACCAGCAAGTCGACCGCACGCAACTCGAATACCAACCGCTGAACAAATCCGTGACCGAAGCGATCATGCGCAACGGTACCTTCCGCATGGCAAGCCGCCCGCGCCACATCACGCCGCTGCTGTTCAGCCGCTACAAAGACAGCATGGAATACGGCACGCACGTGGACGATCCGGTGATGTACAACCTGCGCAGCGACATCTCGTTCACGCTGTTCCTCGCCGACCCGAACGCCTATGACGGCGGCGAACTCGTCATGGAAACAAGCGCCGGCGAACAGCCGTTCAAACTCAAAGCCGGTCACATGATCATCTACCCGTCGACGACGCTCCACCGCGTGACGCCTGTGACGCGCGGCGAACGCATCGCCGCCGTCGGCTGGTGCCAAAGCTACGTCCGCAACGCCGACCAACGCGAAATCCTCTACGACCTCGACATCGCCCGCCGCGGCATCTTCGAAAAAGAAAAGAAATCCCGCGAATTCGACGTCATCTCCCGCAGCCACGCAAACCTTCTGCGCATGTGGACCGATGGATAGGCTGGAATGCCCGACTTCATACTCCTCATGCACGACGACAGCCCGCCCGGCAGTACTGACAATGGCTGGGAGGACTACTTCAAGCGCCTGCGCGAGCACGGCGCGTTCGAAGGCGGCAGCGCAATCGGCGGAGGCATCTGCGTCCGCAAGGACGGCGCATCGCCACCCATCGCCAAACATCTAACCGGCTACATCCGCGTCACCGCCAAGAGCCTCGCCGAAGCAAAGCACCTCCTAACCGGCAACCCTGTCTACGAAGCCGGCGGCACAGTCGAAATCCGCGAACTCCCGCGCGACTGAACGCTACTCCGTATCGAACTTGATCCCCTGCGCGAGCGGCAGTGCATTCGAGTAGTTCACTGTCGCCGTCTGCCGGCGCATGTATGCCTTCCAGGAATCCGAGCCTGACTCGCGCCCGCCGCCGGTTTCCTTCTCGCCACCGAAAGCGCCGCCGATTTCGGCGCCCGATGGGCCTATGTTGACGTTCGCGATGCCGCAATCGCTGCCGGCCGCCGCAACGAAGCGCTCGGCCTCTTGCATGTCGCGCGTGAAGATGCAGGACGACAGACCCTGCGCCACACCGTTTTGCAGCCGCAACGCTTCGTCGAAATTGCTATAGCTCAGCACGTACAAAATCGGCGCAAACGTCTCGTGCTTCACGACATCACTCTGCGTTTGCATTTCTACGATCGCAGGCTGCACGTAATGTGCGTTCGGATATTGCACATCGAGCGAGCGTGCCCCGCCCGTCACTTTGCCACCCTGCGCCTTCGCAGCGCTAAGAGCGCTCTGCATCCCTTCGAACGCAGCCTTATCGATCAGCGGCCCAACCAACGTGCCCGCCTCCAACGGGTTGCCGATCTTGATTGCGCTGTACACGGTTTTAAGCCTCGCCACGAGCTTTTCGCGCACCGACTCATGCACGATCAACCGGCGCAAGCTCGTGCAGCGTTGGCCGGCAGTTCCGACCGCCGCGAACGTTATCGCCCGCTCGGCGAGCTTCAAGTCCGCCGACGGCGCCACGATCATCGCGTTGTTGCCGCCGAGTTCGAGCAACGACCGCCCGAGCCGCGCCGCCACGACCGGCGCCAGCGACTTGCCCATCCGCGTCGAACCCGTCGCCGAAATCAGCGGCACGAGCGGATTAGCGGCCAACTGCTCTCCGATCTCGCGCCCGCCTTGAATGACCTGCGACAAGCCCTTCGGCGCATCGCCGAACTTCGCCGCTGCGCGCTCGAACAATTTTTGCGTGGCCATCGCGGTGAGCGGCGTCTTCTCCGACGGCTTCCAAATCACGCTGTCGCCGCACACCAGCGCCAGCGCCGCATTCCACGCCCACACGGCAACGGGGAAATTGAACGCGCTGATCACGCAGACGGGCCCCAGCGGATGCCACGTCTCCATCATGCGATGCCCAGGCCGCTCCGACGCAATCGTCAACCCGTAGAGCTGACGCGAGAGACCGACCGCGAAATCGCAGATGTCGATCATCTCCTGCACTTCGCCCAGCCCCTCCTGCAGAATCTTGCCTGCCTCCAACGTAACTAGCCGCCCGAGCGCATCCTTGTTCGCGCGCAACTCCTCGCCGAACAGCCGCACGAGCTCGCCTCGCCGCGGCGCGGGCACTTCGCGCCATTCGTGGAAAGCAATGAGCGAGTGCGTGACTTTCAAGTCGACCTCGCCGTTCAGGCTGTCGCTCATCACGCGCCCGATTTCAACGCCATCGATCGGGCTTCGAACCACGAGATCGCCGCGCGAAACGTCTTCCGCCGAAACACCCAGCGCCTTCAGAACATCCGCAACCATCGTATCCTCCGTTTAAGCGTAGACGCGGCCGAACCGGTTGCCAATAAACGCTTTGAGTTCAGCCTGCTCCTGCCGCACGAAGCCCTTTTGCGGCAGCTTGCCCGCGACCAACATATCGACCATCGCGCAAATGCCGGCCGCCGTTGTGATCTGAATGGCGCTCATCAGCTTACCATCGACTTCGTGCGCATAGACCTTCTTCGCGTAGCTTTCCTGAGTCAGTTGCCCATGCTGCTGGCCCGACACCGTCACGAACACCAAGACCACGTCTTGTAACGTGATCGGGATCGCCGTCTCCAGCACATCCTTCATGATGTCGCGCCGCTGGCCCAGTCGAAGGTCGCGCACCAATGTCTTGATGATATCGCGGTGCCCCGGATAGCGCACGGTCTTGTAGTTCAAATTCTCGATCCGCCCCTGCAGCGTCTCGGCGAGCGTTCCCAAGCCACCCGACGTGTTGAACGCCTCGTAGTCCACGCCGTCGAGCGAGAAGTGCTCCATCTCTTCAAGCGCCGGCACTTCGCGCAGGTGCCCGTCCACGATCGCCTCGCACGGATTGCAGTACTCATTGATCAGCCCATCGGTTGACCAGGTCAGATTGTATTTCAGCGCATTCGTCGGATAGACCGGCAGCGCACCCACTCGCATGTTCACATCGCGAAGCGACTCGAACTTTTTCGTCATGTCGTGCGCGACGATCGAGATAAACCCCGGTGCCAGCCCGCATTGCGGCACGAACGCGGTGTCCGCCCCTTGCGCGAGCTTCTTCACGACGCGGGTGCTCTCGACGTCTTCGGTCAAATCGAAATAGTGCGCGCCGGAATCCTTCGCCGCCCCCGCGATCACCGGCGTCAGGTGATAAGGCATCGCCGAGACAACGATATCGTGCCCCTTCATCGCCGCACGAAGCGCAGCCGGATCGGCAACGTCCAGCACCATCGTACGCGCGTTCTTCGTGGGCAGGCGCTTCAAGCTCTCCGCATCGCGGTCGGCGACCGTCAGCTGATAATCACCCGTGCCACCCAGCATCGCCGTAATCGCGCTGCCGATCTTGCCGCCGCCGAGAAGGATGAGCTTGGTCGCCATGGGTCGCCTCCGTTGAGTTGGCTGCAGGTTAGGCCCGCTTTCCGCCGATTTGTAGCGGCGAAACCGTTGAAAGCAGCCGTAGCGAGTAACAAATTAACGGATGGACCGTCATATTGCCGGAATGGCAACGCTCGACGACACCGACCGCAAGCTCCTGAACCTGCTCCGCGCCGACGCGCGCGAGAGCGTATCTGAACTCGCCCGCAAACTGGACCTCGCCCGCTCAACGGTACAGGAACGCATCGCTCGCCTGGAACGCACGGGCATTATCGCGGGCTACACGATCCGAAGCGGCGAGGACTTCGCCGGACGCCAAATCGCCGCCCACGTAATGATCAGCGTCGATCCGAAGATGGCCGCCCCCGTCACCGCCGACCTGAAAAAGATGCCCGAAGTCCGCTCGCTCGCCGCGATCTCCGGCACTTTCGACATGATGGCCGAAGTCGCCGCCGAAACCACGGCCAAGATCGACGCCACCCTAGACGCCATCGGCCGCCTCAAAGGCGTACAGAAGACGATGTCGTCGATCGTGCTGAGCGTGAAGTTCGAACGCTAACGCGTGCCGCTGCGCCACACCGCAAACGACATTCCGTTCGGATCGAGCAGCACCGCCATCTCGTCGCCTTCCGGCAGCACGGTGGGCGGGATCAGGATCTTCGCCCCGAGCCCTTGTGCCTTCGCGACCGCTGCCTTCACGTCGTCGACACCGACGAACATCTGCACGAAGTCCGGCGCCTGTGGCGGCGCGGGCCAGATGCCGCCTTGAATGCCCTCGCGCGATCCAGTGTCGATGCGCCGGTAGCCCATCGGATTGTTCGCATCGATCCGCCAGTCGAACAGTTTCGAGAAGAACGCCGCCGTCTCGTCGGGATTCTTCGCGAGTATCTGAAACTGCGTCACCGGATTGCCCATGCTTCAACCTCCCTCTTTGGCGAGCGGATTCTTGACGCGCTCCGCCACATATTTGCGAAAACTCTGCGGCGTGATCTGGGCAAGGTCCGTCTTGTCCTTCCAGATGCCGCCGGCATCAACCTCCATCAGACCGAGCCTCAGCATCCGGCTCAGTGCGATGTTCACATCGTCTATGCTAACGCCGATCGCGTCCGCGGCCGACCGGCTATCGCTCCCGAACCCCTTCGTGCGCGTGAGCCGCAACAGCTCCCGATGCACCGCCTGGCCGAGAAGCGCCATCATCTCCGCCGCCCATTGCCGGAGGGCTTCGCTCGCCGCCCGCGCCTGCTCGTCGGCGATCCGCGCCACCGCCATGTAGACCGCCGTCTCCTCCGGCGAGAGTTTCAGCTTGCGTGCCCACGATCCGATGTGCTCGACCGGCATCTGCCGCTTGCTGCGCAGAACTTGCGACAGGGTTGCGTGATCAACGCCGAGCAAACCCGCAAATGCACGAAGCGAATACCGCCCGTTGACGGCACGCCGCGCCGAAAACTCCTGCATCAACCGCTCTCGAAACGTCACAGCCGGCATCATGTCGCAAGACCGGCGCACGCACTCAAGCGCAAACGTCGCGGAGATCTCAAATACTGGGGCACCAGCACGCCCCGCCTACTGATACGCCTTCGTATCCTGCACGCGCACCACATACCCCGCAGCCCGCACCGCCGCGCAGATTGCATCCGCATGCGCCGGATCGCGCGTTTCCATCGTGATGCGCAGCTGCGCGCCCTTCGCGGGTAGATCGGTCAGCATCCGCTCATGCTGAACCTCGATGATGTTTGCACCAGCGTCGCCGACGAGCGCGGCGACCTTTGCCAAAATCCCCGGCCGATCCTCGATCTCGACCCCAATCGTCAGAACCCGCCGCTCGCGGCTGAGCTCGCGCATGATCACGTTCGCGAGCAGTCTGGGATCGATGTTCCCGCCGCTCAGCACCACGCCGACCTTGCGGCCCTTGAACATCGCCGGATGCTCAAGCAGCGCCGCAAACCCCGTCGCCCCCGCACCCTCGGCCACCGTCTTTTCGATCGACAGCAACAGCGCAATCGCGCGTTCGATGGACTCCTCCGAAACCAGCAACAGCTCGTCGACCAGCCGCCGGCAAATCTCGCGCGTGATGACGCCCGCGTTCTTGACCGCGATGCCGTCCGCAATCGACTGGCCGCCGCTGACCGCCTCCCCGCCCTTCAACGCACTGCGCATCGACGGGTAAAGCGCGGTCTCCACCCCCACGATCCGGATCGACGGCTTTAGCGCTTTCGCCGCCGTCGCAATGCCGGAAATCATACCCCCGCCGCCAATCGGCACGACGATCGTGTCGAGATCGGGAAAATCCTCGAGCATCTCGAGCCCGATCGTCCCCTGCCCCGCGATGATCTTCTCATCGTCGTAAGGATGCACGAAGACGAGCCCCTCCTTCGCCGCGATCTCGTTCGTCGTCTGCTCGCAGTCCGAAAGCGCCATCCCCTTCTGCACGACGCGCGCGCCGTATTCTTTCGTGTGCTTGACCTTCACGAACGGCGCCGTCTCCGGCATCACGATGGTGGCGGGAATGCCGAGCCGCGCCGCGTGGTAGGCTACCGCCTGCGCGTGATTGCCGGCCGACATCGCAATCACGCCGGCCTTCCGCTCGGCAGCGGTAAGCGACAACAGCTTGTTCAACGACCCCCGATCCTTGAACGCAGCCGTGAACTGCAAATTCTCGAACTTCATGAAGACCTCGGCGCCCATGATCTGAGACAAGGTGCGCGAACGCTGACAAGGTGTCCGCTCGACCTGACCCTTGATCGCCGCCGCCGCCAAGCGAATGTCGTCGAGCGTAACGCTCATGGCTCATGCCCCGTCCGATTGCGGCACACGTTTAGTCCGCCTGCACGCCGAAGCGCAATGCGTCACCCGGCCTA
>JBJXEH010000057.1:0-28191 GCA_046153995.1 Micropepsaceae bacterium
TAAGCCTCCGCGAGCTCGCTCCGATCCGTCCGGGTTACTAGCAACACCACAATCCCGATCAGCGAGCCCACGATCACCGCCGTCTGCATCGCCGCGATGTAGTCGGTGTTGCGGGCGATTTGCTGCATGGCATCGAGGCTCATCATGTCGGCCCAGATTTGCGCGGTGGTGGCACCGGGCTTGGCTTTGGCAACGCCATCCAGATAGCCCATCACGAACAGCAACGCGTTATAGGCGCCGTGGAAGCCCGCCGGCCCCGCTATCGAACCGGCCTGCACCGCCCAAACGCCAAGGAAGGTGCCGAGCACGATTGTGGTCGAGATGAAGATCGCGGCGAAACGCACGTCCAGCAGGAAGCGGTCGAAATGGAAAATCCCGAACGCGGCCGAGCTCACCAGCACGGCGAGCGTAATCGACGTGCGCGCGCTGAGTGCTGAGAGCATCCAACCGCGGAAGACCACTTCCTCCGTCCCGCCCTGGATGAAAACCACGGGAACAATCATGGCGACGAAGAGCAACACATCGGGCCGCAAGACGTTCTCCGTGCCCATGAACATCGCAGGCATCGCGAAACCGAAATGCATCGACGCCACGATGGCGGCAAGCGTCACGATCAGTGCAAACAACGCACCGTAGGCGAGACCGTTCACATACTGGCCCGGCCGTCCGCCGCGGAACATGCCGATAGACGTGAGCGGGCGCCGTTCCACGACGCGGGTCCAGAACAGAAAGTGCAGCAAGATCAGCGCGAACGAAATGCCAAGCGCCGCCAAACCGTATTGGACCAACAGCGCGTCGGGCGCCATCAGGTCGGTCTTGCCGGCGGCGGCGTCCATCGACGCCAACACCACGCTGGGGACGAGGGCCCAAACAAAGAAGGCGAGGAAGCCGCCGATGATGATGACGATCGGGTGCCATATGCGCGCGCGCTCGCCGGCCGGACCGTATGGCATGTCGCGGGTTTGGTCGTAACCACTCATGACGTTGCTTTGCCCCAAAAAAAGTCTGTCACGAAAGCTTCAATCTTTCAGACTTACGATGTAAGATAATAGGCATACAGTGTAAGGTCAAGAGGCCGCTATGCGCCGTTCCGCTCACAAGACCGCGAAAAGCCCGCGCCGCACGGGCCAAAGCCGCACGGCCCTAAAGGGCGAGCATATCGTAGGCGAAGCCCTCGCCTTGATCGACGAAGAAGGGCTGGACGCGTTGTCCATGCGCACGCTCGCGAGCCGCTTGGGCGTGGAGGCGATGTCGCTCTATCACCATTTTCCGTCAAAGGCCGCCCTCCTCACGGCGGTCAGCCGCGCCCTCTCGGAGGAAGTCGCCGCCCGCTGGGTCAACCCGCCGAAGGGCTGGAAAGAGCGGATTGTCGCGCTCGGCCGTGTGGAGATCGAGACGATCTTGGCACATCCGAACGCCGTTTTGCTCATGACCGCGCGCTCCAATCCCGGCGGAACGGGTTACGTCACGATCGAAGCGATGCTCCGCGCGCTGAGCGATGCTGGCCTCGAAGCGAAGGCCAGCCTGCTCTGGTCGCGAAGCATCATCTCGTTCATCAACGGCGTGGGCGCATACTTCGTGCCGCTGACATCGCAAGACGTCAGCGCCCCGCCGCCACCCGACCCGCAACACTTCCCCCTGACCACGCAAGCCCTCGCCATCCGCCGCAAACTGACCGCGGACCCCTACGGCGTCATGGAACGCGGCCTTCGCCCGATGCTGGCGGCAATCGAAGCCGAGGTCGCGGGCAAACGAGCGCGACGGTAACACAAAGAGCAGGCGGGACGCCTGCGCTCCCAGGGCTAGCGCCTCACTGCAAACGCTGCAGCCTACGTCATAGGCCCAATACTCAACGTGGAGGCGCGAGCCCTGGGAGCGCAGGCGTCCCGCCTGCTCTTGCAGCATCATCGCAGCCGCAGAGTTTGCAAAATGTCCCCGTAATATTGCGGGCGTCCCGTCCGCTCCGAAACCACGCTATTTCGCTGCCATGGAAAAGTCGGAGCTGATGCTCCGGCCGCTTCAAAACCTCCTCGTACTCGAGCAACAGTTGCGGGGTCGCCAGCATCCTGAACCATGGCGGTTGCGGCTACCGTTGCTATTGCGAATAATTCGCAATAAGCTGCCGACCCATGAAGCTCCACGAACTCACCCCCGGCCGCGTCGCGCACGTCCGTGGCGTCGATCCGGCGTCCACCGAGCTCGAAGCCAAACTCCGCGAGGTCGGCTTCTCCGAGGGCGACGAGGTTGAGATGTTGACCCACGGGCCGTTCGGCGGGCGGACATTGGCGGTTCGGCTCAACCGAACGATCATCGCGCTGCGCGCGGGCGAAGCGGCGTTGGTCGAGGTCGAGCCCGTATGAGCGCGTTTCGCCTGGCGCTGGTCGGCGCGCCGAATTCGGGCAAGTCGACGCTTTTCAACGGGCTGACCGGCGGGCGCGCGAAGGTCGCGAACTATGCGGGCGTCACCGTCGAGCGGCGGAGCGGCACGTTCGCGACGCCCGGCGGCCGCACCGTGGAGCTGATCGATCTGCCCGGCATCTACGGCTTGTCCGCGCGCTCGCTGGATGAGCGCATCGCGGTCGGCGTGATCAGCGGGCAGGGGGCAGAGGAGCCGCCGCCGGACGCGTTGCTCGTGCTTGTCGATGCGGCGGACTTGCGCACGCACTTGCATTTGGCGTTGCAGCTGAAGTCGCTCGGCCGGCCGATGCTGCTCGCGCTCAACATGATCGATCTCGCCGAGCGCGACGGCGTGAAGATCGACGTCGCGAAATTGGAGCAGCGGTTAGGTATTCCGGTCGTGACCACCACCGCGACGCGCAAGGCAGGCCGCGCGCCGTTGCTCGCCCGGCTCGACGATCTGGTCGCGGCGGCGCCGGCTGCGGCGACCGAGGGTGAGGTCGCCGATCTGCGCACCGTGCAGCGCGAGGCCCGCGCCATCGCGCGCGAGACGATCCTGGCCGAACCGGCGATGAACCAAATCACGCGGGCGATCGATCGCGTGGTGCTCAATCCGGTCGCCGGTTTGTTCATCCTGTTTGCGCTGTTGTTTCTGATGTTCCAGGCCGTGTTCACGTGGGCGGTCGTCCCGATGGACGCGATCGAGACCGGCATCGCTGCGCTCAGGACGTGGATCGGTGCGACGCTGGCGGACGGTTGGCTGAAAAGCCTGATCGTGGACGGTATCATCGCGGGCGTCGGCAGCGTGATCGTGTTCTTGCCGCAAATCGTGATCCTGTTCGCGTTCATCTTGGCGCTTGAGGCGTCGGGCTACATGGCGCGCGCGGCGTTCCTGATGGACGAGTTGATGCTGCGCGTCGGATTGAACGGCCGTGCGTTCATTCCGCTGCTGTCGAGTTTCGCCTGCGCGATCCCGGGCATGATGTCGGCGCGCACGATCGAGAACGAGAACGACCGGCTGACCACGATCCTGGTCGCGCCGTTGATGACGTGTTCGGCACGCCTGCCGGTCTATACGCTGATCATCGCGGCGTTCATTCCGCCCACGACTGTCGGCCTGTTCAGTCTGCAGGGGCTCGTGATGTTCGCGCTCTATATCTCGGGCGTGGTCAGCGCGGTCGTCGTGGCGTTCCTGCTGAAGCGCACGCTGACGCAAGGGCGGCCGCAGCCGCTGTTGATGGAGATGCCAACCTACAAACTGCCCGACCCGCGCGATTTCTTCATCAATCTTTGGATGCGTGGCTGGGCGTTCTTGAAGCGTGCCGGCATGTATATCTTTGTGATCTCGGTGATCCTCTGGTTCTTGTCGAGTTTCCCGAGTTCCGCCACATCGATCCGCGAAAGCTACGCGGGCATGCTGGGGAGCTGGCTCGAGCCTCTCCTGAAGCCGATCGGTTTCAACCTTGAAATCGCGATCGCATTGGTGCCGGGCTTTGCCGCGCGTGAAGTGGCCGTGGGCGCGCTCGGCACGGTCTACGCCGTGCACGGCGAGGGAGACACGGCCGGTCTGGCGCAAGCGCTACAAACCGCATGGTCGCTACCCACCGCACTCGCGTTCCTCGCCTGGTACGTCTTCGCCCCGCAATGCATGGCCACACTCGCCGTCGCCCGCCGCGAAATGAACTCATGGCGCTGGACAGCGTTCATGTTCACGTATCTCTTCGTGATGGCGTACGTCGCCGCGGGAGCCACCTACTGGACCGCCCGCTGGGCGGGGCTTTAGTTGCTCGTGCTTCTGCGCATGTAGATGGGCTCGAAAGAGTTAAACACGAAGGTCGCGAAGGTTCACGAAGTAGCCACGAAGATGCACAGTGCGCTTGAAGCGCTGTGGTCATAGACAAATGTTTGACAAGCGCTTCGCGCCAAGTAGCGCAACGGCGCGAAGCGCCAGTCGGAACTAAGAGATAGCCGCGGCCTCTCAACCGCCACAAGACCCTTCGTGGCTACTTCGTGAACCTTCGCGACCTTCGTGTTTAATTCTTCGGGGAGCGACTAACCTGTCGCCGCCGCGTTTTCGCCTTCGGAGGCGACGCGGTCGATGATGCGCACGAGGTGTTCCGCGTCCTGCGCGCCATTGACCAGCGTCTTGCCGCCGATCAGGAACGTCGGCACGCCGTTGATGCCGATCTTGCGCGCCATCGTGTCTTCGCGCTCGACCGACTCACGGTCGGCGTCGGAGTTCAACAACTCCTCAACCAGCTCGCCGTCGAGGCCCACTTCATCTGCGATAGCGGCCAGCACCTTGATCTGCCCGATGTCGGCGCCGTCGACGAAGTAGCGATGGAACAGCAGCTCGACGAGCTTGTTCTGCACGCCCAGCGAATGCGCCCAGCGGATCACGCGGTGCGAATTCATCGTATTCGGCGTGCGCGTGATTTTCTCGAACGCGAAGGCTAAGCCCTCGTCCTCGCCCGCTTTCAAAAGCGCATTGTGGATCGGCTTGATCTTTTCCGAAGAGCCGAACTTGCGCTCCATATACGCTATCCGGTCCACGCCTTCGACCGGCGTGTGCGGATCGAGTTGGAACGGGCGCCAGCGCACGTCGAACTCGATTTGGGGGCGCAGGCTCAGCGCGCGCTCCAGGCGGCGCTTGCCGATGTAACACCAGGGACAGACGGTGTCGGAGATGACGTCGATTTGCATCATGGGCTCGAAGATACGCATGGAAAGACGCAACAGAAAAGCAATTTTCGTGGCTATGGAAGATGAGCCTCGTCGTTTAAGGATAATTGTCCGCAACCTTTTTGAGAACTTCGATGACCTCACAAGTGACGTTCGATCTTAAGGAACAAACCGCGTTCATCACCGGCGCAACCAGCGGCTTCGGCGCGCGCTTCGCTGAAATTCTAAGCGACGCAGGCGCACACGTGGTGATCACCGGACGTCGCGTCGAACGCTTGCACGCGTTAAGGGACAGGATCGAGGCCAAAGGCGGGCGCGCGACCGCGCTCGCGCTCGACGTCACGGATGTCGCAGGTATTCGGGCTTGCGTTTCTGCGGCTGAGAAGGCGGCGGGGCCGATCTCAATCCTCGTTAACAACGCCGGTTTGAACGTGCAGTCCAGTGCGGTGACCTTGAGCGAGGAAGATTACAACACGCTCATGAACACGAACGTGAAAGGCGCGTTCTTCGTGGCGCAAGCGGTCGGCGCGCGGATGTTGGAACAGAAGATTCAGGGCCGGGTCGTTAACATTGCTTCGATCGGCGCGTTCAAGGCGCTACCGGGCCTCGTCGCCTACTCCATGTCGAAAGCGTCAGTCGCGATGATGACCAAGGGCCTTGCGCGGGAGTGGGCAAAACATCACATCGCAGTGAACGCGATCTGCCCCGGCTTCATCGAAACCGAAATCAACGAACAATGGTTCAAGACCGAAGGCGGCCAGCAACAAATCAAATTCTTCCCCCGCCGGCGCATCGGGAAGGACGAAGACCTGGACGGGATACTGCTGCTGCTCTGCTCCCGCCACGCCTCATTCATCACGGGCTCGCTGTTCACCGTAGATGACGGGCAGTTATTGGGTTAGCGAATAACTTTCAACGCCTTGTTCGTTTGGCTGACCACGCGGATCATTTTCACTTCCGCGGGCAACGGGTTGATCTGCACGGCGGCCGCGATGTTCGTCAGCGCTTGCGTCGCGGGACCGGGCGGCGCGGTGCCGACGAGTTCCAGCTCAAGCACGCCGCCCTTCGTTTCGAGCGGCCGCAGCGTGACGTTCGTCCAGCCGCCGGTCGGCGCGAAACCCTTCACCGTGACCTCCGCTTGAGAGTCGAGCAACTTCACATCGATCGAGGTGACGGAGTAAAGACGCGCAAGACCCGCGCTCGATGACGATGCCGGCGGTGTTGACGCCGTTGCAGGCGGCGGTGTGGTGGCGGGCGGCGGCGTCACGGCAGCAGCAGGCGGTGGTGTCGTCGCGGGCGGCGGTGTGGGTGCCGGCGTGGAAGCGGCAGGCGGTGTGGGTGTCGGTGTCGGCACAACGGCCGGCGCCGGTGCAGGCTTCGGCGCAACAGGCGCAGGCTTCGTCTCTTTGATCGGTGGCGGCTGCACGACACCGGGCGCCGGCACGCCGGGCTTCGACGGCACGGGGTTGAAGTCTTCGTCGTCGGGCAAGCCGTCGGCGCCAGCAAGCCCCGCCAACAACAGCGAGCCTATGCATGCCGCGCTCGCGGCAACAGTGCGTAACGTCATCCCCATCACTCCGGTACTCGATTTGCGGGCGCGTTCGCGATGAACTAAACCCGTCGTCGCATCACAGTTATTGAATATCGGAGGCAATGTCATGGGTCCGCTCAAAGGTGTGAAGCTCGTCGAGTTCGCAGGTATCGGCCCAGGCCCATTTTGCACCATGCTCTTGAGCGACATGGGCGCAGAAGTTGTACGCATCGACCGCAAGGGCGGGCGCGGCGCCAACAAATTCGACGTAACAAGCCGCGGACGGCGCTCTTTGGCGCTTGATCTGAAGAAACCGGAGGCGGTCGAAGTCGCGTTGAAGTTGATCGCCCAGTCGGACGCATTGCTCGAAGGGTTTCGACCTGGGGTTATGGAGAAGTTGGGGCTCGGCCCCGACGCAGCACTCGCGCGGAACCCAAAGTTGGTTTACGGCCGCATGACCGGATGGGGACAAACGGGCCCGCTGTCGCAAGCCGCCGGCCACGACATCAACTACATCGCGCTCACCGGCGCGCTGCACGGCATCGGACGCACAGGTGAAACGCCGGTGCCGCCACTCAACCTCGTCGGCGATTTCGGTGGCGGCGCGCTCTATCTCGCATTCGGCATCGCGTGCGCGTTGTTCGAAGCGCGCGGCTCAGGCAAGGGCCAAGTCGTTGACGCCGCGATGACCGACGGCGCCGCGTCGCTGATGTCCATGTTTTACGGCTTCAAAGCGATGGGCATGTGGCAGGACGAGAAGGGCGTGAACCTGCTCGACGGTGGCGCGCACTTTTACGACACGTACGAAACATCGGACGGCAAGTACGTGTCGATCGGCTCGATCGAGCCGCAGTTCTATGCACTGCTGCTCGAGAAAGCTTCGCTCACCGATCCCGAGTTCCAATCGCAAATGGACCGCGCAAAGTGGCCGAGCCTCAAGGAGAAGGTCGCGCGCGTCATGAAAACGAAGACGCGGAGCGAATGGGACAAGCTCATGGAAGGCACGGACGTCTGCTACGCGCCGGTCCTCTCGCTCGCCGAAGCCCCGAACCACCCGCACAACAAAGCGCGCGGTACGTTCGTCGAAGTCGACGGCGTCGTGCAACCCGGCCCCGCCCCACGCTTCAGCCGCACAAAGGTGGAAGTGCAAGGCTCGCCACCGGCGAGCGGCCAGCACAACGAACAAATTCTCGGCGCGTTCGGATTCAGCGCAGGCGACGTTGCCGCTTTGAAGGCCTCGGGCGCGATCTGATTTGTAGCTTTCGGGAGAAGCGATGTTCATTAGCGTAAACGGGGTCCGGTTATTCGTTGAGGTCCTTGGCCCGAAGCTGGTCCCGGACGGCCCACGGATGATCGAACGTCCTACCGTCGTGGCGTTGCATGGCGGGCCGTCCGATCACGCGCATATGCGCGATATGACAGGACCCTTGTCGGATGTCGCGCAGGTGATCCTTTACGATCATCGCGGTTGCGGTCGAAGTGAAGCCGGCGACCCTTCGCTTTGGACGATGGAGCAGTGGGGCGACGATGTGCGCGGCCTTTGCGACGCCCTGGGCGTCGAGAAGCCTATCGTCATCGGGGCGTCCTTTGGTGGATTTGTTGCGCAGTCATATGCAACGCGCCACCCAGGGCATGCGGCAAAGCTGAGCTTCGTCGTTACCGGGCCGCGTATGGATTTGGCGATGTCGGTCGAAGGATTCCGCAAACAAGGAGGAGATGTTGCGGCTCAAGCCTATGAGGCCATCGTACGGGATCCAAATGCGGCGACATTTGCCGATTTCATGAGCCATTGCCGATCGCTCTACACGGCGCGAAGGATTGTCGATCATGACTTGGCGGCACGGACCCGGAACAATCCGGCGCTCGCTGCCGACTTCTTCCGGCGGTCCGCGCAATCGTCATTCGATTTTCGGCCGTTGCTCGCCAATGTGACCGCGCCAGTGCTGATCCTCGGTGGTGATGAGGACCCGGTCATGCCGCCTCCATTTCAGGACGAGCTTGAAGCGGCCCTCACGTCGGCGCCGAAGCGGCGGTTGCGGTTTGCAAAGGCAGGACACTTCCTACAGGTGGACGTGCCTGATGCATACTTCGGTGCGTTGAGGGACTTCATCGTCGGCGACAGCAGATGACCGCGCTACCGGGTACGACGGGCCGTCGCCGCGTCTACCTCATGCGCCACGGCCACGTCGATTATTTTGGCCGCGAGGTGCAAGAGAGCGGGCACACGGACTCTGTACGTCTGACCCCGCTCGGCCGCGAGCAGGCGCGCGCGAGCGGAATTGCCCTCAGCCACGTGCGGTTCGATCGCGCGCTCTGTTCCGGTTTGCCGCGCACACACGAGACGGCGGAGCTGGTGCTCACGGCGAACGCGGATGCCGCTCACCTGACGCTCGAAATCGACAGCGGCTTGGTCGAGATCAAAGGCGGCGGCTTCTTCCGCGCGAAGACCCGCGAAGAACTGGCAGCGCGCATGACGTTCGAGTTCGATCAGGCGGCAGTTCCCGGCGCACGTATGATGGGTGGCGACGCGTTCGCCGATGTGCAATCGCGCAACGTCGCGGCATTGGAGCGCTTACTGGCGCAGCCTGGCTGGCACACAGCGCTCGTTGTCGCGCATGAAGGCGTGAATCGCTTACTGCTCAGCTGGATGACCGGCAACGGTCTCTCCGCCGTGCAAGCCTTCGAGCAGGATCTCGCCTGCATCAACGTGCTCGACTTCGACATGGTCCCGCGCGAGGACGGTAGCGTCGGCACCGAAATCGCCCGCCGCCTGATCAAGGCCGTGAACCTGACGCCCTATAATTACGTCAAGCACGGCATGAATCTGTCGAGCCTCGAGGCGATTTTCGCGCGGGTGACCTGAGCCCGCTTGCGCCGCGCCGCCGTGTCCGTAATCATCTGGCACCTGGAAGGATTTCGTCATGCCTTACGCCGCTGGCCGCCTGATCCACGACGCCGACTCGCACTTGATGGAGTTGGCCGACTGCCTGGACGATTTTCTGGAAGCGAAACATCGCGCCGACTACGATGCGTTGCCCAAGCTGCAAGCCTGGCCGCGTGACGGTAAGTGGGTCAAGGACGCACGGGCGAAACAAACCGATGCGGCGTTTCGCGAAGGCGCGGCCGAGAACATTCTCTTGCGCCGGAACTATGAAGCGCTCGGTGCCTTTCAGCGCGAGGACCGCCCGCGCGCACTGAACGAGTTGGGCTTCGCAAGCCAACTCGTGTTCACCACATGGTGCCTCGGCAATTTCGGTTTGGACGCGACGAACCCCAACCTCGCCTACGGCACGGCGCAAGCGCACAACCGCATGATGGCGGCGTTCTGTTCGGTGGACCGCCGCTTCTTACCCACGGCTTACATTCCGCTCGCCGACTTCGATCAAGCGAAAGCAACCGCGAAGGCTGCGATCGAAGGCGGCGGCAAGGCGCTGATGGTGCCGTCGATCTGCCCCAAAGGCCATTCGCCCAGCCACATCGCATTCGACCCCATCTGGCGGATGGCGGAGGAAGCGGGCTTGCCGATTGTTTTTCACGTCGGCGGCGAAGAGAAGCTCAACCCTCACTACTTCAACAATGGCCTTCCGAAGGTGAAAGATTTCCACGGCGGCGAGGAAAACTTCACATCGGTTTCCTACATGATGATCCCGCACTCGGTGATGTTGACGCTCGCCGCGATGATCTTCGACGGCGTGCTCGACCGGTTTCCGAAGCTGAAGTTCGGCGTGATCGAGCTTGGCGGCTCCTGGCTGCCAAGCTGGATGCGCTTTATGGACTCGGGCGCCGACGCGTTTCGTAAGGGCGAAGAAAGGCTCAAGAAGCTGTCGCTGAAGCCCAGCGAGTTCGTCCGCCGCCAAGTCCGCGTAACGCCATACCCGCACGAAGACACGGGCTGGATCATCAAGAACACGGGCGAGGAGGTCTGCATGTTCTCCTCCGACTTCCCCCACGTCGAAGGCGGCCGCAATCCGCTCAAACGCTTCGACGAGAGCGTGGCGGGACTAACGCCCGGCGCGATCGAACGGTTCTACAGCACGAACTTCGCTGATTTGATGGGAAAAGGACTCGCACCGGATTTGCGAGCCGCAGCTTGAGCCACAAAACTCAAAAGCCCGGCTCATCGCCGGGCTCTAGAGTTTCATCCTTGCCAAGGAAGATGCCCGAAAAACGCCGGGCTACTGTAGTTTTTGGGCTGGAGTTCTCCGCTCAATGTTTCGGTCAATTTCGTTGCTAGGGATTAAACACCGGGCTGGTAAACGGCGGGTTAATCGCCAAAAAATTCTTCGAACTTTCTCGAAAGCGAACCGATGCAGCTGATTTCGAAGACCTACTGGGGCGGCGCGCCGATGAATATGCGCCGTTTGCCGGACGCGGCCGAGGTCGAGAGTCTGATCCTGAAGGCGCCGGACTTTCGCGAGCATCGCGCGCTTCTCTGGTCGCCAAAAAAGAACCCGAAGCCGAAGACGGCGGTCGTCGTGATGCATCCGCGCGCGGACTTCACGCATCACTACGTGATCCCGCGGCTCGTCGATGCAGGCGTGCTCTGCATGGGCGCAAACACGCGCAACCCGAACAACGACGTGACGACGATCCATGAGGAGATCATTCTGGACGTTGCCTCGTGCGTCTCATATCTCAAGAACAAGCGCGGTGTGACGAATGTCGTGCTGGTCGGCAACTCGGGCGGCGGAGCGCTGAACGGTTTTTATCAAGCACAAGCGAAGAAGGCGAAGGGCGCGCGCGTGGCGAAAACGCCGGGCGGGCGGCGCACGCATCTGAACGACGCCGAAATGATCCCGGCCGACGGCATGGTCTACATCTCGACGCATAAGGGGGAGGGGATGATCATGAACGAGATCATCGACCCCTCCGTCGTGGATGAAACGCAGCCCCACCTGACTGATCCAGCGCTCGATATGTACGACGAACGCAACGGCTTCAAAACGCCGGGCAAGATCGATGGCTCGGATGCGCAGTGGTCGCGCTACGACGAAGCGTTCGTGAAGCGCTTCCGCGCCGCGCAAATCGACCGTGTCAAACGCATCGACGCCATCGCCCGCGCCATGATCGCCGAGAACGAGCGGGCGGAGGCGCTGCACAACGATCCGGATTTCGCGAAATTGCCGCCCGAGCGCCAACGCGAGGTGCTGCGCCGTGAAGCCTTCGAGCCGGTGTTGACGATCTACCGCACGATGGCGAACCCGCACTACGTGGACAACCACGTCGATCCGTCCGCGCGCGACTACGGCTCGATTTTCTCAGCCAGGCCCGATCTGATGAACTGGAAGTTCTTCGGCTTCGGCCGCCAGGCGACGCCACATGCTTGGCTGTCGACATGGTCAGGCGTCTCGTCACAGGCGAACCAGCTGCACGACCTTCCCCAAATCGACGAACCGTCGCTGCTCATTAACGCCGGCAAGGATCAAGAAATTTTCCCAAAGACCGACGCGTTACCGATGTTCCAAGCCATCGCCGCGAAAGATAAAACCTACGTCGACTTCCCAAACGCAAGACACTACTTCGAACCCGAATTCGGAGCCCGTGAAGCCCCGGACGTGGAGAAGGTAATGGACGTGGTCGTGCCGTGGATAGCGGAGCGTTTTGGCGCTTGAGCCCGGCCTTCACGCGCGAAGCAGTATTGGCTAGATTGCGCCGGAACTTAACGTTTCAACTGTTTGCACCTCTGGGGGCTCCTTTGTTCAAGAAACTCGTGATCGCCATCCTGACCATGGCGGCGGCTGCATCGTTGCATCAAGCCGCACTCGCCGCCCCGCCGGTTGAGGCTTATGGCTCGCTGCCGATGATAGGAACGGTCTCTATTTCTCCGTCGGGCAAATTCTTTGCGGTCGTCCAGAACGAAGGTGCGCGCTCGTCCGTCAAGATTTACGACGCGACATCGCTGGCACGCGTCGGCGCAACGGCAACCGCCAAAGGCCAGACAGTCAGGGGGCTGCAGTGGCACTCGGATAACCGGTTGATCCTGCTCACTAACGAAATCGCGATGAGATTCAACACCGAGTGGTCGGTCTGCCGCGCCATCGCGATCAACCGCGATGGCTCCAATCCGACCCCGTTGGTGCAAGACGATGACAGCATTTACGGCTCGTCGTGCGGAATACTGAGCCTTAAAGGTCCAGATGCGGACACAATCCTGCTCGTTGGCAGTTCCATCGGCGGCATCAATCAAGTCAGCCAGATACGCAAGAAGGAAGAGCAACGCGTCGTTGCCGTGAACATCAACTCGAACACCAGCAAGATCTTTGACGACACGGGCAACGCAAAAACTGTTGCCTGGCTTGCCGACCACAAAGGCCGTATCCGGATTAGGATCGACGCCGAGGGCGACATTGGCATCGCTTATGCGCGCCTCGATGGTTCGTCGGATTGGGTCGAGGTGCACCGCCAACCGCTCTTTGCTTACGAGGCAAGAGGGGGCGGACACACCTACTACTACTTCCTGGGCTTTGGCGCCGATCCCAACCAAGTCTATATCGACTATTCGCCGGCAGGCCGCGATCAGATCGGCGTGTTCGATCTCCGCACCCGCAAAGTTGTGGCCAGCGTCGCCTCCGACCCGAAATACGACGCTGGACGAACGATCGAACTCCGGTCTGGGCGGATTGTGGGCGCATCGATCGGCCGGGAAGTCCCGGAGCAGATATTCTTCAGCGACGACTGGCGGCAGCTTCAAACGGTGTTGAAGTCGAGTTACCCCGGTCACAATGTGCAGATCGTTTCTTCGTCCGATGATTTGAACCGCCACGTTATCTATATGGAAGGGCCGGATTTTCCGGCCGGTGCCTACCAAATCGTGGACCTCAAAACGTCTGAGGCCACGATGATCGGCAGTCCATACCCGAACGTTCCGAAGGGTTCTGTCGGGCAGGTGCGCTACGTGACCTACACCGCGCGCGATGGGATGAAGATCGATGCCTATTTGACCATGCCCCCCGGCCGCCCGGCGACCGGTCTGCCTGCAGTCGTACTTCCCCATGGCGGTCCCGCGGCACGGGACGATGGCTCCTTCGAATGGATGGCGCAGTTCCTGGCAAGCCGCGGCTATGCCGTACTTCAACCTCAGTATCGGGGTTCGACGGGTTACGGCTATGCGTTTGCACGCGCCGGCGAACAGCAGTGGGGTCTGAAGATGCAAGACGACGTTAGCGACGGCGTGAAGTATCTGACCGCGAACGGCATCGCCGACGCCAACCGCATTTGCATCGCCGGCTGGTCGTACGGCGGCTATGCGACGATGGCGGGCGTCACCTTGACGCCGGAACTTTACAAATGCGGCATGGCAGGCGCTGGGCTGAGCGACCTGGTTGAGTTTATCGTGTGGGCAGCGGAATCGGGCGGCTGGAAAAGAGGTTCTGCGCGGTATTGGAAGAACCACATCGGCGACTTGACCAAGGAACGCAGAAAGCTAGAGACCACCTCGCCAGCGAAGATTGTGAAGAACGTCCGTGCACCGCTGCTGCTCCTTCATGGCGATCTCGATGTCGTGGTGCCGATCAAGCAAAGCGAAATCATGGCCGATGCCATGAAGGCGGCCGGGAAGCCTCATGAGTTCGTCAGGCTGGTGAACGAAGATCACTACATGAGTTTCACGCC
Organism: Micropepsaceae bacterium; assembly: GCA_046153995.1. Lineage (GTDB taxonomy): Bacteria > Pseudomonadota > Alphaproteobacteria > Micropepsales > Micropepsaceae > SZUA-430. Next base: position 14,222 of record JBJXEH010000057.1, read on the forward strand.
CACACGGGTGCAGACCTTGCGCGCGATGGAGGCATTTCTGCTGAAGCACAACCCGCCGAATTAACGCCGTGTCCGGCGTGACTTGAATTTTCTGGCAAGGCGCACGATTTGCTTCGTGCGCCTTTTCTCTTGGGAGACTTGAATGGCCATCGACGCGAAGAAAATGCTCGACCAATTTCTGAACAGCGGCATGGCGACCGGCCTGGTCGCCGGCATGCTCGGCGGTGCGCTGGCGAAGAAGGCGGGTTTGGGGGGTATCGCCAAGATCGGCGGCGTGGCTCTCGTCGGTACGCTCGCCTACCAGGCGTGGCAGCGCTACCAGCAGCAACAGGGGCAGCTTCCGGCCGATCAACGTTCCCAAGGCGGCTTGCGCGATACGCTGGGTGGCATGCTCGGAAACATTCCGGGTATCGGCGAAATGATGAACCAGGCGCAGAACAACCCTGCTGCCGCGGCAGCAGGATTCGGCTCGAACACGCTTGCCGCCCCTGCTCAGAACCAGCTCGGCACTGCCGTCTTGACCGCGATGATCGCGGCGGCGAAAGCCGACGGCCATGTCGACCAAGCCGAAAGCCAAAAAATCTTCGGCCAAATGGAGCAGGCAGGTCTCTCCGGCGAAGAGAAAGCCTTCCTGCTCGGCGAACTTGCGAAGCCTTTGAACGTCGAAGACGTCGCCAAGCACGCGGCGACGCCGGAAGTGGCGGCGCAGCTCTACACGGCATCCGCCATCGTGATCGAACAGGCCAACGACCGCGAGCGCGACTACCTGGCGATGCTGGCGCAGCGTCTCAACATCCCGCAAGGTTTCATCGATCAGCTGAACGCGCAGATGGTGCGGTAAGGCGCAACGCTTATTGAACGCGCGTGGCCTTCACGCCGCGCTTCTCAAGCATGACCAACACGCTGTCGGGGCCGGCCAAATGCGCGGCGCCGACGGCGACGAAGTAAGTTCCCTTGCCCTTCATCCAGCCTTGAAGCCGCTCGATCCAATTCGCGTTGCGGTTGACGAGCAGCGCGCGGTAGGCAGCCGGCGCATCGCGCCGCATTTCCACGCCGCTCAACCGGTCGATCCCTTCGACGTCGCCGGTGCGCCACGCCGTCAACAGCGGCTCGACCTTCGTCTTGAGATCGCCAAGTTCGGCAATCGTAACGTCGAAACTGTCGAGCGCGGCGGGCGTGTCCATCGCGGCCAGCGCCTTGATCTGCGCCTCCGGCGTTTCCATCGTCAATATCTTGTCTTTCTGTTCCAGCGCCTCCGCGAGCACGATGCGCTCCACGCCGAAATCGCGGCTGAACCCGTTCGCCTGCATCACCTTGTCCGACAGCATCATCATGACGAGCCATGGCCGGTAAGACTGCAACTTCGTCATCTCGACGCCGTAACGCTTCGCGATGGCGTCAAGCTTCGTATAGCGCTCGCCACCCAGTACACCGCGTAACGTCTGCCAGGATGGATTGACCCCGTGCTCCAGCAGCATCGCGCCGATCGATGCCTTCGCGTAAGCGCTTTCCGTATCGGTTTCGACTGCGATAACGGTCGCCTCCGTAATCGCATTTTTGACGGCCTCGGTCTGCCACTTCACGTCTTTGGGCAAAATGTGAAACGTACCGAACAGATAAATCTTGGTGTCCGCATCCGAGATGATCCACATCGCCGGACCCGTTTCCTTTGCTGCAGGTGCGGCAAGAGCCGGTGCGGCGGACAGGGTCGCGAACAACGCGACAGCGAAGCGAATGCGATTGGTCATGGCGAAGGCACCCCGAAAAGCAGATGCCTGGATGTTCGCAAACTTCGCTTAGCGGACGGTGCGGCGGCTCGTTCCAATTCGCTTAAAATTTGAATGAGTGCCCCCGGCCGGCAATCACGTCTTTATGCCGTCGCGGTGCTCGATATGGTGGCGGATCACCTCCGTCACGATGAAGGTCAAAAACTTCTCGGCAAACTCCGGATCGAGCTTGGCCGTTCCGGCGAGCTTGCGAAGCCGCGCAATCTGCGCCGCCTCGCGCTGCGGATCGGCAGGCGGCATTCCGGCGGCAGCCTTCAGCGCACCGACCTGTTGTGTGCATTTGAACCGCTCAGCCAGCAGGTGAATCAGTGCCGCATCGATGTTATCGATGGAGTCGCGGAAGCGCTGCAGTTCGGCTTGCGTCTTGTCGGTCATGCGGCCTCAGGCGTGGTGCCGTTGCAACGTTAAGCACAGCAAGCGCCGCCTGTCATCAAGGTGCGGCGGGGTCCAGCTTGCGGCGCATTTGGAAACTGTTAAAATTTTGCGCATCGAACATTTGAGAGAGGTTTCATGCGTTTCGTATTCTTGTGCGCCGTCGCGTTGCTGACGGCGGTGGCACCGGCCAATGCCGAGGAGGCGCAGTCGCCGCCCCCTCCCGCTGAAGGCCAAACCGCAGCGCCCCCGGCGCAACCGGCGGAAGCGAGCCCGCCTGCGGCCCCTGCCGAAGATCCAAACGAAGTCATCTGCAAAAAGCTTCCGTCGGAAACCGGAACCCGCCTAAACAGAAGCCGCAAGGAATGCCACACGCGGCGCGAATGGGCACAGATCGCCGAAGAATCGAAAAGCACGACGGAAAGTGCGCAAAGCAAAAACTAGTTTAGCCGCTGCCGCGTGACCGGCCGAGTTGAAACGCCAAGTGCGTCTTCACGGCCGGCCACTCGCCGGCGACGATCGAATAGACGCACGTGTCGCGCAGCGAGCCGTCGGCGTGCCGCTGGTGGCTGCGCAAGATGCCGTCGAGCTTCGCGCCCAGCCGCTCGATCGCGCGCCGGCTTTGCTGATTGAAGAACGACGTGCGGTACTCGACCGCGATGCAGCCCAGCATCTCGAACGCGTGCCCCATAAGCATCAGCTTGCATTCGGTGTTGAGGGGCGTGCGCTGTACGCGGCTAGCATACCAGGTCGAGCCGATCTCGACGCGCTTGTAGACAGCGTCGATGTTCATGAACGTCGTCATGCCGGCAACGCGCCCGTCGGCGTCCAGAACCGCGAACGGCAACATCGCCCCTTTGGCTTGCAGCTCAAGCCGCCGCTCGATCTCTTGTCGCATGCCCTCGGGCGACGGCACGCTGGTGTACCAAAGCTTCCAAAGCGCGCCGTCTTTGGTGGCCTCCACCATGCCGTCGTGATGCGCCGGCGTAAGCGGCTCCAACGAAGCGTACCGGCCACGCAGCGTGACAGGGGAGGGCCAAGGCATCGGGCAGTGTCCTTCGTTGCAAGTTGCGGACTATGTCCCCGAGCGCCGTTCGCGGCAACAAAAAGCCGCCGCAGACACTCAAGCCCGCGGCGGCCTTCAAGTCCTTCCGGCTTACATGCCGAACGTAAGCGACACCACGGCCGCGTGGTTCTGGCTCTCGACCTCGCCCGAAGCGCCGTTGATGGCGAGCGGTGCGGCGATCGTAACCTCGGGCCCTTCGAAGTAGCGGTAGCCAAGCCCAAGCTGAACGTTCGGCGATATGTCGAAGTTCACGCCCGCACCCAACTGCCATGCGAACCCGTTGTCGCTGACGTCGATGATGGGAAGCCCGCCGCCGATATACTGGCCGTCGAGTTCCGTCTCAGCCCAGCCGATACCGCCGCCGATATAGGGACGAACGTTCCCAAGATCGAAGTCGTACCAAACGTTGGCCAGCACCGAGAGAGTGCTGTGGTCGTAGTCGAGTGTACCCGCGTCCGCGACAACCGCTGTGGATGCCCAGATGCCTTGCACTTGGTTCATGCGGTAGGCAACTTCGGCTTCGACCCTAAGCCCTTGCACCATGTTGTTGAGGCTGATGCCGACGGCGCCGCTGATAATCCAACCTGTGTCCGGATCGGGACTGACGGTCAGGGTATCTGCACCAGTCGTCACCTGAGAAAAGCCCTCGTCGGACAACCAGTTCGCGCCGCCCGACAGATTGACGTACCAACCGCCACCGGCGGCTTGCGCCGGAGCAGAAAGCGCCAACACGGCGAGCGTGGTAGAGGCAAGTAGTGTCAGTTTTGTTTTCATGCAGTTCTCCTCAAATGAACGCCTCATGCCCCCCCACCTGAAGAGCTTGAACGCGCAGTTAACCTTTTCGCAAAACATGCTTGCGAATCAGTTAAGGCAGAACACGCAGATCAATCGCTAATTCATTGAGTTTCCGGGGCCAGCATCGCCGACGTCCACGGCGCGACGCCGTTGAAGCCCAAAAACGCATCCATCAGCAGCGGGTTCGGCGTACCTTGCAGCTGATCGATCATCGCGTTCCGCCGCAGTTCCTCCGTGTCCGGTGGATCGAGCTTCAGCCAGGCGAGCAGGAGCCCCTTCTCGTTGACCGCATTCTCAAGCGGCAGGCCGTAGACGAAGTGCATGTAGATCAGCGACCGCGCCAAATCGCCTTTCACTTCGTCCCGCGGCTCGACGACCGCGGTGCGTCCGGCGCTGCGCTCGAAGCTCGGGCAGAACGCGGCAAACCGGCGCGGCGTCGCATCGTCCACCGGCCCAAACCGCAGCTTCGAGCGGCTCGAATTCACGCGCAAATAAGCGGGCCACAGATTCTGCATATCCGCCATTGCCCGCTGCACCCGCGTCGCGGAGCAGGTGCGGTTCGTGCACGTGGGCTCGGTCTCCGCGATGCTGTCGGCCGGGTAGGCATGCTCGATCGACAGCGCCTGCGCGAACGCCTCGCGCCGCTGCCCGTCAAACGAAACGCCGCAGTAAAGCTCGGTCCCGCCTTCCGGATAGAGCTTCTTCCAAAACACGCGCCGCGCTTCGTCATAAGTCTGATACGTGCGCTGCCCGCCCTGCGGCCACGGCAATTCGGCCAGCCGCTCCCACGCCTGCGCGTCGCTGGTCGCAAACGACGGCGCCATGTCGCGCGGCAGGAAATTGCTCTCATTCGACGTCTGGCACCCGGCCAGCAAAAGCGCGAAAGCGACCGAAGCAAACGCGCGGAAAAACAACGCCATTGGACCCCCTCCAACGAATCACTGAACAGATGAGAGTCTAGGCGCGCCAAAGCGCACACCCGGCTTGATTTGTGGCGGGGCAAGGATGCATCTTCGAAACACGCAACGTGCCGTTTTGAGGGTCCGCCGATGTTCGATCTTTTTCTGAAACACCCCCGCGCCGTGGGCGAGACGTACTTCGAACACATGGGCGTCGCGCTAAGCTACGGCGTCCCCTTGCTCGCCGCAGGCCTCGCCTGCGTTGTTCACGCGATCGTACCGGCCTTCTTCGAACGCACGGGCAGCCGTGCGATCGTAAACCTGCACAGCCGCCTTATCGCCACCCGCCGCCGCGTGGGCGACAGCGACGCCGCCGACTACGCGATTTAGGCCCAGTTGCGAAAACAGACTCAATCGAATCCGTAACAACGTAACAACGGCGTAGCTCCGCGGTTTCTGGCGTAACATTGACGTAACACTGGTGTAATTTGTTACGCATGCGCCCAGCGCACTTATCGTCTGTGGACGCAAATTTCCCGCAAGCCTCACCAGCCAAAAATCTTGGCCGGGGCAATCCTCGATCAACAGTTTCAAGTCGCAGCCGCTGATTTCAAAGAACCAGGGAAGTGTGTAAAATAAGTCAAGACTATAGAAAAGTCAACGCGCCACTTGCCGCAGCCTACCTGCCGCATCCTTCGGTGGCCTTCATGGTGCAAAGAGCGCTGTAAGCCTCGCGACAAGAACCTCCGGCGGACACGGCTTCTCAAGCTTGGGTATGGTGTCGAACGGGGGCGGAAACGTTTGGCTCGCAAAGCCCGTGAGGAACAAAATCGGAATGCCGCGGTCGAGCAAAATCTTGGCCGCGGGCCACACCTGTTGCCGTGCCAGGCTCACATCCAAAACAGCAGCATCGATAACAGCGCTCTCCGCGGCGCCAATTGCGGCCGCGAGCGTCGCTGCATGTTCAACCACGTCGAAACCGGCGGCGTCGAGCGTAGCTTCGAGTTCCAGCGCGATCAGCGCCTCGTCCTCGACAAGCAAAACGCGTCTTCTTGCATTGCTGTCCGGCGCCATCAACTCGCCCGCGCGTGTCATGCGCGAAGCTGAGGGTGCAGCAACCGCGAACGCAACTGCACGGCAGCAAGCGGAACCGAGAAGTTATACCGGTATCCGGACTCCGCAAAGCTTTCCTCCGGTTCCGCGCCGAACTCGATCGTCACGACTTTGACTGTGATCGTGGAACCGAATCCGCGCTTAGCGGCAGGAACAACCTTGGGGCCGCCGCGTTCCCGCCAGCTGAACACCAGGCGGGGTTCTTCACCGCTTAGGTCGATCGTCCAGTCGATGGCGACCCGGCCATCCGGCTTCGACCAGGCGCCATACTTGACCGCGTTGGTCGATAGCTCGTGCACCACCAAGGCCATCGTTTGGGCGGGGTTATCTTTGAGCAGCAGGTCGGGTCCGGAGATGTCCGCGCGGCTCGAAAATGCACCGACCTCGTTGGCGACGATCGCGGCCATACCCGCGCCCTCGAAGGCGCCCGCATTGAGCGAAGCGTATGTGCGCGACAGCGATTGCAGGCGGGCCAGATAGGAGGCCCGTTCCTGCGACTGGGGAAACGTACTCGTCGCGATCGACTGGACCACCCCCAGCAAATTCTTGCCGCGATGCGCAAGCTCGTCCATCAACAAGTCGCGCCGCCGTTGCAATTCCTTGTTCTCGGTCGTGTCGATGACCACGGCGCCGATGCCCACCACCTGCCCTTCGCCCGTGCGCACGGGAAAAAACACCTCACGCCGATGACGCGCCGTACCGGGCGGGCCGCCCGTTTCGTCCGCGAACTCGGTCTGCACCACGTCGCCATGATCGAGCACGCGGCGGAACTGGGGTTCTGCGGTGGCCCGCAGCGAGGGCATCACCTCCCAAACCTCCTTGCCCGCATGATCGCCGATCGGCACACCGTTCATTGCGGCGAGGGCAGGGTTTACCCGCACGAAGCGCATGTCGCGATCGATGAGCCCAAGGCCGATGGGTGACGTTTCGTAGAGCGTGTCGATCTCGGACCGGCTGCGTGCCAATTCCCGTTCGCGTTCCCGAAGCGCTTCGGTTCGTTCCCGCAGCTGCTTCTCGCTTTGCCGCAGAATGGCGTCGACCGCGTTGGCCTCGGTAAGGCTGCCTCTCGTCGGCGACGGCAGGAGCCCTCCCTGGTCCAGCGCGCGGGCGGTCTCAGCAAGTCTCTGTATGGGTAGGCTCAACCGGTTGGCGAACACCGCGGCAAAGACTGTTGTCACCATGAGAGTGAAGGCAAACGCCCCGGCCCAAAACCATGTCGAACGAACCAACGGCCCTTCAACCGCCTCAGCAGGCGCCACCATGCTGATATGCCAGCCGGAAAGCTTGGAGGAGACGACGGCCCGCCATGCCACGGCTTTTCCGTCGATCGTTCGAGACCGGTAAACCGTTCTCTCCTGTGGCGGCTTGGCAATCGAGTCGGGCAACGTAGTTCCCGCGAACCGAGTGCCATCGGTGGTCGCCACGACGACATTTTTTCTATCCCAAATCGAATTGTGCCAACCCTCGCCCAGATGTTGACCCTTGAGAACAGGCATCAGTTCATCGGCCTTGACGGCGAGGAACAGCATAATGCGAACCTCGCCGCCCTCGATCACCGGAATGCCAACATTGTAAACTGGACCCTTGGTGACCAGGCTGGTGAACACATCGGAGACGATGGGGGTCTTGGTGGAAAGCAACCGCAACGCCGTCTCTTTGTCGCCGGTGAACTCCGGTTGCTTGCCATAGGGAACGTAGGTGTTGGCGAGCTGGCGTAGGTCGCCGCCGACCACAATGAGAAAGCTCCCATCCTGCAGTGCCGCCTTCGCCTGAGCGTGGAAGCCGCGCCAATCCCGCGCCTTGATCGCAGGCGAAATCGCAAGCGCCCGCAACGTGGCGATACGGCGCTCGCAATCGCGATCGAAGTCGTTTGCAAGATCGCGTGTCAATTGAATGAGCTGCTGCTCGACGCGGTGACGCTCAAGTCCGCTGGTGCGCAAGAAGAAGAGGCCCAAAAGCGCAAGCAACGGCAACGTTACCATGCCGCCATAGACGAGCAAGAGCGTGCGGACGGAGTAGTGCCTCGGCGTTTGGTCCTTGGTCACGGGTGCGGGCTCGCATACCGACGGGTTCAGGTCTCCTTTTTTACCCGAAGATCGCCGGTCTGCAAGTGCGCGCTGAGTCCGTTTGGTTAAGACTTGGCGACACGATGCGTGCGAGAAGCAAGAATCGGCCCTGCTGTTCCCGGCAGAGCCGACACGCCGTGCGCTTCTTCTTCTGCTGGCTACCCGTGCAAGTTTCAGACTTGGTGCACGCGTTGCAGCGCCGCCTTATGCCTCCGAGCGGCCACTCATCGCCAGCATACCGAGGCCGATGATGATTGCGACCACCGCCGCGATCTGCGGGATCGGAATAGTCTTCGTTTCCTTCTTGTCGATCTCTATCGGCCCGACGTCGACGACGCGTTCCTTCTCCGTATAGGTGAAATAGGGCGTCGCGAGAGCCGCGATGCCGCCGATGATCAGCAGGGCAGCGAGAAGCCTACGCATGTTTCCACTCCTCTTGAAAAGCCGCCCGATCCGCCGGAGGGCTAGCCAATGAAACGCCGAAGCGGCGGTCTTGTTCCCAGGCTAGCGGGCTATCGATAGCGCGAACCCGTTGCCTCCGCGCAACGACACCATGGCGCCACGGAACACCGCGCCGAGCAAAGCGTTTAGCACGTAGCACGCAATGGAGTGTCCCCATGGAATTCGATGCCGCGGAATATCGCCACCGTGCCGCCGGTGCACGCTTACGCGCGAGTCAAATGCCGGACGAGCGAGGGAAGGGCGTCATGCGCCGGATAGCCGAAGACTACGAACGTATGGCGCAGGAACGGGACGCTGCAGCGCGAAAAAGAAAATTGGAGCGGGCGCAACGCTCGAACGCAGAAGACCCGAACGCAGAATTATAGAGTATCCGCAACCGGGGTAATGGATGATGTCGGCGACCTTTCGTTACGAGTGGGGAACGCGGTTCGAGGACCGGTTGCCGTCGCCGCTGGACCCGGTCTCGTTGGGCACGCTTTCTTGGCGTGACGGATCGGTCAACGCCGCCGTGTACCGGGGACGCCTTTCGGCCGCTGACGGATACGCGCTCCCCTATCGTTTGTGGAGTCCCCGGTCCCCGCGCGGCGCCATTCTGCTGCTGCATGGCGTTTGCGAGTATGCGGGCGCCTTCGACGCCATCGCACCTTATTTCGCCGCGCTTGGGTATGCGGCGCTGGCTTTCGATCAACGCGGGTTCGGTCAAACGCAAACGCGCGGCAAGTGGGCCGGCAAATCGCGCATGTCGCATGACATCCGCGACGCCCTTCGATATCTCGCAGGCCGCGTGCCGGACGTGCCGCTGTACGTTCTGGGTGAAAGCATGGGTGCAGCGCTTGCCGTTCACGCGAGCGCACAGGGCCATACCGCGGGTGTTTCGGGCATGGTCCTGGTGGCGCCGGGTGCGCTCGGTTGCACCATGCGCCGCATTTCATTCGGTCTAGCGGCCCGCGCATTGCAAGCGATAGGCGCGCGCGCGGACTTATTTGTCGAGCGGATCAACGCGGACGGTCTGACGCCTGATACCGCGATACGGTTGCTTGCAGATCCGCTTATCTTACGCCGCATTTCGCCCGCGCTGGTATGCGGCATACTCAGGCTTGGGCTGAGCGCCTTCGACGATGCGCCGGCCGTAGCGGCGCCGACCCTAACATTGGTCGGCTCTGGCGAAGATGTGTCTCCGTTACGGTGCATTCGCGCGCTTCACCGGCGCTTTCCCTCGGATGCGTCATTGGTAGAGTTCGAGGGCGGGCCGCATATGTTGTTGCACTGGGTCAAGCGCGAAGCGGTGTTGAACACGATCGCAACATGGCTCAGCGAACGAACCGGCTCTCAAACAGGAGGGCCGTCGGCATCACTACCGCCTTTCAGCGACCGTTGAATCGGTGACGGTTCACCAATTTGAAATGGTGCACTGTCACCGAGTTAATAGACAGGGGTCGACTCTCTGGTTCCGTTGTGCCGCGAGTCAAGCACTCACCGCTCTTCCACAAACTTGAACGTCGCGCCCGCGGCTCCCGTCACCCGGATGAAGCAGCTTCCCGCATCCTCCGGCACCGTCCATTGCGTTTCCATGTTGACCGCCGACTCGAAGCTGGTCGTCACACAGGCGAGCCGGAAAGACTTCACCTCGCCGTTGAAGTTTGCGAACGAGAACTTGCGCCGCATGAGTTTGCGGCGCCAATTTGGCGGCTGATCCGTCAAGGGTTGCTTCAGAATTTTTCCATCCGACACCAAAGGGGTATCGCTAGCGAGCGCATTCCGCAAGTCCATGCCGCGGCGCGCGAAAGACGGGCGCGACGCAGGGGGAAGATCGTTGATCGCGCACAGCGCGCCGGCAACGTTTCCGGTTTGCGCCAGCAGCTTTACGATCAGTTCGCGAGCCGCCGTTCTCGTGGCGCCATCCAGATGTCGCGCACCTTCGGCGACCGCATGCTCCGCATGATAGCGCGCGCTCTCGGCGTCTTGCTTCTGGGCGTAGGCGAGCGCCAAAAGATAAGAGCCCATGGCCTGCTCGTAGAGATTCAGCCGCCAGAGAAACATGCGATTGAGCGTTGCGATCGTTTCATCCGGCCGGTTGTCCTGCAGTTGCCGCCGCGCTCGCCTGAATGTCTCGATGAATTCCGAATGATCGGCTTCCGCTTTCGAGTCCGAGAACATGTAGGTGATCCAAAAGGTATGGAGCGGCTGTGCAACGGGTGCGCCGCCGCGCATCGCCGGCTTGAATCGATGCGCTAAGAGCGCCTTGACGGAAGTCGTCACGAACTCTTTCGCACCCATCGCGTCCACGACGAATACATCGCGCACCTCGCCCTGCGCTGTCACGGCGAACTCGAGAAACGCAAAGCCCTCGCTCCAATCGTTGAGCGCCGCGCGGGGATATACCGGTGCAGGGAACAATCCCTTGTCGGCGGGCGTGAAGCCGGTGGGGTAGGCCGTGCGGCAATTGACGTCGTCGGTTTCTTGAGCCGACGCAGGCGCATGACACACGATTGGGAACAAACCAGCGAGCAACAACGAACGCCAAATTGATCGCCTCATCGCGGAGCTCCAATCCTTGTTAGTGCACCCGGGGCGCTTGAGCGGCGCCTCACCACTCTTCCACCAGCTTGAACGTGGCGCCCGGCGTCCCGAAGACGCGGATGACGCACGTCCCGGCTTTCTCCGGGACCGTCCATTGCATCTCCGGATCGACGGCGTGCTCGATGCCTGCGGCGATGCAGGAAAGGCGGAACGACTTCACCTCGCCGCTCACGTTTGCGAACGAGAACTTCTGTCGCACCAATTGGCGCCGCCACATCCCCGGCTGATCGGCGAGCGGGTGCTTGATGAGCTTGCCATTCGAAACCAAGGGGTCGTCGCTCAGCAAGCGCGTCTCGATTTCGGCTTTCAGCGGCGCCAGCGCGGCACGCTTGTCGGGGCTGGCTCGATGGAACGCACAGTAGGCGCCGGCCAAGTCGCTCGCTTGCGCTCGAGCTTTGACCAACAACTCCATCGCCTCGGGCTGCATCGATGCGTTCAAGTACCTGCCGTTCTCACCAAGTGCATGCTCGATATTGGCGCGCGCATTCTCCCAGTCGCCTGTTTTCGCATAGGCGATCGCGAGAAGATACGAACTCATTGCAATTTCGTAGCGGTTGAGCCGCCACACCTTAAGCATGAGCTCAACCTGCTCGATCGCCTCTTCGAACCGGTTGCTCTTGATCCGATTGCGCGCCGTTTCGAATCGCTCGGGAAATTCTTTGTGGGTCACGCCATGCGGTGTATCTTCGAAGTAGTACTTGATCCAGGTGTTGTGCAGGTGCTGCTCCACCGGCTTGCCGTTTCGCAGCGCGGGTTTGAACCGCCGCGCGTTGAGCGCGGTGACGGTCGCGGTAACGAATTCTTTGGCGCCGACGGCATCGACGACCGTGAGGTCCCGCACCCGGCCGTCAGCTGTGACGCCGAACTCCGCGAGCACCCAACCTTCGCCCCAGTCGCGCTCCGCCTGGTAGGGATATTCGGCCTCCGCCTCCCCGATCGGTTCCGCGTTCTCGAACCCCGAAGGATTGTAAAGTCCGCACAGATCGCGGCTGTCTAAGTATCCGGCCGGCGCTCCGGCATGCGCGGCTGCCGCCACGCAAACTGAAGTGAGAAAAACTGAAAGGCGGAGCGAATTCGCCATGGCGGTCCCCAACAAGGCGTGGGCGATGCCGATCACCGCAACCACAATTGCCACGAACACTGCCAAAAGATGGCCGGTTGAGCTAGCCTTCGGCCGCTGCAGCGGGTCGAAAAAGGCAGCTTGGTGCATCGGTCTGCAAGGCCGATGTCGAAATGAAGGGCGCCGGCGGCTGACGGCGCCCCAAAAGCTGTCGCCTACGCCTTCGACATCATCTTTTTCACATAGCCCGCGACCACAAGCAGCACGGCGCCACCCACGCCGCCGCCGGCGATCTGGCTCACGATCGAGGTCAAGTCGCCGCCACCCGTCGCCGAACCCGGATCGATCCCGAGCTGGCCCATGATCTGCCCGCCCAAGCCGCCGCCCACGATACCGGCGACCGAGTTCCAAAGTGTCCCCATGTCGAAATTCTTGAGCACCTTGCCGGCCGCATTGCCACCTACGGCGCCGCTGATCAGACTGATGATGAGACTTGTCATATCCATGGCTTAAGCCCTCCCTACGCGATGCAAGAACGGATGATTCGCTCGCGGAAAGCGAGTGTCCGCCCCGTCATTTGCGATGGCAAAGCAATTCGCCCTTGCGCCGCAACAATCGCCGCGCGTTTGTCGTTAACACTCACGCGCTCTGCCTATAGTGGCAATTCGCGCGCGCGATATGTATTGGTGCGTTCGCAAATGGAGATGGTGAATGACAAACGCGCAGCAAGCAGTCGTCGTGACCGGTGTATCGACCGGCATCGGTTGGGGCGCAGCGAAGGTGTTAACGGCGGCCGGCCATCGCGTATTCGGCAGCGTACGCAACGACGCCGACGGCGAACGCTTGCAGCGCGAATTCGGACAAAAATTCACACCGCTGAAGTTCGACGTGACCGATGAACAAGCCGTACGCGCCGGCGCGAAGATCGTGCGCGATGCGCTGGGCGGCCGTAAGCTCATGGGCCTCGTCAACAACGCAGGCATTTCGGTCGTGGGTCCATTGGTCTACTTGCCGCTCGACGAATTCCGCAAACAGCTGGAGGTGAATCTAACCGGCGTCGTGATCGCGACGCAGGCGTTTGCCCCGCTGCTCGGCATCGACGAAACGCTGGCGGGCCCGCCCGGCCGCATCGTCAACATCTCCTCTGTCGGCGGTCGTAATGCCATGCCGTTCCTGACGCCTTACAATGTCTCGAAGTTCGGCCTCGAAGGGCTGACCGAAGGTTTGCGCCGCGAACTCATGCCGTTCGGCATCGACGTCATCTCGATCGCACCGGGCGCGGTCGCGACCGCGATCTGGGAGAAGGGCGAGAAGACCGACATCACACCCTACGCAAACACGTTTTACGCGCGCCAACTCCAGAAGCTGATGCAGCTGGCAGGTGAGCAAGGCGCCAAAGGCCTCAAGCCGGAATTCCTGGGTGAAAAGATCATGCACGCACTGACCACGCCAAAACCCAAGACGCGTTACGTCGTCACGCCGGAACCATTCTTGAACTTTATGTTGAACAACCTGCCGAAGCGCGTCGCCGACCGCATGGTCGCAAGCCGCCTAGGTTTGCTGCCGCAGCGCAAACTTTAACGAAACGGCAAGAATTCAAGGGCGCAAACGGCCGGAGTTCATAGCCGTTTAATCAATCGCCGCTTACGAAACCTAAAATGGTGCCGGACTAGACTCCGTGCATCGGACCGGGGGATCAAGGCGGTGGGGGATAAGTCGTTCGACGGCGCAAGCAGCGCCACGCGCACGCCGTGCGCGCCGGACGAAGAG
>JBJXEH010000058.1:0-4976 GCA_046153995.1 Micropepsaceae bacterium
AGCTCACCGGCGCCAACGGCAACTCGATCGTGAACCGCGCGCCAACAACCTTGCCACTCTCATCACGCAAGTTGGCCGCGAAAATTCGCCCGCCATGCACCTCAACGATCTGCCGCGAAATCGACAAACCCAACCCCGAGTTCTTCCCGAACCCGTGCGACGGCGGCCGCTCGGTATAGAAGCGCCGGAACACCGTCTCGAGATTCTCCTCCGGAATCCCCGGCCCCTGATCGTCGATCGTGATCACCGCACGCCCATCGATCGGCGTCGCCGAGATTTTGATCTCGCCACCCTTCGGCGAGAACGACACGGCGTTTTCAATCACGTTGCGGAACACCTGGGCCAACGGCCCGTCGAGCCCGCGCACGACGAACGTATCGACCGGCAGATCGAGTTTGAACTTCGGCCCACCGGGCCTGTCCGGGTCGTCGAACATCTGCGTCATCGCGCCGATCAAGCCAGCGATATCGACGTCGGCCGCCCGCTCGCGCGAAAGCTCGGCATCGAGGCGCGAAGAATCCGCGATGTCGGTTATCAGCTTGTCGAGCCGCCGCACGTCGTCGCGGACGACACTCATCAGTTTTTGCCGCTTGTCTTCGTCGGCCGTGCGCTGCAGCGTTTCGATCGCACTGCCGACCGAGGTCAAAGGGTTCTTGATCTCGTGCGCGACGTCCGCCGCGAACTGCTCAATCGCATCCCTGCGCGCATAGAGCGCCGACGTCATCGATCGCAGCGTCACCGAAAGATCCCCGATCTCGTCCGCGCGGTTGGCAAAGTTTGGGATGACGCTCACCTGGCGCTCGCCGCGCCGAACCGCATCGGCACCATCGGCCAGACGCCGGACGGGGCCGGTGATGCGATAGAGCAGAAACACCGACGCGGCCAACAGCACGAGGAACGCGATGAACGCGGCGAGCAACAACTGCAACCATTCTTGCCGCAGTGCGTCGTCGATGTCGCCAGCCTCCGTCGAAAGCATCAAGACGCCCATGATGAACTGCAACCGCCGTATCGGCACGGCGACGGAAACGATCAGATTTCCCTCAGCATTGATCCGCTCGGCCGAACCCGCTTCGCCCCGCTCCAGCACGGCGCGCACTTCCTCATAGTTCTGCCCGCGCTGCTGCGGATCGTCATTGACGACGGGCGGCAAATCCTTACCCGGCCGGAGCGCATAGACGTTTTGCTTAACGCCTCTCTCGATTTCGCCGAACACATCGATCTGCCCCGGCGGCGGCAGCGGCGTGATCGTCACCTGATTGCGCGTCAGGATAAAGCGCGTGTCCTGAAGCGGTGTGCCGTCGCGCGCAAAGACGCGCGCCCGCATACCCGTCGGTCCGACGAGAAGCTTTAGAACGTCCGCCGCCTTGTTGGCATCGACATCGGTTGCGGCATCTTCGTCCTCGGGTACGTCGCCTTTCGACGCAAAGCGCGCAAGCGCGGCCGACACGATTTCAGCCTGCGCCATCAACGACTTCACGCGCTCCTCGACCAAGCTCACGCGCACCGCCTGAACCCAGTAAACCCCGAAGATAAAGAAAGCGAGCGCGAGGATGTTGAAGACCAAGACCTGAACGGTCAGCGCCGACAGCCAACGCTTGGGGCGCTCCGCCATGCCCGTCGGCCGCGATTTCGGTACAAAGAGGCCGTCGAACCAGCGGGCGAACCGCCCAACCTGTTTCTCTTCCTCTGGCGCTACCGGGTCTGCTGCACTCAAGCTTCTATGTACTTGTAACCGACGCCGTACAGCGTCTGAATCGAATCGAATTGCTCGTCGACGACCTTGAACTTCTTGCGCAGCCGCTTGATGTGGCTGTCGATCGTACGGTCGTCGACATAGACCTGATCGTCATAGGCGGCATCCATCAGGTTATCGCGGCTCTTCACAAAGCCCGGCCGTTGCGCGAGCGCGTTGAGGATCAGGAACTCGGTCACCGTCAACTGCACGTCCTTGCTGTCCCAACTGCACGAGTGACGCTGCGAGTCGAGCGTGAGCTTGCCCCGCGTCATCACCTCTTTCGCACCGGCCGCAGCCGCCGGCATTCCGCGCGCTTCCGCCCGGCGCAAAACCGCACGCACGCGCTGCAGCAGCAGACGCTGCGAAAATGGCTTTTTGATGTAGTCGTCCGCCCCCATGGAAAGGCCCAAAGCCTCGTCCACTTCGTCGTCCTTCGAGGTTAGGAAAATCACCGGCAAATCGGAAGCCTGGCGCAAACGCCGGAGCACCTCATGCCCATCCATCCGCGGCATCTTGATGTCGAGGATGGCAAGCGCCGGCGGCGACGCCTGCAATGCGGTCAAAGCCTGCGCGCCGTCGTTATAGGTGCGCACCTGATAGCCTTCCGCCTCCAGCGCCATCGAAAGCGAGGAGAGAATGTTCCGGTCGTCGTCGACAAGCGCGATGGTGGTTGTCATGAGCCCTAAAGCCGCCTCGGTGAATCTGTTGGCCCGAATATAAGCACCCGCCGCCCGCTACGCACGCGCGATGGTTCGCGCCGATACCAGGCGAAAGCGCAAGCCAAGCAATACCAGCGAAACGAGCATCGCGAGGCTTATCCCCAAGATTAACCCTACAGCGCCGATTCCCGCCGGAAAAGCGAGGGCATAGGCGACCGGAACCCCAACAACCCAGAACGCCACGCCATGCAGAAGCGCCGGCCAGCGCACGTCGCCCATACCCCGCAGTGCCCCCATCGTGATGGTCATCACGCCGTCGAAAACGATCATCAAGGCAGCCGCTTGAAGCGTCTGCCTCGAGATCGCCCAAACTGCTTCGTCGTCGATATAGATCGCGCTGATCGTCTGCGGCAGCAGCAAGACCACGAGCCCGAACGCGCTCATCAGGAGAAAACCCAACACTATGCCGGCCAAACCGGCGCGCGCGATCCGCTCGTGTGCATGCGCTCCCACCGCGTGACCGACCCTGACGGCGGTGGCGGCGGACATCCCGACAGCCGTCATGAAGATCACGCCGTTGAAGTTGAACGTCAGAAGGTGCGCCGCCGCGGCCGTGGCGCCCAGGTGCCCGGACATAAACGTCAGCGCGCTGAGCGCCCCCGCCTCAAGACCCAACGCAATTGAGATCGGGGCGCCGAGCTGCAAGATGCGCACGACGCGCTTCCAAAGCCCCGGGAACGGCGACCTGACGCCGTAAGACGCGGCGTCTGGCATGAAAACAATGAACGCCAGCATGCCTGCGAAACTCAGCCACCGGATAGCCGACGTCGTCATCACCGCGCCGACGGCGCCCATCGGCGTAACCCAATCGAACCACCCGAGAACGAAAACGCCGTCAGCCACGATATTTAACACGTTCGCGGCAAGCATAATGCTCATGCCGACCAACGGCCGCTTAATCGACTCGAGAAAGTACCCGCATGCCACATAGAGCAGCATCGGCGGTAAGCCCCAAGCGAACTGCTGCGACACGCGACCCGCACCGCGCGCAAGTTCGGGATCGAGGCCCGTCGCCCGCAACGCCGGTTCCACCAGAAAGAAGACGCCCGCAAATAGAACGCCCAACGTGCCGGCGATGGTCATTGCCGCCTTCCAAGCTTCGCCGCAGGCTATTTTCTCCCCCGCGCCGTAAGCCTGCGCGATCAGCACCATCGAACCCTGCAACAGGCCGATGGCGATCATCATCATCACCGACTGGGCGGCAAACCCTTGGGCGAGAAAGGCAAGCTCGGACGCGCCGCTGCGGCCCGTCACGATCGAATCCACAAACACCATGAAGATGATGCCCGCGCGCGCCACCATCACCGGCGCCGCCAGCCGTAGCGTCGGCCACCCGTCTTCGCGCCAGAAGCCGAGCAGGCGTTCGACGGCACTGCCGGACGTGGCGGCCTTAAGCTGCTGCATGTGCGAAGTACGCCGTACGGTGGTTAAGGTGTTGAAGGTATTCCTGGCACCGCGACGCTCAGACGGCCAGAGTCTTGTTGCCTCAGCGATGGGGGTGCCCCTATGTTGCGCGCCTTGCAATTGACCTTGGAAACACCGCCGTTCCGTTAGGGGATCGGCGCGCCGGAGAGCTTGACGAATGAAGACGATTGCCGGGCAAAGCCTCGATCACGTCGGCCTGAAGAACACGCGCCACGTCCACTGGAACCTTCCGATGGCATCGCTCGTCGAAGAAGCGGTCCAGCGCAATGAAGGCATCCTGGCGAAGGACGGCCCGCTCGTCGTCAAGACCGGCATCCACACCGGCCGCTCCGCCGGCGACAAGTTCGTCGTGCGCGAACCCGCCGTCGAGAAGCACATCTGGTGGGACAACAACAAATCGATGACGCCCGCGCATTTCGATGCGCTGCTGAATTCGTTCCGCGCATACGTTCAAGGCCGCGAACTGTTCGTGCAAGACCTGTTCGGCGGCGCCGATGCAACGCATCGCCTGCCCGTGCGCGTCGTCACCGAATACGCCTGGCACTCGCTGTTCATCCAGCATCTGCTGATCGAACCGAAGGCAGCCGAACGCGCAGCGTTCAACCCCGACTTCACGATCATCGACCTGCCCGGCTTCCAAGCCGACCCCGAACTGCACGGCACCGCGAGCGGCACCGTCATCGCGGTCTCGTTCGAGAAGAAGCTCGTCCTCATCGGCGGCACGTCTTACGCGGGCGAAATGAAGAAGTCGGTGTTCACGATCCTGAACTATCTGCTGCCGCCCAAAGGCGTGATGCCGATGCACTGCTCGGTCAACGTCGGCAAGGGCAAGGACAGCGCGATCTTCTTCGGCCTCTCCGGCACCGGCAAGACGACGCTGTCGGCCGACCCGAACCGCACGCTGATCGGCGACGACGAACACGGCTGGTCCGACACAACCGTGTTCAACTTCGAAGGCGGCTGCTACGCGAAGATGATCCGCTTGTCGCCCGAAGCCGAGCCCGAAATCTACGCGACCACAAAACGCTTCGGCACCGTGCTCGAAAACGTGGTCATCGACGAAGCAACCCGCGAACTCGATCTGAACGACGCGA
>JBJXEH010000059.1:0-2692 GCA_046153995.1 Micropepsaceae bacterium
TGGGCGAGTGCGTCGGCGCCGTTGATCTCCGGCACGACGAGTGGCACGTCTTCGTCCATCCGGAAGGCGGACGAGTTGTCGACGACCACGGTGCGGCGGCGCGCGGGCTTCGCGAAGTCTTTCGAGATCGTGCTGCCCGCCGCGAACAGGGCGATATCGATGTCGTCGAGGCTAACCGCATCGAGCGCGTCGATCGTGACCTCGCGACCCTGGAAGCCCATGCTCTTGCCCGCCGACCTTGGCGAGGCGAGGAGCTTCAGCCGCGAGAGCGGGAACTTCCGGGCCTCCAGGCACTTCACGAGTTCGACGCCCACAGCGCCCGTGGCGCCGACGACGGCGACGGACGGGGAGGGCGGCAACGCGCGGCGGTGGTTGCGGGAGGCTAGTTCGGCGACTGACATCGGTCTCTCTTCTGTTTTAAGCCGGAGACGGGCGCCGATGAAATTCGGCCCCGTCCGTATCCCGGCGGGGCCTTTGGGTAGCTGCGCGCTTAGACCTGGCGCGCGACGTCCAAAGCCGCCGGGAAGGGCGTCTTTGTTTTCATCGTGCGCTTCGACATAGGCAGCATCATGGCGGGCTGATAACAAGGGCCTCATAAACCGTCAAGGCGGCAGGCCGTCTCGCCTATGGATACCTCTTTAATCACGCGAAGCCTGGAGCTGGTGGCCGAACGCGGCGACCCGATGCCTGAGGTCTACGCCCGCTTGTTCGCCGAGCACCCTGAAATGGAGAAGCTGTTCGTCCGCGATACGAGCGGCGGCGTGCGCGGCAACATGCTGACGGAAGCGCTGACCGCGATGCTCGACTTCGCCGACGGCGACAGGTACGGCGGCAACCTCATGCGTGCCGAAATCGTGAATCACGAAAACCTCGGCGTGCCGCGCGAGGTGTTCGCGGTCTTCTACACAACTATCCGCGACACCTTTGCCGCGTTGTTGGGCGCCGCGTGGACGAATGATATCGATGCGGCGTGGCGTGAATTGCTTGTGCGAATAGACGCCGCACTCGCCCGTTAGATGTGACAGTTCCACGCTAGGTACTCCGACCGGTCAACGTTAATGCGCGTTCTGCGTTCTTGGCGCACCCTTCGATCTGGTGTACTCGCGAACCTATGAAAGTGTTCGCCGTGGCAACTGCGTTTGTGTTGTCGGCGCTGGCGCCCGCGCCGTCCGCGGACCCTGCGCGGGATGCTGTGTTGTGCGCGGACCTCAGCGCCGACACGGACCGCCGCTTCGATGCCTGCAACGGATTGGTCGCGAATGCGAGCCTGCCGCTGGAGATCCGGTTTGAAGCGTATCTGCGCCGGGCGGCGATCTACTTCATGGAGAAAGGCGATTACCCCCTCGCCATCGCCGACACGGGCGAGGCGATCAAGCTGAAGCCGGCGGATGCCCGCGGCTATGCCGCCCGCGGCAATTACCGCAACGCCTACAATGAGTACGACAAGGCGGTCGCCGATCTCTCGGAGGCGATTCGTCTGGAACCCGGCCTCGTGAACGCCTACGCCCAGCGTGCTTATGCCTATGTGCAGACCGGCGAAAGCGACAAGGCGATCGCCGATTACAGCCAAGTCCTCACGCTCCAGCCCGGCGACGCGAACACGCATTACGACCGTGGCGGGGCCTACGAAAAGAAGGGCGACTACGACAACGCCCGCGCCGACTTCGAACAGGCGATCCGACTTCAGCGCGACTTCGCTGGCGAGTTCCCTGACACTTGCTACGGCACCAACGCCAACGGCGAACGCGGCCTCAAAAACTGGCCCGCCTGCGACGAGAACTAGCGCCGCCAGGAAAGTTGAAACGCCAAGCACGCCAAGCCGCTTGTGCGCACGGCCGGTCACCTGAGCTGCGGCGATGCTGTATGTTCACGCCAAGACGCCAAGCCGCAAAGAAGAAAGCGCTCTACGGCGCCGCAGGCGCCATTCGAACGGTGAATAGGCGCTTCGCGCCGATCGGATGCGCAACTTTGCGGCTTGGCGTCTTGGCGTGAAACAGTTCAGTGCTTGCGCGACCTCCGCACGGCGGAAGGAAGCACTACCGGCTTGGTGTGCTTGGCGTTTCGCCTCTTCTCGCGGCTGCCACATCTGCCAGGAGAATCGACTTTTCCCCTATTCCCGCGCCCGGGGACACGCTACCGCCATTTTTTCCTGAGAGCTTGAGTGTTGGACGCGGGCAGGGTTTGTTCGCGGTCACTATGTGGAGAGGGCTATGGCGCAAGGTGGCTTTGGTTGGTTCGTGATCGGCTGCGCAGTCGGCGCGGCGGCGGTCTATTTCGGGCCGACGGCGTATCAGCGGTACGTGAACAAGGTCCCTGTCGGGGGCGTGCGCGTCGAAGTCGCGTCCGATTATACGCCCGGTGTGTGGCGGCGTGCTGTCCGCATCGACGTCGAGTTCTCGCGGTTTAAGGAGAACGGCCAGAACTGGGATTGGCCGATGGTCGATCCCGAGCTTCAGGTTTGCATCCGCGAGGGCACGGAGTATCGCAAGTGCTTCGGTCCGCGCGATCCGGAACTCGCCGGTTGCCAGGGCAAGTTCCGCTGCACGACCGGCTTGATCCGCGTGCCGGACGTGCCGTTCTCGGTCGAGCTGAACGAGTGGGACGACTACAACAAGCCCGATCCGATCGGCGCGGTCGATTGCAACATCGGCCAAGTGTGCAAGTTCCCGCTGGGCGCGGTGACTTTGCACGA
>JBJXEH010000060.1:0-2563 GCA_046153995.1 Micropepsaceae bacterium
GCCGGTCAATCGCGCGGGGCGCAGAAGTCGATTCAAATGCATCGTTCGCGGTTGAGGGCTTTGTAAGGGGCACGTTGTAGCGTTCGTCACATGGGCGCTTGTCCGGCGGCGGTTGCGTCGCCATGCCGGACGATGTGCGGGGGGCCAAGTAACTGAGGCTCGAACCCTATGTACACTTTGATTGATTTGACTGGTTTTGGCGTGCTCGCGTTCGTCTCCTGCGTATGCGGGATGATTGTGGTGCATCTGCGCGCGCGCGGTGAACATGTGGCAGCTGGCGGCGCCCAATTTGACGCCGGTGGCGCCAAGCTTGAGCAGCTGATTGCCGAGCGTACGCGCAAGCTGCGCGAGAAGGTCGTGGAGCTTGAGAAGGCGCGCGCGGCGGCTGTCGAGGCGAGCACCGCGAAGTCGCGTTTCTTGGCCACGATGAGTCACGAGTTGCGTACGCCGTTGAACGCGATCTTGGGTTTCTCCGAGATGATCGAGCGCGAGATGTTCGGCTCTGCCGGCGACAAGCGCTATCCGGAGTATGCGCACCACATCCACGTCAGCGGTGCGCATTTGCTGTCGCTCATTCGCGACATCTTGGACCTCTCGAAGATCGAGGCTGGCAAGATGGAGTTGAGTTGCGAGCCCGTGCGCGTGGCGGAGCTTGTCGCGGAGGCTTGCGAGCTTTCGAATGTCGAGCGCAATCATGGGCTTCGCGTCGAGCTTGGCGAGGGCATGCCTGCGATCAGTGCGGACCGCCGTGCGGTGAAGCAGATGCTGCTCAATCTGCTCTCGAACGCAATGAAGTTCACGCCGCCGGGACGCACGATCACCGTGCGCGCGACGGTGCGCGCGGATCGCGGTGTGACGGTTGCGGTTGCGGACAATGGTATCGGCATTGCGGCCCAGGACATCGCGAAAGCGCTGGCGCCGTACGCGCAGGTCGACAACGCCGAGACGCGCAGCCATGACGGTACGGGGCTGGGTTTGCCGATCGTCAATGCGCTGATGAAGTTGCATGGCGGGTCGCTTTCGCTTGAGAGCGAGGTTGGGCGCGGCACCACGGTGTCGCTGCACTTCCCGCCGGCCGTTGTGTTGGCGAAGGCGGCCTGAGGCCTACTCCGCGGCGATGCGTGCGGGGCGGCTGTGACGCAAGTCCAGCACGTTCCGCACGCGGTCGCTGGCGGGTTGGTAGAACACCGTTTGTTCGGCCATCGCGGCGCGGAAGTCTTCGATGCGGGTGCCGGGGCGAACTTCGAAGGCGTCGATGCCGACACGGCGCATGAACAGCCACTGGTCGCGCAGCACTTCGCCGACGGCGCGCAGTTCGCCCGTGTAGCCAAGGCGTTGGCGGAGCTGGCGGGCCCAGGAGTAGCCACGGCCGTCTTTGAATTTTGGGAACTCGAGTTCGATGACGGCGAAGTGGTGGATGTCTGCGCCGATGGCTTCCGCCGATTGGTCTGACGTGAGGCGAAGGCCCAACGGCGTATTGCGGGCGAGCAGCGTATCGCGCTCGGCTTGGAAGCGTTTAAGGGACACGACGATCGCGCCTTCCGGCAGCGTCTCTTCGTCGGCGACGTGCGCGAACGTATTCTCCGCGAACGCGTTGTCTCTAATGAGCGGCATAGAGTTTCTCACGGAACGGCTGAACGCCGAGGCGGCGGTACGTGTCCAAGAAGCGTTCGCCTGGTTGGCGCGCGGCGAGGTAGGTGTCGATGAGTTTTTCGATCGCGTCGGGCACGTCGGCTTCGCCGAACGCCGGCCCCAAAATCTCGCCGACCGACGCGTCTTCCGCGCCGGAGCCGCCCAGCGAGATTTGGTAGTATTCGACGCCCTTTTTATCGACACCCAGGATGCCGATGTGGCCGACATGGTGGTGGCCGCAGGCGTTGATGCAGCCGGAGATCTTTAGCTTCAACTCGCCGATGTTGCGTTGGCGGTCGAGGTCGGCGAAGCGCGTAGAGAGCGCTTGCGCGATGCTAATCGAGCGTGCGTTTGCGAGGTCGCAATAGTCGAGGCCGGGGCAGGCGATGATATCGGTGATGAGCGCGTAGTTCGCGGTGCCGAGGCCCGCTTTATCCAGCGCTTGCCAGAGGTCGAAGAGATCGCGCTGGCGCACGTGGGCGAGCACGAGGTTTTGCTCGTGACTGACGCGGACTTCGTCGAAGCTCAGGCGGTGGGCCAAGTCGGCGACGAGGTCCATTTGGTCGGCGCTGGCGTCGCCCGGGATGCCGCCGATGGGTTTCAGCGAGATCGTGACGATCGCATAGCCCGGGACTTTGTGTTTGGCCACGTTCGTGTCGAGCCAAGCAGCGAACGCTTTGGTCTTGCGCTGTGCGGTGAGGTCTTCGTCGGCGAGCGTTTCGAACGCGGGGTCCAAGAAGTAAGCGTTGATGCGGTCGATTTCTGCTTGCGGCAGCGCCAGTGCGCCGTGCTGTTTGATTTCGGCGAATTCGGCGGCGACTTGGCGGCGCATTTCTTCGGCGCCGATTTGGTGCACCAGAATCTTGATGCGCGATTTGTAGAGGTTGTCGCGGCGGCCGTACTGATTGTAGACGCGCATCGTCGCTTCGAG
>JBJXEH010000061.1:0-6858 GCA_046153995.1 Micropepsaceae bacterium
GCGATAATCCAACCGCCGAACGCCGCGGCAAGCGCAGTCACGGCAATGCAAGCGGTCCCGAACGTCCACGCGATCGACAAGGGATCGCCCATCAGCAACAACCCAACGCCATCCGGCGACAGGCAAAACATGAACGGCACGAGGAATGCAGGCAGGCAATATTTCCACGCCTGCATCATCGTCGCGAACGCTTCGCCCCGCGTGACGGCCGCTGCCGCGAATGGCGCCAGCGCCGTCGGCGGTGAAACGTCGGCGAGCACCGCGTAGTAGAACAGGAACATGTGCGCCGCCGGCGCGGCGACGCCCGCTTCCGTCAACGCCGGCACCAGCATCACGGCCGCAATGATGTACGACGCCGTCACCGGCACCGCGGTTCCGAGCACCCACATCGCGAGCGCCGCCATCAGAATCGTGAGGAACAGGTTCCCCCCGCCGAAATCGACAATGAGGCCGGAGATATTGAGGCCAAGCCCCGTCAGCGTGATCACCGAAACGATGATCCCCGCGCACGCGCACGTCGCCGCCACGCCGACGACGTTACGCGCCCCGTCGATCAGAGCTTCCACCATCGCAGTCGAGCCGGGACCAACGGCGGCACCTTCGCGCCGCGCCCCGATCCACATCGCTGCCGAATAAAGCGTCGCCGCGCTCATACCGATGAACACCGCCACCGAGAGGCGCTCGCCAGTGACCCACGCGACAAGCGCAAACACCGCACCAACCGCCGCACCCTCCAACAACGAAAGCCGCGTGTTCGCGCGCAACAAACTCAAGCCCCACGCCAGCGCGATCGACCAAAACACCGCCATGAACGCGCTCATGCCGGCGACGAGCAACACAGCGATCGCACCGAGCGAGATGAAGTGATAGCCTTGGAGCTTCGCCAGCGCCCACGCGCTCGCCTCACTGGTGCGCACGGGCGTCACGCCAAGCCGCCGCGCATCCGCCTCCACCATCAGCCAGCACGATAGGTAGTAGAGCAGCGTCGGTAGCGCGGCCATGACGAGCACGTCGAGATACGTAACCTCCAGATACTCCGCGATGATGAACGCGGCCGCCCCCAGCGTCGGCGGCGACAGCAGCGCGCCGATGCCCGCCGCCGACAACAACCCGCCCGCCACGTTCGGCGGATAGCCGGAACGCTTCAACATCGGCCACGCGAGCGTCGCCAGCGTCACGGTGGTGGCGACGCCGCTACCCGACACGGTGCCCAGCAAGAACCCCGACGCGACCGTCGCGCGCCCCGGCGCCGACGCGCTCGGCCGCTTGCCGAACAACGCGAACGCCCACTCGATGAAGAAGGTACCCGCCCCGCTCTTCGCCAACACCGCGCCATAGATCGTGAACAGCACGATGAACGTGGCCGCCACGTCGAGCGGCGTCGAGAATATACCTTCGAGCGTCAGATAATTCTGCCCGACGATCCGCTCGATCGACTTGCCCCGATGCCCGAACGGTTCGGGAAAATAAGGTCCCGCATACGCGTAGATGAGGAACGCGATGGTGATCGCCGGCAGAGCCCACCCGGTCGTCCGCCGTGTCGCCTCCAAAATGCAAACGATCAGGCCGATCCCAAGCCAAACTTCAAGCTCCAGCGGCCGCGTCGCCCGCGTCTTCACCTCTTCGATATGAGTCGCCAGATAAACGAGCGCCGCCGTACCGATCGCGATCAAAACCCAATCGGCGATCCAAACCCGATCGCGCCACCGCCCCTTCTGCCAAGCCGGATAAAGCAAAAACGAAAGCGCCAGCACAAGCCCGAGGAACGCCGCGCGATAACCGGTAGTCCCGATCGAATACTGCGTCCAATAAAGCGCCAGCGCCGCAAGTGCGAATGCCAACACGCCGGCAACCCACGCCATCGGCAATGACAGTCGACGCGTCGGTTGTTCGTCGGTCGCAACCTCTGTCATAAGGCGCTTATTGTCACTTAACCACGCCGCGCGCTTTGTAGAACGCAAGCGCCGCCGGATGGAACGGCACCGCAGTCTTCGCTGCGGCCCCGGCCAGCGTCAACGACTTCGCCTCCGGGTGCACCTTCTGCACCTCGGCGAGGTTGTCGAATACGCCCGCGAGTAACTTCGTCACCGTTTCGGCCTTCATATCGGCCGCAACGAAAATGATGTTCGAAATCCCAACTCCAGGCACATCCTTAGGCACGCCGGCGTAGATCGCCTTGGGCAATGTGAAGGAGCGATAAAGCCCCGGATGCTTCTTGTTCAACGGCGCGATCAAATCGGCCGCCGGCACGAACACGACCTTCACGTTCCCGGTCGTCACCAGATCCGTGATCGCCGAAGTGGGCAACCCGCCAATCCAAAACATCGCATGGATCTTGCCGTCTTTCAGCGCACCGACGGACTCCGCCACGCTCAAATTGTCCCGCACGACATCCTTCATCGGGTTCAACCCGCCAGCCTCCAGCATCCGGTCGGCGATCGCCTCGGTGCTCGAGCCCGCAGAGCCCACCGACACGCGCTTGCCCCTCATGTCGGCGACCTTGGCGATCTTCGCGTCCGCCCGCGCGACGATGTGCACGAAGCTGTCGTAGAGCACGGCGACCGTCGCAATCTTCTGCGGCCCCGTATCCTTGTACGCGCCGGCGCCCTTCACGCCATCGACCGCCGAGTCGACCGTCGACATCCCGATGTCGGCGTCGCCCGCGGTGACGAGCTTGATGTTATCGACTGACCCGCCGGTCACCTCCGCCGTCACCTGGAAGCCGGCAACCTTTTGCGTCAGCACGCGCGCGAGACCCCCGCCATAGGGGTAATAGACGCCGCCCGTTCCCCCGGTCGCGATAGAAAGACGCAGCTTCGACGCCGCGAACGCCCCGCCCGCGGCAAGCACAACGACTAGGGCCGCAACCGCGGCAAACCGAACCTTCATGAGCACCAATCCTCGATTTCGGGCGGACTGTGCCAAGCCTTTGCGCCGGGCGCAATCGGCGCTATTCGTGGGCCGCAAATGATCAAAATCACCGACACAATCTCGATCGCCGAGGACGAACTCACGGAGACGTTCGTCCGCGCCTCCGGCCCCGGCGGGCAGAACGTGAACAAGCTCTCGACCGCGGTAGAACTGCGCTTCGACGCGCGCCTCTCGCCGAACCTGCCGACGGACGTGTCGATCCGCCTGCAAAAAATCGCGGGCCGCCGCCTCACCAAAGAAGGCGTCATTGTCATCGAAGCCCAAACCCACCGCACGCAAGACCGCAACCGCGCCGACGCGCTGGCCCGCCTCGTCGCCTTGATCAAAGAAGCAACCCACGTCCCCAAACCGCGCAAGAAGACAAAACCGTCCCGCGCCGCAAAAGCCCAACGCGTGGACACCAAGAAACGGCGCGGCAGCGTCAAGCGCATGCGCTCAGGCAGGACCGACCACGATTGACCTTAAAGAGAGGCACCCCATGACCACCTCCACCGACTTCCTCGTCAGCCGCAAGAACCTGCACGAGACGAAATTCGTCGAAACGCCACTCGCGCTTAAACAAGGCCAAGCACTCATCAAAGTCGACCGCTTCGCCTTCACCGCCAACAACGTCACCTACGGCGCGTTCGGCGACATGATGATGTACTGGAACTTCTTCCCCGCCCCCGAAGGCTGGGGCCGCATACCGGTCTGGGGTTTTGGCGATGTCGTCGAATCGCAAGCCGACGGCGTGAAGCCTGGCGAACGGGTCTACGGCTACTTCCCGATGTCGACGCATGTCGTTGTCGAACCTGCGCGCGCCACCCCGCAAGGCTTCTTCGACGCCGCCGCCCACCGCCAGCCGCGTCGGCGCCGATCCCGCCTACAACAAAACCCGTGAAGCGCAGCAAGCGCTGCTACGCCCGTTGTTCATGACCTCGTTCCTGATCGAGGATCTGCTCGCCGACAACGACTTCTTCGGTGCCCGCGACGTGGTGCTGTCGAGCGCCTCGAGCAAGACGTCGCTGGGCTTGGCGTATCTGCTGCATCAAAACCGCCGCGGCCAAGTGGCGGTCACAGGCCTCACCTCGAAATCGAACACAGGCTTTGTCGAACGGACAAAGTACTACGACCGCGTCGTCGCCTACGACGCGGTCGCGCAAAGCCCACACGACAAAGCCGCCGTCTTCGTCGACATGGCAGGCAGCGGCGAGGTTCGCCTCGCCGTCCACAAACATTGGGCGGACGACCTGAAGTACAGCTGCGCTGTCGGCGCCACGCACTGGGACCATCTCGGCCAAACCGGCGAGCTTCCCGGCCCCAAGCCGCAACTCTTCTTCGCCCCCGATCGCGTGAAAAAACGCAACCAGGACTGGGGCCAGGGCGGCCTCGAAAAGCACCTGGCCTCGGCCTGGACAGCCTTCAACGCCTCCGTCGATGGTTGGATGAAGGTGATCGAAGGCCACGGTCGAGCGGATGTCGAACGCGTCTATCGTGCTATGCTGGACGGCAAGGCCAAGCCTGAAGAAGGCCACATGCTCGCGCTCTAGGACGTGATGGGGGACGAATGCGTTGGATTATCGCATGTGCGTTCGCGCTGCTCGCGCACGCGGCAGCCGCGGAATCGACCGTCAACGTCCTCGACGTCCCGACGCTAAACGCGCTTGAGAACGGCGGCTTCTCGCTCGGCGAACAACTCGGCGGCTCGCGCGCCTCAGCCACCAGCGATCTCTACGCGCGCAACGCGTTCTACAAGAACCTCGCCGACACGATCGGCCGGCCGTTGCCGCACGACCCGCGCACCGACCAGCTGCCGCAAGTGATCCCGCCGGGCGCAGGCGACATCCCCGACATGGTGCGCCTGATCCGCAACTTCGAGGACCGCGGCAAGCGCTCGGCGAATGACACGAAAGGCGGCTACTTCATCCGCCACCTCTCGAACAATTCGCAGTACCCCTACACGATCGAATACGACGGCGACGAACCGCGCCACTTCGACCAGCGCTGGCTCGCCTCGCCGTTCGGGGCCATGAAGCTGATCGCCGTCGTCAACCGCATGGACAAGGTCGACTTCGATCCGGCGAACTGCGGTGAAGTCCGCTTTATCTATCGCTTGTCCTACCGCACGCCGGCCTCAAGCTCGTCGCTGCCATTCTTCCTGAACGTCGTGCGGGTTTATCCGAAGCAGCCGGATTGCAGCGCCTTCGCGCGCCGCTGGCAGGGGCGTCAAACCGCGGCAACCCTGAAGGGCGCCGCGCTCCGCGATCTCGCGTTCAAACAGATCGAGTTGAACTTCCAATCGCTGCGCTTCACGTCCGGCTACATGCACGATTTCGGCGGCCAGGCGATGTACATGCAGCGCATCTTTCGTGCGGAAGGTGGGCGCCTCGTCTCCGTCACGCTCGAAAACACGCCCGACGTACTCGCCGTCGAACGCAACCCCGCACTCCTCGACCGCTTCGTCGCGTTCCTAAAACAAGGCACCAACCTCGCGAAACTCGACAATGGCACGCTGGTCGTCGATTTCGATCCGGCATTCCTAACCAAGTTCGCGCTCTCCTGGTCCACGCTCGGCCGTGCAAGACAAGCAAACAAGCCTTATTCGCGTCTGTTCGCGGGCAAGCGCACTCTGCTGGAATCGATCGACATCCGTGGCCTCAAATACATCAAGTCGCACGACGCACTTGTCGAACGCCTGAACAATCTGACCTGCATGGGTTGTCATCAGACAAGCGGTACCGCGGGCTTCCACATGCTGGGCTACGCCGACGACCGCTTCTCGCATCAGTTCAACCGGCAGCAGTTGCCACTCTCCCCGCACGCCTATGCCGAGATCGAACGGCGCCGCGCCTACGTCGAAGCTCTGGCAGCAGGCGCCAAGGCCAACACGTTCCGCCCGCACTCGGCCTTCTCCGCCGCGGCATGGACACCGCCGGGTACTCAGCCCACGTTCAAACCCGCAACCGTCGGCGAAATGTGCACGACCCCGGCAGCGTTCACCGGCGCGCCGGCTTGCGTGAGCGGCGCCGTCTGCCAGCGCACCGTGACGTCGCGTACCGAACCCGTGTTGTTCGGCGAATGCGTCGTGGCGGGAAGGCAAGCCTCCGCAGGTGCGGTCTGCTGGAAGGGCGAGGTCACCGATGTGGCCAACCTGCCTGGCGGCCGCGGCCCGATCCCTGCCTACAATCTGTTCGCGTTCCAAGACAAATGGAAATTCGGGGGCTCCGCCTACGGTCGCGGTGAAACGAGCGGCCTCCGCTGCGTACTGCCGCAATCGGGCGCACCGCTCGGCCGCGCAAGCCGGGGCTGCACGCTGCCGGAAGAAAACTTCGCCGGCGTCGAGGCGATCGCACCGCCACCGCACGTCTGCGCAAACCAAGGCGGCAACGGCTTCGATCTTTGTGCGGCCACCGGCAACGCCGGCGCCTGCCTTGAAGCCCGCGTCGTGCGCGGCATGCTGGACAGCTGCTCGCCCAGCCGCACCTGCCGCGAAGACTACATCTGCCAAAAGATACCGAACTACGACAAGATCAGCGCACGCGATTACGGCAACATCAGAAGCGACGGCCGCCGCGCCAATGCCTCGACACCCAACAAGATCAACGGCACGGCGATCCGCGCGCTCCAACAGGCCGAGGTCGGCTTCTGCGTGCCGACATACTTCCTGTTCAACATGCGCCTAGACGGCCACCCGAGCCCTGCAACGGGACAGCCGCCCGGCCAACCGCACATCGACCGCAGCCAACCGGTACGTGGGTACAGGTAGCGATCAGCCGAACTGCAACGCGAGACCCGCGCCTACTGCCAGCATCGACAACGATGCCAGAAGAAGCTTCGTCCGCAATTCAAGTCGCATGAAATTGTGCATGGAATCTCCCCTTAGCCTCTCTTCTTTCTAACACCCTTCGCAGACTTGCGTGAACCGCCATTCTTCTCGTTCCGCACGAA